>JANPGU010000357.1:0-55188 GCA_031424095.1 Gammaproteobacteria bacterium
CCGCAGGTGATGCTGGCGGCCAAGGTGCTGATGGCACCCGGGCTGTCGATCGAAGATGCGGTCGCCAAGATCAACATGCTGGAAAAGCGCATCAAGGCCCGGTTTCCGGAAGTGGCCTGGTGCTTCATTGAGCCGGACGACACCGATTGACGGTGCAAGGTTTTGAAAAGGGGCCCGTAGATGCGCGAAGTATTCCCGAAGACACCTGGCTGGCTGGACTGGTACCAGGGTCCCGCCAAGCCGCAGTTCCGCGTCCCCGCAGGCGCGGTCGATGCGCATTGCCATGTATTCGGCCCCGGCGCCGAATTTCCCTTTGCACCCGAGCGCAAGTACACCCCCTGCGACGCCTCGAAGCAGCAGCTGTTCGCACTGCGCGATCATCTGGGCTTTGCGCGCAATGTCATCGTGCAGGCCACCTGCCACGGCGCGGACAATCGCGCGATGGTGGATGCCTGCATCGCCGCCCGCGGCAAGGCGCGCGGCGTCGCCACGGTGCGCCGCTCCGTGACCGATGCCGAACTCGCCGCACTGCATGCTGCCGGCGTGCGCGGCGTGCGCTTCAACTTCGTGAAGCGACTGGTCGATTTCACGCCCAAGGACGAGTTGCTGGAAATTGCCGGTCGCATCGGCAAGCTGGGCTGGCATGTGGTGATCTACTTCGAGGCGGTGGATCTGCCTGAACTGTGGGATTTCTTCACTGCATTGCCCACCACCGTGGTGGTCGATCACATGGGTCGCCCCGATGTAACCAAGCCGCTGGAGGGTCCGGAGTTCCAGTTGTTCCTCAAGTTCATGCGCCAGCACCTGAATGTGTGGAGCAAGGTGACCTGTCCGGAACGTCTGTCACTGAGCGGACCGCCCGCGCTGAACGGCGAGCGCCACGCTTATCACGATGTCATCCCCTTCGCGCGCTGCGTAGTGGACGAGTTCCCGGACCGCGTGCTGTGGGGCACCGACTGGCCGCATCCGAATCTCAAGGACCACATGCCCGACGACGGCCTGCTGGTGGATTTCATACCGCACATTGCAGTGACGCTCGAGCAGCAGCGCAAACTGCTGGTGGATAACCCGATGCGTCTGTACTGGCCGGAAGAGTAAGAGCTTCAGAAGGCGATCGAGAATTCCCGGTGCAACGCGAATACGCCGTCGGGGTCTGGCACCCCGGGCGCAAGCTGCGCCTTGCGGTATCCCGATGAGATCCTGCCGATCTCGATGGTTTGCCCCGAAACGAGAAACGCGATGCGCCAGTCCTGCACTGCCAGCCGCATCGCACCGCTTTTCTCCCGCTTGATGCGCCGGTAGGGATGCGGCTGCGGCCCCAGCATCAGGGTCTGCACGATGCGCTCCCGCAGCGGTAGCGACGAACGCGCCGCAATCCAGGCCAGCTGCGCTTCGGCTGCCGCGGTGAAGACCAACATGAACTCCCTGCCAGGATCCTGTACGCGCGGCTGCAGCCAGCCGCTTGCGGCATCGGGGAAGGCATCGGTGTAAGGCACGTAAGGCTTGATGTCGAACACCGGCGTGCCATCGAGCAGGTCCACATCCCGTACATGCAGATGCAGTCCCTCCACGCGCTGCAGTCGCAGCACCGAAAGACCCAGCGGATTGGGTCGGTGCGGTGAGCGGGTGGCGAGCACACCCTTGCGGCCATCGGTGCTGCGCGGTGGCAGCACCTTGGGTCGCCAGCCTGCATTGCGGTCGAACCAGAAGATCACCCAGATGCGTTCCCAGCCGGCAAGGTCTTCGATGGCATGCTCGAGGTTGAGGCCGGGCAGCAGCTCGATCACGCCGGGGATGCCGGTCGCAGCGACCGGCTGGCGCGGTGCGTCCACGCGCGTGGCATGACCGGTGCGCATGTAGCCGATGGGCCGGAGATTCAGTGAGGACGTGCCGGCTGGCCCTGCGTATTCGGCGGGCTCATCGATCATCATCGCTTGCTGCGTCGCAGGCTCTCCACATAGCCGCGCTGTTCTGCCGTCAGTGCGGGATTTGCCAGCACTTGATCGATCAGCTGCCGCATTTCGGCCGTGCGGCCGGCCTTCTGCGCTGCACGCATGCGCTCCAGCAGATCCTGCACCTCGAACTGACGGTCGGACTCGTCGAGGAAGCGCACCACCTCGGCGTCGTCATCCACCTTGTTGCGGTAACGGGCCAGGATCTCGCGCGCCGCGCGGAAGTTGCGTGCATCCAGCGCGTTCTGAATTTCGCTGTTCATGGCTTTGACATACATGTCGCTGCGCAGGGTGGCGGCGAAGTTGCGTTGCGTTTCATCGAGCGTGCTGTCGGGTCGCAGGGCCTCGTCAAGGCCGCGCAGCGCGCCATCGCGGTCGCCGAGACGACTGTTTGCCGTGGCAATGCCCACCTTGATCCAGTCCTCGCCGGGGAACACCTTGAGGCCGGCTTCGAGGAAGCGGCGATCTTCCAGCCGCGGCTTCTCATGCGCGAACATTGCCTCGACCAGTCGATGATAGGTGTCGAGTCGTCGGGGACTCAGGTTGATGGCCTGCTCGTAGAGCCGCACGCGTGTGGCATCTGCATCCGGCCGGTCACTGTTGTTGCCGATCGCGTAGGACTGGGCCATCAGCATGTACATGTCGGCATCTCGTGAGCCGGCGCTCAACGCCGCTTCGGCATGCTTCGCGACCGCGTTCGAATCCTCGCCGCGCAATGCGAGATAGGCGAGGATTTCATGGCCACCCGGCCTGGTCGGTGCCAACTGGATCGCGCGCTCAGCATGCGTACGCGCGAGGTCCCTGTGGTCGGCACCGAGCGCCAGCAAGCCCAGCGCGGATTCCACGGCATCGGGAGTTGCAGCAACTGGATCGGGCGGCTCTGCGCCGGCCGTGGCTGGCAGCGAGATGTAGCCGAAGGTGCGCTGGCCGAGGTACGCCTTGAAATCCTTCTCGATGGTGGGGAGATCGTCGCCGAACACCTGCTGGATGGCGGCCTCACCCGAAGAGGTGCGGAATGCCTGCAGAAAACGCGTCAGCAGCTGCCGTCGCGACGAGTCCTTCGACAGCGTCAGGAAATGCACGAAGGCCCATGACTGCGCGTAGTAGCGATCGGTGTGGTCATCCCGGTTGAAAATCGCACTGGGCTCGGCGAGGAATTCCCGCAGTGGCATGATCGGCCGGCTGTTCAACAGGCCCAGATACGCGCCGCTGGGCCTGGCCCAGTTCATCTTGTTGCCGCGCTGTTCGAAGGTGGCCATCATTTCGGCGATGCCTTCCGAGAACCACGCCGGCTGGCGGGTTGGATCGACACTCATCAGCCAATGCACGCCTTCGTGATAGATGATCTGGCGCGTGACCTCGTTGTCGCCTTCCGCCGAGAGTCCGATGACGCTCCAGCTCGGCTGTCGCGAGAACTGGCCGGCCACATTGGCGGTGCGACCATCCGGTCGCTTGAGTTTGTAGGGAATGTAATCGCGGTCGCGCGAGAACAGCACCACCGTGAGCGGCGGCAGTGCCTGTGCCTTGATGCCGAGCGCGCCGGAAGTTGCGGCGATGAACTCGTCGTAGCTGCGGATCCATGACTTCGTGTCGCGATCGTCCAGCTGCGACAGCACCTTGAAGTGCTCTGTGGTCACGATGCGCCATCTGTCGGCGGCGGCGGCGGCAGTGAGCGGCGCCGTAAGCAGCGCCGTAAGCAGCGCGAACAGGGCTGCTGCCAATGCAAAGCGGTTTCTCATCCCTGCGATCCTCAGCGCGTTGCGAGCTTGCGTGTTGACTGGGGGAACAGATCCACCGCTGGCGCAGCCGCCTGGCGCTGCGCTTGCGGACCCACCAGCAGGAGCAGCGACGTGCTCGGCAGTTGCGGGCCAATGCGGATGATGCGGCCGTCGGCGATCCCGCTGGCTGCGAAATGGTCGAACAGCACGGCGATGTCTCGGCCTTCCAGCGCCATGTTGGCGATCACATCCGGAAACTGCGAGCGCGCAATGACGTTCTTCGGCTCGATGCCGGCTTCCTTCAGTGTGCGCCACATGAATCGCGTCGGCCTGCAGGCGCTCGTCGACCACGTAGTCACCGGTGAACACAGCGAGGTCCACTTCACCGCTGAGCACCATGGGAACCGCACCACGGGTGGGATGCAGCGGCACGAAATCGAGCAGGATGTTGGGATGGGCCTCGCAGACTGCCGACGGGTGGGCCTGATGTAGGCATCAAGCAGCAGACGTTCGAACAGGCTGTGGCGGCTGCAACAAAGATCCCGAGTTGCCGGAATGTAATGGCCATGGTCGCTCGTTATTGTTCTATGCGCCTCTGCTGCACGTTTCCGGCAACCCGTATCGGCATCACAGGAGTTCGCGCAGCCCATCAAGTATAGCCGAAAGGTGATACCCGGGCCGCGCCTGCGAACGCACACAGCGCGACATGAAATCACGGGCCGCTGAAGGTTGTTTACCCCGACCCCATGCAGGTCTAGGCTACTGCGAGCATCAGGGACAGCATAAGCGGAGAACTTCTAGTGTCGGAGTTCATGCATCTGGACGCGCGCAATCGCGGCAGTCCCTGGGAAGCTGTGCTGGTCCGCTTTGGCGGCCGCGCCGGCGTACTGATAGCCTTCATCGTTGCCTATGCCGCGCTGGTAGGCCTTGGTTATGAGTTCAAGGAATCCGTCAGCGAACCGGCCGTCATGTGGCCGTCGGCCGGCCTGCTGTTTGCCGCGCTTTGGCTGTCCGAGCGTTCGTTCTGGCCCGCGGTGCTGCTGGCGCAGCTGGTCGTTGAAATGTCTTGCGCGGCGCTGCTGCAGAATCCATTTCTGCCAGGTCACGCATTCCTTTATGTAGTCGCCAATTCTTTTGATGCACTGGTGGGAGCCAGCATCGCACGCTGGCTGATCAGGGACCGCTCGCAGGTGCGCACTGCACTGACTCTGCAGTTCATCTTCGCCACAGCCGCAGGCGCAGTGGCGGGAGCGGCACTGGGTGCATGGGTCAATTCATCCGGTTACTACAGTCCGCAGAGCTACGCGCACCAGATCCAGATCTGGTGGGTGAGCAACTGGCTGGGCTCACTGGCCATCGCGCCCGTGGTGTTCTGCTGGTTGAGCCCGGTGCGCAAGGATTTTCCGGAGCTGGCATTGCGTTCGCGGCTCGAAGTGCTGGTGCTGGCGGTGCTGCTGGCGATCGCGGCGCTTTATGTCTTCACGGCAGCGGCTGGCGGTCCGGCCTCGCTGCTGCAGTTGCCGCTCATCATGGTGGTGCTGCTGGTGTATGCCGCCTATCGCCTGCCACCGCGCTGGGCTGCAACACTTGCCATGGGCATGGCCTGCCTGTGCGCCGAGCTGGCATCGGAGTTGAAGGGACCATTCATCGCAGCGGATCCCTTCGCCCGCAATGTACAGGTGCAGACCTTCCTCGTGGCGGCGACGGCGATGACCTATGTGCTGGCCACCGCGCTGACCGAAATGCGCATTACACTCAGCCGGCTGCGCGACAGTGAAGCGCGTTACCGCAATTTCGTCGAGCTGAGCACCGAGGCGGTGTGGCGCGTGGAGCTGGACCAGCCCATGTCGGTGTGGCTGCCGGAGGAGCAGCAGATTGCCTGGCTGCGGGCCCATGGACGCGTGGCCGAATGCAATCTTTCGTATCAGCAGTTCGATGCCGTGGATCCGGCACATGACACCTGCATGTGGCGCCGGGAAATGCCGTGGAGCTCCATCTATGAGCAGCACCTGGGTGAGGCCGCCAAGCAGAACTTCTCGATGGACGGGCTGCGCTTCACAGTCAGCCTGCATGGCAAACCGCACACCTTCCTGGCTTCGTTCAGCGGCGTGGTGCGCGATGATCATCTGCTGCGCATCTGGGGCGTGGCGCGCGACATCACCGATCTGGTCGAGCTCACGGCGCGCCTGCTCCGCGACCAGGATCGGCTGAAAAGCTATGCACGGCAGATCGTCACGGCAGAGGAAAAGGCGCGGCGCGCCACCGCGGTGGATCTGCATGACGGAATCGGCCAGTCGCTGGTGGGCATGAGCATGACGCTGGAGGTGGCACGCGAGCATGCGCCGCCCGATGTGCGCCTGCTGCTCGACGAGGTGCGCGTGAGTCTGCGCGAAGTGCAGGAGCGCACGCGCCATGTGATCTCCGACCTCAGTCCGCCGGGCCTCTATGATCTTGGCCTGGCGCCGGCGCTGCAGTGGCTCTCGGTGTATGTGCGTGGGCACGACCGCCTGCATGTGGAACTCGAGACGCGGGTGCGCGAAGATGCACTCAGGCTCGATGTCCGCGTGCTGGTCTTCAAGCTGGTGCGCGAGCTGCTGCGCAATGTGGTCAAGCACGCTGGCGTCAGTGCCGCCCGGGTCATCGTGCATGGCGATGCCGACGTGCTGCGCGTGGAAGTGGCCGATGCCGGCAAGGGCTTCGAGTGGCAGATGGACATGTTCGGCGCGCGCAGCGGCGGATTCGGTCTGTGGAGCATCGCGGATCGAGTGCACGAGGCCGGCGGCAAGTTCACGGTGGATGCGGCGCCCGGTCGTGGCTCACGCTTCGACATGGAGTTTCCGCTGCGCGGTCCGGAGACGGCAGAGTTTCAGCAGTTGGCAAGCAAGGTGGTTGGCAAAGCATGAGCAGTTGTGGAAGTGATGGCGGGCCCTGTCTGGCCGCCTGTGATGTGGTGCAGTGTGAAGGTCAGTGCTGTTACGACGGCGTTTACCTGCAGCCGGGCGAGGAACAGTTCCTGCGTGATCTCGTAGCGCGTGTGCCGGAACTGCGTGCCAAGGTGCCGGAGCAGTTCATCGTCGATGGCTATTGGGATGGCGAACTGATGGGCCGCAAGACCGCCACGCGGCCGCACGATTACCGCAGCCCCGACTTTCCCAGCCATTTCACGCGTACGCGCTGTGTATTCGGAGACAGCCAGGGGTTCTGCGAACTTGAAAAATTCGCGCGTGGTCGCGGCCAGCATCCGTGGACTTTCAAGCCCACTACCTGCTGGATGTTTCCACTGCAGGACGATGCGGGCGAAGCGGCCGTGCCGGTATGCGGCCCGCAAGACGATCCCTATTTCACACCGGATTATCCGGGCTACGCCAGCCGCATTCCCTGCGGGCGTCAGCATGCGGGGGGCAAGCCCTGGCGTGAATCGCTGCAGGGCGAGATCAGCTATCTCGCACAGGCGGCACAGCTGCCGATACTGGGTTCGCCTGGCCACAGCGTGGATGAATTGCTGGCTGCGGTAACGCAGGGCAAAAAAAACCCCGCCTGAGGGCGGGGTGTTTCAGTTGCAGCGTTTCCCTAGATCAATCAACAAAAACGGGTATGTACCCGCAATGGACATCAAAAGCTTCGCCGGGTGGTGCGCTGGACCTCCCTTGGAAGGTCCGGCCGATTTACCGGCCCGGGCGGCTATTCGCCCGTTGTCGCACCGCGATCTGCCCACAAAGGGAGCTGTCGCCTACCGTGCCCACCCTGATCGCCTGGGTTTCTTTTGTGACCTCGATCCAACAAGGAATCGAAAGTGGAAGGAATCCAGCCAGTTAGTGGAGGTGTAATCACCACCACTGCCCGGTGCAGGGGATTGTAGCCCTAAATACGCTGCAGTTGCACAACTGTCGGTGTTATGCAACATAAGTTTCCCTCAGGCGCTGCCTAAAAGGCGCTGTGGCCGGTCAGTTCCCGCCCCACCGCCAGCTGGTGGATGGTTTCCGTTCCTTCGTACGTGATGACGCTTTCCAGGTTCAGCATGTGCCGGATCGGCACGTATTCCGCGCTGATTCCAGCTCCTCCCAGCATGTCGCGGCAGTCGCGCGCCACATCCAGCGCCATGCGGCAGTTGTTCCACTTGGCCATCGACACCTGCGCCGGCGTCATGTCACCGGCCTCCTTGAGGCGCGCCAGCTGCAGCGCCAGCAATTGTGCAGTGGTGATGCGCCGGCTCATGTCGGCGAGGCGGATCTGGATGGCCTGGTTCTGCGCCAGCACCTTGCCGAACAGTTCGCGCGTGGCGGTGTAGTCCAGCAGTTGCGCAAGGCAGGCCTGCGCAGCACCGATGACGCCCCAGCAGATGCCGTAACGCGCCTGCGTCAGGCACGAGAGCGGCCCTTTCAGGCCGATGACGCCGGGCAGCAGGTTCGCCTCGGGCACGCGCACCTGATCGAAGTACAGCGCCGCCGTGATCGAGGCGCGCAGGCTGAACTTGTTGTCGATCTCGGTGGTGGAAAACCCCGGCATGCCGCGCTCGACCAGGAAGCCGCGGATGCCTGCATCGGTCTGCGCCCAGACCACGGCCACATCCGCGATGCTGCCATTGGTGATCCACATCTTCGAGCCGGACAACAGCCAGTCGCCGCCCTCGCGCCGTGCCTGGGTGCGCAGATTGGCCGGATCGGAGCCGCCCTGCGATTCGGTCAGGCCAAAGCAGCCGATGACTTCACCGCGCGCCATGGGCGGCAGGAAGCGCTGCTTCTGCGCTTCGCTGCCGAAGCTGTAGATGGGATACATGCACAGCGACGACTGCACCGAGACAAAGCTGCGGATGGCGCTGTCGCCGCGCTCCAGTTCCTGGCAGAGCAGGCCGCTGCCTACTGCGCCCAGTCCCGCGCAGCCGTACCCCTGCAGCGAAGCGCCGAACAGACCCAGGGATGCCAGCTCCGGTACCAGTTCGCGGGGAAAGCGATGCTGCTCGAAGCAGGCGCGGATCGTCGGCAAAACCTTTTCATCCACCAGACGTGCGACGCTGTCGCGGACCGCGAGGTCTTCGTCACCGAGCACTGCGTGGCAGTTGAAAAAGTCCAGAGAATCGATCGATATGCTCATGATCTGCGATCATCGCTCAAGCGGCCCGCAGCGGGTAGTGCAGGGCACCCTCTGGTCGGGACGGCGTAGTATCGAAGTTGGCGACTGGCCTTGCGGCCATCGAAGTCGCAGGAGGCCCAGATGGCTGATCCTGAATCACCGGCAACTTCCGCGGGGGAGTCCGAACAAGCCGAAAGGGCGCGCTGGCGCGCAGTCATTGCGAAGTACCAGCAGCCTTCCACCGTGCGCGCGCTGTGGCAGATCATCAACACGGTCGTTCCCTATGTCCTGCTCTGGTATCTCATGTACCGGCTGAAGGACGTATCGCCCTGGCTGACCGTGCCCTTCGCGGTCGCTGCCGGCGCGCTGCTGGTGCGCGTGTTCATCATCTTTCACGACTGCGGGCACGGCTCGTTCTTCAAGTCGCGCTGGGCGAACGACACGGTGGGCTTCCTGGCGGGCGTGCTGACGTTCACGCCCTATTACCACTGGCGCTGGGAGCACGCCATTCATCATGGAACGTCCGGCCATCTCGACAAACGCGGCACCGGCGATATCTGGACCATGACGGTGCAGGAGTATCTGGATGCGTCGCGGTGGAAGCGGTTCTCCTACCAGCTGGCGCGCAACCCAATCGTGCTTTTCGTTATAGCACCGATATTCGTGTTCGTGATCCTGCAGCGCTTTCCTTCGCCCAGGGCCAGCCCGCGCGAGCGTCAGTCCGTGCTGTGGATGAATCTTGCGCTGCTGGGTGTAGTCCTCGTGATGGGCTGGGTGTTCGGCACGGGCACGTATCTGCTGCTGCAGCTCGTGGCCTTCATGGTGTCCGGCTCGGCGGGTTTGTGGCTGTTCTATGTCCAGCACCAGTTCGAGGATGTGTACTGGGAACGCGGCGAGGACTGGGACTATGTCGCCGCGGCACTGCAGGGCAGTTCGTTCTACAAGCTGCCGCGGATCCTGCAATGGTTCTCCGGCAATATCGGCTTCCACCACATCCACCACCTGAGCCCGCGAATTCCCAACTATCACCTGCAGAAATGCCACGAGGCCGATCCCGTGTTCCGGCAGATCCGGCCGCTTACGCTGCTGTCGAGCCTGCGGTCGCTGGCATTTCGCCTCTGGGACGAGCCGGCAGGACGGCTGGTCGGATATGCCAGAATGAGGCAGTTGCGCAATGAGCAGCGGCAGAAACGCGAGAACAAGGACTAGCTGTGCCGGAACCGGCTGAAAAACCCAGGTTGAGCCATCGCGGCAGCGTGGGATCGCGCACCAAGGATCTTTTCCCGAGGATCGTTGCGATCGTGCTGGGCGCTGTGCTGGTCGCTGGCGCGTTCGTGGTCTCGATCGTGTTCCTTGCGGTGGCATTTGCCATCGCGCTGGTCGTGGTTGGCTATCTCTGGTGGAAGACCCGCCACCTGCGCAAACAGATGCGGCAGCGGGTCGATGCACGCGACATCATTGAAGGCGAGGTCATCAAGTCGGAATGATGGTGCAGGCCAGCTAGCCCTTGCGCCGCGCCCGCAACTTCGCGCGTTCGCGCACATACAGTGAGTTGTGCATCGTCACCTGCTCCTGTGCGAGCCGCGCGGCCGGGGCCTTCGTGGCCGGAACCGATGCCAGCAACGCGTCCATCCTTTCCTGCAATCCGGGGCCGAACTCCGGGTGCGACAGGATGAAGAGGTTGTTCTCGCGAATGCCCGCGAGCACGATCTGCGCCGCTTCCAGCGGGTTCATGCCCGCACCGATGATTTCGCGGATGCGCGCGGTATTGGCCTCTGCATCAGCAGGCCCGAACTTGCCTTTTTCATCGAAGGCCGCGCTGACGTTCTTTTCCAGTTCGAAGATGTTGGTGGCCACGAGGCCCGGGCAGTATACCGAAGCGCCGATGTTCGCCTTCGACGCATCCAGTTCCGAGCGCAATACTTCCATCATTCCGACCACCGCGAATTTGGTGGCGGTGTACGCCCCTGCGCCGCCGCCCTCGGTCGGCAGGATGCCGGACATCGACGAGGTGGTGACCACGTGGCCGCCTTCACCGTGCTTGCGGATGCGTGGCAGGAATTCGTGGATGCCGTTGTAGACGCCGGTGAGATTGATGGCGACGGTCTGGTCGAAGTCTTTCGGCTCAGTCTGGAGCAGCTGCGTCAGCGGGCCGATGCCAGCGTTGTTCGACAGCAAATGGATCTTGCCGAAGCGCTGCTCGATTTCGTCCGCTGCCGCCTTCATCGCCGCGCGGTCGATGACATTGACCTTGATCGCGTGGATACGGTCCTTGCCGGTCCTGAAACTGTCGAGCGCGGGCCCGACCTGGTCGTCGCGGATGTAGCCGATGACGACCTTCATCCCCGCTTCATGGAAGACGCGCGCCTGGCCGAGGCCAATGCCGCTGGAGCCGCCGGTGATGAAGGCGACCTTGCCGGCGACGTCTTTCATAGGGGCGGAACCTGCGGCCGCTGCGGCGCTCGCATCCGCTGCACTTGCGCCGGGTGTGTACACAGTGGATAGCAATCCCACGGTGCCTGCAGCGACCGCCATGCCGCCCAGGAATTCGCGTCGATCGACGCCTTGTTTGTCGTTCGCCATTGCCGACCCCCTCGATTTTCGATTCGTGGATGCTACTCCTGCGGCGGGGATGTGACAGGGCGCCAGTAGAGACGCATCGCGGCCTCGGGCTATCATGCATCCAGTCAGCCGCAGGGGTGCCACCATGTCTTCAATGCGCACGCGCTGCTTCATTGCGTTGCTCACATGCATCACGGCACCGGCAGCGGGCTTTTCGCAGCAGGTGCTGCCCGCGCCACTGGCCAGCGCCCCAGCCAGCGAGGTGCCGGTCGCGGTGCAGATCCTGCGCTGGCACATGCTCGACAATGACTTGAGTTCGCTCGCGTTCCGCAGCATGGATACCCTTTTCACCACCCGCACGGTGCCGCGCGGCGGCGCGGTCTGGAAGTTGCCGCAGGCCAATCAGCCGCTCGATATCAGCTACAGCTGGCAGGGACAGCGCTACACGGCGCAGCAGTTCCTGGAGCGAACCTACACGAACGCGCTGCTGGTCATGAAGAACGGTCACATCGTCAGCGAGATCTACCGCAACGCCACCAACGAGCGTTCGCGTTTCATGGGCTGGTCGATGACCAAGTCCGTGACTGCGGTGCTGATCGGCTGCGCGCTCGAAGAGGGGCGCATCGATTCACTGGATACGCCCATCTCCCGCTACCTGCCGGAACTCAAGGGAAGCGGCTACGAGGGCGTATCCATCCGCCATGTCATGCAGATGCGCTCCGGCGTGGAGTATGAGGAGCGGTACGATTTTGAACACCCGGGTCGCGCGGCCAGCAACCACATCGCGGCGCTGGTGAAGAACGTGGCGCGCTTCGCGGATGCCGCGCGCAACCTGCCGCGCATTCACGCGCCCGGCAGCTACTTCCAGTACAAGACCATCGACACGGCCGTGCTGGGCTGGCTGGTCGAGCGGGTGTCGCAGGGCAGTGTGGCGGCCTACACGGCCCGCTGCCTGTGGGAACCGCTCGGCGCGGAAGCGGACGGGTTCTACATCATGGATGGTCCGCCCGGCACGGGCAGGGAATTCAGCGGCGCCGGCTTCAACGCCACGCTGCGCGACTTCGGGCGCTTCGGGCAGATGGTGCTCGATGGCGGCGTTGCCAACGGCCACCGGATTGTCTCCAGCGACTGGATAAAGCAGTCAACGCGACCAACCGGTACAGAAGACGGCAGGCGCGGCGGCTATGGCCTGCAATGGTGGACGTTCGCTAACACTGAAGCCTTCGCGGCGATCGGTCTGCAGGGTCAGTACATCTACATCGACCCCACCACACAAACGGTGGTCGTGAAGCTCAGCTATTTCCCGCCCGGCGACAATAGTGCGCTGGATGCGGAGACGCAGGCCTTCCTGGCTGCCGTTTCAGCCTGGGTGCCGGCGCCGTAAGCGCCCATGCCAACCGGCGCGCCTTCGTCAATCAGCGTGCGATGAGCGCTTGTGTGTCCTGGGCCTGAGCGCTGCGCAGCCACGCGAACACCACTCTGTGCCAGAGGATGCGCTGCACATAGGTGCGCGTTTCGTTGTAAGGAATGTTCTCGATCCAGATGTCCGGATCCATTGCGGCTGGAGGCAGCCAGCGCTGTACAGCACCAGGCCCGGCGTTGTAACTCGCGAGGGCGAGCGGCAGTTCGTTGTCGAAGCGGTCGAGCAGATCCTTCAGGTGGGCGGCGCCCAACACCACATTGACCGATGGTTCGAACAGCGCATTGCCTGACGGTGCCGGCTGCTTCCACTGCCGCGCCGTTCGGCGTGCGGTCTCAGGCAGCAGCTGCATCAGGCCGCGCGCATCGGCGGTGGAGACTGCGTCGCTGCGATACAGGCTCTCCTGACGGATGACGCCATAGATGACATCGGGAGACAGGCCGGCGACCTGCGCTGCAATGCCAACCTCGGCGTCGAATGGCCGCGGATACAGCAGCGCGTAGTCATTGAACACGCGCTCTGCAGTGGCGGTGGCGACAGCCTGGTCGTACCAGCCCCAGCGCGCCGCGAGATGGATGGTCTGCGCTCGCGCGGCAGGCTGCAGTGAGTCCTGACCGAACCGCCACTCGGCCTGTGCGTTGCTGAGGAGTCCGCTCAGGCGCAGCTCGCGGGCGCGCACGAACGCCGGCTGGTTCCCGATGCTGGCGACCTGCGCCGCGTCCAGCGGCAATGGCTGTGGATTCGGCGTGATGCTGAGTTGCAGCCGCGCGGCGGCCATCGCGGAGTAGTAGTTGTCCTCGGCGAGAATCGATTCATACATCTGCTGCGCCGTTCTGTTGTCGCCTTCCAGCGCGGCCACGCGCGCGGCCCAGTAGCGCCAGCGTGCGGTGCGGCGACTCGGTTCCGTCATGGCGGCGATACTGGCGCCAGCCTGCTTCCAGTCACGCGCCCACAGCGCCGCGCGCGCCTGCCATTCGCGTGCCGTATCGTCGAAATCGGCAGGATCGACGCGTGCAAAATACTTGAGCGCGTCCGCATCGCGGTCCCACGCCAGCGGCAGCGCGAGTGCCAGTGCGAAGGTGCTGGCCGCGCGCCGGTCGAGCTGGCGCGCACGCAGCAGCATCGGCAGGCGCAGCTTGGCCGCCGCGCGATCGCTGCGCGCCAGCCGCGTCCAGCCTGCGAGCAACGGCCCGGTTTCGACGGTGGTCCGGGGTGCGGCGATCAGCGCATCGATCGCGCGGCGCGGATTCTCGAGCAGTGCGGCCCACTGCAGCAGCGGCGCGGCCCGTGCGGCCGGCAGCGACACCATGATCTGACGCGCGAAGGCCGCGTTGCTGCCCTCTAGCGCAAGTCGCACCCGCTGCTCGATCAATGCATCGCTCAATCCGCCACTGCTGCGCAGCCATGCGAATGCACGATCGCAGTCCGGCAGGCTGCGTGGTGTCAGCCAGGCGTTGGCAACATCCGCTCCCAGCCCTTCGGTGCGCGCCAGCTCGATGCGCGCGGTAAAGCGGTGACAGCGCAGCGCGGCGCCGTCGCTGGCGTCGCGATGAAACACGAGAAATTCCTGCCATTTGCCGCGCGCCGCCAGACTCAGAAGCCAGCTGCGGCGCAGGTCCTGTGACACGGGTTCTGTCTCACGGGAGTGCACGAAATCCGCGATCTGTTCATCCAGGGTCATTGGTACATCGGCGCCCGCGCTGCTGAGGGCCTCGCTCAGTCGTGCAGCCTGCAGATAGGGGTACAGCACGTAGCTGCGCAGAGTGGCCGTGTCGGTCGGAGTTGCAGACCCCGGGGCGAGCCGGCCGTAAGCCTGCTGGAACTCGGCGCGCTGCGCGGCCAGCGGGTCGCCGGGGCTCGCCGAGTAGCTGATCGTGGCGCCGAGCATGACGAGGCATACCGCGGCCCAGCGCCGATTCCGCGGCGCAGATGCCGATCGTTGTGCGGTGCCGGGCGCGTCAGGCCGGGCGGCTGATCGGCCGATCGAAGTCGGCAACTACGCCGCCATCGACGCCTTGACGCGCTTCATCGCAGCCGACTCGATCTGCCGGATGCGCTCGGCGGAAAGGCCATATTCGCCGGCCAGATCGTGCAGGGTGGCCTTGTCGTCACTCATCCAGCGGCGCACCAGGATGTCCTGGCTGCGCGCGTCGAGACGCGCGATCGCATTGTTGAGCCGCTCACGCTGCGCGCTTTCCCATTCCGACTCCTCTGCGGCTTCGGCGGGATCGGCAGCAGGTGCAGGCAGGTACAGCGACGGACCGTAGTTGTCGTCCTCGTCATTGTCCGGCGTGGGATCGAACGACATGTCGCGCGCCGACAGGCGCTGTTCCATCTCGGTGACTTCCGCTGCGGTGACGCCCAGATCCCTGGCCACGGCCTGGGTCTCTTCATGCGACAGCCAGTTGAGGTCCTTTTTCATGCGACGCAGGTTGAAGAACAGTTTGCGCTGCGCCTTGGTGGTGGCGATCTTCACCATGCGCCAGTTGCGCAGCACATAGTCGTGGATCTCGGCACGGATCCAGTGCACGGCAAACGACACCAGCCGCACGCCCTGGTCCGGATCGAAACGCTTGACCGCCTTCATCAGGCCGACATTGCCTTCCTGCACCAGGTCGCCGACGGGCAGGCCATAGCCTGAGTAGCCGCGCGCGATGTGCAGCACGAAACGCAGGTGTGACATCACGAGCGTGCGCGCCGCTTCGAGATCGTCATCCTGGTGGAATCTGGTGGCCAGCTCCCGCTCTTCCTCGCGGCTGAGCACGGGAATGCGGCTGACGCGATCGGCGTAGGCTTCGAAACTGCCCAGCGGACCAGCCAGCAGAGTATCGGGACGGGCAATCAGCAGATTAGTTGCGCTCACTTGGGTACCTCTTGAACCGATGCTAGCACCCTGTAAGTTAGAGTGCTAATGACCCCCGTGGTTCCCGCGCAACGGGAATATATATACAATAAATACAATAACTTACCTAGGCACGCGGCTCGATTCGCGCTAGGTGGCGGGCCGCCGCCAGCCACGAGCCGATCAATCCGAGCGCGCCGCCAATGCCCAGCAGCGATGCCACCTGGGCCAGGTCCGGCGTCAGCAGCCGGAAATCACTGCCGTAGCTGCCTGCCAGCCGCGTTACGGGGCCGTTGAGCAGATGCAGGCCGAGCAAAACCAGCACAGCGGCGAGCAAGGCGCCGAGCACTCCGTAGTAGAGACCGGTGTACAGAAAGGGGCGGCGAACAAATGCATTGCTGCCGCCGACCAGCTTGGTGACCTCGATCTCGGCGCGGCGGTTGTAGATCTCCAGCCGCACGGTGTTGCCGACGATGGCGAGGACGCCCACACCCAGCAACACAGCGGCGCCCGTGACCACGCCGCGCAGCAGGTCGAGGATGGCGTTGAGCCGCTGCACCCACTCGCTGTCCACCTGCACCAGTTCGACCTCCGGCCAGGCAGAGAGATAGCGGCGCAGCGATTCCATCCGCTCGGTGCTGGTGGCGTCCGCGGTGGGGCGGATGTCCAGCGCATGCGGCAGCGGATTGCCTTCGAGCACATCCAGCGCAGCGCCAAAGCCGCTCTGCTCGCGGAAGGACTTCAGCGCATCGTCCGCGCTCACCAGTTTCACGCTGGCCACGCCGCTGCGCTGGCGCAGGCTGGCCGCCAGTTGCTGGGCTTTTTCCAGCGCCACGTTCTGCTTGAAATAGACCGTCACATCCACCGCATTGGCGAAGTCGCCCGTGGCGGTCCGCACGCTGATGATGGCAAGGCCCAGCGCCATCGGCAGTGTCAGCGCAATGCCGATCACGAGCACGGTGAAGGCGGTGGCCATCGGTGCGCGGACCAGTCGTCCGGCCGCGAACAGCGAGGACTGCAGATGGCGCGTGAGCCAGCTGATCATCGCTGCGCCTCCATCGTCGGTAATTCCAGTGGCGGTGAGGCGGGGTCGCGCACGCGGCCATCGGCCACCACGATTTCACGCATGCCCCAGGCTTTCACGATGTCGAGGTCATGGGTCGCCACCACCACGGTCACGCCCACTTCGGTGAAGCGCCGGAACAGGCCCATGACTTCCAGTGACAGGGCCGGATCAAGGTTGCCGGTGGGCTCATCGGCAATGATCAGCTTCGGCTTCCCCACCACCGCGCGCGCAATGCCGACGCGCTGCTGTTCGCCCACCGACAGTTCCAGCGGCAGCGACTGCGCGCGATCCAGCAGTCCCACCTGGTCCAGCGCCGCGCGCACGCGCTTGTCGATTTCCTTCAGCGGCGCTTCGGCCGCATGCAACGGCAGCGCCACATTGTCGAATACACTGCGCTCGGGCAGCAGCCGGTGATCCTGGAACACCACGCCGAGCTCGCGGCGAAAGCCGGGAATCCTGCGCGATGACAGCGCTGCGGTATTGCACCCGTTCACCATCACGAGGCCGCGGGTCGGCCTTTCGAGCAGCGCGATCAGCTTGAGGATGGTGCTCTTGCCGGCGCCGGAGCGGCCGGTGAGGAACACCATCTCGCCGGGCGTGACTTCGAAACTGGCGCCACTCAGGGCCTCGCGGCCGTTCGGATAGCGCTTGCTGGCTCGGTCGAATCGAATCATGTGGCCGACTTTACACCGGCGCCTGCGCCCAGCAGTGCATCGACAAAGGCTGCGGCATCAAACTCGCCGAAATCCCCGGCCTGTTCGCCGATGCCGATGAAGCGGATGGGCAGATTCATTGTGCGCGCGATGGCCACGACGATTCCACCACGGGCAGTGCCATCGAGCTTGGTCAGCACCAGGCCCGTGACGCCCACCGCGGCGTGGAACTCGCGCGCCTGCGACAGCGCGTTCTGGCCCTGGTTGGCGTCGAGCACCAGCAGCACTTCATCCGGTGCGGCCGGATCCACGCGCGCGATCACGCGGCGGATCTTCTTCAGTTCTTCCATCAGGTGTGACTGGCTGTGCAGTCGCCCGGCGGTGTCGGCGATTACCACATCGAAGCCGCGCGCCTGTGCCGAGCGCACCGCGTCGAACACCACCGCGCCCGGATCGGTTCCCGCTGCCTGCTGCAGGATCTCTGCACCACTGCGCTCGGCCCAGATGTCGAGCTGTTCGGCAGCGGCAGCGCGGAAGGTGTCACCTGCGGCCAGCATCACCTTGTTGCCGGCCTGGGTCAGTCGCATGGCGAGCTTGCCGATGGAGGTTGTCTTGCCTGAGCCATTCACGCCGACCACCATGATGACGTAGGGCCGGCGCTTGCGATCGATGCGCAGCGGCACCGCAACCGGACGCAGGATGACCAGCAGCTGCTCGCGCAGTGCGTGCATCAGCGCCTCGGCATCAGCCAGTTCACGCCGGGCCACGCTGGCGCGCAGCTTTTCCAGGATGGCATGGGTAGCTTCCACGCCCACATCAGCGCCGATCAGGCGTGTTTCCAGTTCATCGAGCAGCTCGGCGTCGATCTGGCGGCCGCGGAACAGGCTGGTGAAATCGCCGGCCAGACGGGCGGCACTGCGCGCGAGTTTGTCGCGCAGACGACCAAAGAATCCTGGACTTTCGTGGCTTTCAGCCATGCGTGACTTCTGTGGGCGATAAAGCCCGGCATTGTAATAGGCTTGCGCGATGAAACGTGGAGTCAGGGAGTTGCGCATCGTCGGCGGCAGCCTGCGCAGCCGGAAATGGACCTTTGCCGATGCGCCCGGGGTGCGCCCCACGCCTGACCGGGTGCGCGAAACCCTGTTCAACTGGCTGGCGCCGCATATTGCCGGCATGCGGGTGCTGGACCTGTTTGCCGGCAGCGGGGCGCTGGGTTTCGAGGCGCTGTCGCGTGGCGCGGCCACCGCCACGCTGGTGGAATCCGATCGCGCAGCGGCCACCAATCTGCGCGACACCGCCAAGCGGTTCGGGCTCAGTCAGGCGCGCGTCGAAGGCACCGACGCGCTCGCACTGCTGCGCAGTTCTGCCGCTGGCAGCTTCGACCTGATCCTGCTGGATCCCCCCTTCGAATCCCCGCTGCTGCAGTCTGCGCTCAACCTTGTTGCCCAGCAGCAGCTGCTGGCCGAGGGTGGCTTCTGTTACATCGAGTTGCCGGCGGAGGCGACCTTGCCGGCGCTGCCGGCAGGGTGGCTGCCACACCGCGCCGGGAAGGCCGGCGAGGTCGGGTATCATCTGCTGCATGCCCCGACGCGCGCTTTATCCCGGAACCTTTGATCCCATCACCAATGGTCACAAGGACCTGGTCCGCCGTGCGGCCGGAATCTTCGACCAGGTGCTGGTGGCCATCGCCTCCAACCCCGGCAAGACGCCGATGTTCACGCTGGAAGAACGCGTCGACATGGCGCGCCAGGTGCTGGCGGGTATCCCCAATGTGGAAGTGGCGGGATACGGCGGGCTCACTGTCGACTTCATGCGCCAGCATGAACTGAAGATCGTGGTGCGCGGCCTGCGCGCAGTGTCCGACTTCGAGTTCGAATTCCAGCTCGCCAACATGCAGCGGCATCTGCTGCCGAAGATCGAGACCGTGTTCCTCACGCCGCAGGAACAGTTCACCTTCATCTCGTCCACGCTGATCCGCGAGATCGCGGTGTTCGGCGGCAATGTCGGTGAGTTCGTCGATCCGCTGGTGGCCGAAGAGCTGCGCAAGAAGAAGCGCGATTCATGAAGAGACTGCACGCATTCCTGTTCGCGTTGTTGCTGGCGGCGGGCACGGCCGCCGCCGCCGCCGATCGTGCTCCTGGCGCTGCCGCCATTGCCAGCGCTCATCCGCTGGCGACTGCAGCGGGCAACGAAGTGCTGCGCGCCGGCGGTAATGCCTTCGACGCCGCCGTGGCGGTCAGTGCCGCGCTGATGGTGGTGGAGCCCAGCGGCTCGGGCTTCCTCGGCGGCGGCATGTTCCTGCTGCACCGGGCCCGCGACGGCCGCAATGTGGTGATCGATGCGCGCGAGGTCGCGCCGCTGAAGGCAACGCGCGATATGTTTCTCGGCACGGATGGCAATCCGGTGCGTGGCCTGTCCACCAATAGTGCGCTGGCCGCAGGCATTCCCGGCGAAGCCGCGGGTATCGCGATGCTGCAGTCCCGCTACGGCAGGCTGAAGCTGGCGCAGACGCTGGCGCCGGCCATACGCCTGGCGCGCGATGGTTTCGACATGTATCCGCGCCTGCGCGCGGGCATCGGCGGCAAGAAGTCGCAGCTGGTGAAATCGAAGGAAGCGGAAGCGATCTGGTTCCGCGACGGCGAAGCGCTGGCGGTCGGTGCGCGCATCCAGCAGCCGCAACTGGCGCAGACGCTGGAGATCCTCGCGAAAGAGGGCGTGGATGCCTTCTACAAAGGCCGGATCGCGAAGCAGCTGGTCGACGGCGTGCAGAAGATGGGCGGCCTGTGGACCATGGAAGATCTCGCCGCCTACCGCGCGCTCGAACGTGAGCCGCTGGTGGGCCATTATCGCGGCGCCACCATCATCTCGGCGCCACCCCCCACGGCGGGTGGCGTGGCATTGATAGAAGCGCTGAACGTGCTGTCGGGCTATGACCTGGACAAACTCGACGGCGTCACGCGCAAGCACGTGATCATCGAAGCCATGCGTCGCATGCATCGCGATCGCGCCGTGTATCTTGGCGATCCGGCCTTCACCGATGTTCCAGTCAAGCGCCTCACCGATCCGGACTACGCCGCCGGCCTGCGCACTTCCATCCGCATCGATCGGGCCACGCCCAGTGCCACCCTGGAGTCCGCTCCTGAGGCTGCCGCAGTGGGCGCCAACACCACGCATTTCTCCGTCCTCGACAAGGATGGCAACCGCGTCGCCGGCACCATCACGCTGAATGCCGGCTTCGGCTCCGGGCTGCTGATCGACGGCACCGGCATGATCCTCAACAACGAGATGGACGACTTCTCGATGAAGGCCGGCGTGCCGAACATCTACGGGCTCATCGGTGCCAGCGCCAATGCCATCGCACCCGGCAAGCGCATGCTGTCGTCGATCACGCCGACCTTCGTGGAATCGCCGCGTGGCTACATGATCGTCGGCAGTCCCGGCGGCAGTCTCATCACCGGCATGGTGCTGCTGGCCACGCTCAACTGGATGGATGGCATGACGGCCGAGCAGATTGTGGCGGCGCCGCGCATCCATCATCAGTACCAGCCCGATACGCTGGCCTATGAAGCGGCGGCGCTGACGCCTGAAGAAGTCGCCGAGCTCAAGCGCCGCGGCCATGAGCTGCAGCGCCGCGAGACCTGGGGCAACCTGCAGGTGGTGACCTTCGATGCTGTCACCGGCAAGGTCAGCGGCGCTTCGGACCCTCGCGGCGTGGGGACCACCGGCCTCTACTGACATGTTGAAACTGAAGCGGCTTCCCGTACTTTTTCTGATGCTCGCTGCGGCGGCGCGCGCTGGCGACAGCACGGCACTGCTCGATGCCACCTATACCGGTGATGCCGCGCGGGTCGCGGCGCTGATCAAGGCCGGGGCCGACGTCAACGAGGCCAACCAGTTCGGCGCCACGCCGATGTCGCAGGCCGCACTGCGTGGCGATACCGAAGTCCTGCGCCTGTTGTTGAAGGGCGGCGCCAACCCCGATTCCCCCAACGCGGAAGGCGAGACCGCGCTGATGCTGGTGGCGCGCACCGGCAATGTCGAAGCGGCGAAGCTGCTGGTGAAAGCCGGCGCCAAAGTGGATGCGCGCGAGAAATGGGGTGGCCAGACCGCGCTGATCTGGGCCGCCGCACAGGACCAGCCGCAGATGATCGCATTCCTGGTGTCAAAGGGTGCCGAAGTGGATGCGCACTCCGTGGTGCGCGATTGGCCACGGCGCATGACGGCCGAAGAGCGTCCCAAGGACATGAATCGCGGCGGCATGTCGGGCCTGATGTTCGCGGCGCGTGAAGGCCATGTCGACGCGGTCCGCACCTTGCTGAAGGCCGGCGCGAATCCCGATTTCACCGATCCGGATGGCAGCACCGCCCTGATCGTCGCGCTGATGAACGGCCACTGGGATACGGCAAAGCTGCTGATCGACGCCGGCGCCGATGTGAACATGTGGGACCTGTGGGGCCAGTCGCCGCTGTACATGGCGGTGGACATGAACACACTGCCAACCAGCGCGCGCATCGACCTGCCGACCATGGACCATGCCACCGGCATGGACATCATCCAGCTGCTCATCGCGAAGGGCGCCAACGTCAATGTGCGCCTGAAGCTGCGCCCACCGTACCGGATGGTGTCGCAGGATCGTCTGGCCGATCCCGCCATCGACTACGGGGCGACGCCATTGCTGCGCGCCGCCAAAGCGGCCGACCTGCCCGCGATGAAGGTGTTGCTGGCTGCCGGTGCGCTGGTGGATCTGCCGAATGGTTACGGACATACACCGCTGATCGTGGCCGCTGGCGGCACGCGTGGTCGCGCCACACCCACGCGCGGCGGCAACTACAGCGAAGCGCAGGCAATCGCGGCCGTCAAACTGCTGCTGGCTGCGGGCGCGGACGTCAATGCGGCGGGATACAAGGGAGATCCCAGCCGGCGGGGCGAAACACTCCGCTGCACCGCCTACGTGATCATCGACGACTGCTTCAAGGGGGAGACCGCCATTCACGGCGCGGCACTGCGTGGCTGGATGAAGCTGGCTGAAGTGCTGCAGCAGGCGGGCGCAAACCTGGATCCCGCGGATGCCGATGGCAAGACGCCGCTGGACTACGCCATGGGGCGCTACCGGCTGGGGTTCCTCGAGAATCAGCCTGCACCACAGCTCAAGGTGGCCGCGGCGCTGCGCGCCCTTGGCGCAAAGAAGGAAACTGCCGATGCCCCAGCGCTGCCGCCGGGAGCGCGCCCGATCGTCGTTGCCGAGGTGCCGGTCGTTCCTTGATTCGAGCTTGATGGATGCGCCTGCGCATCTGCGGGGAGGATCCGAAGTGGCCAACGTGCGGCGACGCTTCGCCAGCGCCTGCTTGCTGTTTGCGGTCTGCAGCATCGTGTCGGCCGCGCAGTCACGTGACCGCGTGCGCGTGGTCGGTTCTTCCACTTTGTTCCCGTTCACTGCCACGGTGGCTGAAGAATTCGGCCGCCGTGGTCGCTGGAAGACACCGGTGGTGGAATCGGTAGGCACAGGCGGCGGTTTTCGACTCTTCTGCAGTGGCATTGGCGTGGCGACTCCCGACATCACCGACGCCTCACGACCCATCACGGTCGCAGAGAGTGCTGAATGTGCGCGCAATGGTGTGGGCAAGGTAGTCGGGATTCGTGTGGGTCTTGACGGCATGCTGCTCGCCAACCTCCGCAGTGCGCCGGCCTTCGCGCTGACGCGAGAGCAGCTCTACCTCGCGGTAGCCAAGACCATTCCGTCAAACGGCAAGCTGATCGCCAATCCCCACCATCGCTGGAATGAGATTTCCGCAAAGCTGCCAGATCTGCCAATCAGCATCTATGGGCCGGCACCGAATCACGGCACGCGCGACGCGTTTGCGGCCCTGGCGCTTGCCCCCGCCTGCGAGAAGTTCGCTGTGATCCGCGCGCTGCCACCCGCTGATCGCAAGCGGTACTGCCAGACCGTGCGCGAAGACGGCGCCTGGATCGATGTCAGCGGCGACTACGCGCTGCTATATAGCCGGCTCGTGGAAAATCCACGCGCCCTGGGTGTGCTGGGCTTCTCTTATCTCGCACGTAATCGCGATCGCATCAAGGCAGCCAGCATCGATGGCGTGATGCCGACCGCCGAATCCATCGGCGCGTGGAGCTACCCGCTGTCGCGACCGCTGTTCATCTATGTGAAGCAGACGCACGTTGGACTGATCCCGGGACTTGCCCAGTTCGTGCAGGAATTTGTCAGTGATGGTGCAATCGGTCCGCGCGGCTATCTGGTGGCGCAAGGTCTGATGCCGTTGCCAGAGGCGTGGCTGCAGGCAGAGCGTCGGAAAGTGCAGCAGCTCGTGAAACTCCCGCCCTGAATAACCGAGCGAAACTATTTCCCGCGCGCGCTCGCGGTCTTCTTCTTTTTCTGCTTCAGCTTGGCTTTCGCTTTCACCTTTACCTTCACCTTCACCACCGCCGCCTTCGGCTGCTCCTGCTCGATCCTCGGCGCACGCCCCGCGCGCTTCGGCAGCTTGCCCTGCTGGTGCAGTTCAATCGCCCGCCACATGTACCAGGCGCCCGCCGACCGATGCGGCTTCCATCTCTCGCCATATGCCAGCAGCGCCTTCGGCTTCGGCATCCCCTTCAACCCATACGCCAGCTGAAATCCCTTGCGCACGCCGAAGTCATCGGCCGGCATCACGTCCTGCCGCCCGAAGTGGAACATCAGCAGCATCTGCACCGTCCAGCGGCCGATGCCACGCACGGCCACACAGCGTTCGATGATGGCCTCGTCGTCCATGGCTGCGAGCGATGCGTCGTCGGGCAGGCGGCCATCGAGACAATGCGCGGCCAGATCCTGCAGTCCGGCAATCTTGGCAAACGAGAAGCCCGCCGCCCGCAGCTGTTCCGGCGTCGCCGCGGCCATCTGCGCCGGCGAGGGGAACTGCCCCCCGAACTGCGCTACCAGCCGCTCGATCATCTTGCGGGCTACTGCACCCGAGATCTGCTGGCTGGCAATGGAGTTCGCCAGCGCCTCGAAAACCGATCCCCGCGGGCTCGCTCCCAGGTCAAATTGTTCCCATGAAGAAACAATAGCCGCCAAAACCGGATCTTTTGTCTGAAAGTGGCGCAGTAATCTGGCTTTCATCCCGGCCTCAACGTTGGCAGGTGCTGCAGAAATAGGTTGAGCGCTGCCCCTGGTTCCGATGCCGCACGAGTTCGCCACAGCGGCGGCAGGGCTCTCCTGCACGGTCGTACACGAACAGCTTCTGCTTGAAATACCCTGGTTCGCCGCCGGCGCCAACATAGTCGCGCAGCGTGGTGCCGCCATGGTTGATGGCCATTCCCAGCACCGCCTTGATCGCCTTCACCAGCGCTGCGCATTCCGCGCGCGTCAGCGATTTCGCCGCACGCCCCGGCCGGATACCGGCTCTGAACAGTGCCTCGCTCGCATAGATGTTGCCAACGCCCACGACGAGCTGGCTGTTCATGATCGCAAGCTTGATCGCCACCCGCCGGCCGCGCGTCGCGGCGTGCAGGTACTGCGCATCAAACGCAGGTTCCAGCGGTTCGGGCGCCAGCTTCGCCAGCAACGGATGCCGGGCTGGGTCCCCTTCGCCATGATGCAGGCTGCCAAAGCGACGCGGATCGTTGTAGCGCAGCGTCCAGCCCGAATCAAACACCACATCGTAGTGATCGTGCGGAATCAGCGCCGTATCGGCCGGCAGCACGCGCATCGAGCCGGACATCCCCAGATGCGCCAGCAGATAGCCACGCTCCAGATCCAGAATGATGTACTTGGCCCGCCGCCGCACACCCGTGATCTGCTGATTCAGCGCCCACGGCGCCAGATCGGCTGCCACCGGCCAGCGCAGCCGTCGGTCGTGCACGGCGAGACGCGTGATCCAGCGTCCGGTCACATGCGGCGCAATGCCGCGGCAGGTGGTTTCGACTTCAGGTAGTTCGGGCATGGGTGATCTGCCTGCAGCATGCCAGAAACAAAAAACCCGCTTGCGGCGGGTTTTCTGCAGACATCAGGCAAGGGCGCTGGCCGCTTACTTGATCTTCGTTTCCTTGTACGAGACGTGCTTGCGCACGACCGGGTCATACTTGCTCAGTTCCATCTTTTCGGGATGCAGACGCTTGTTCTTCATCGCGACGTAGAAGTGACCGGTGCCCGCGGTCGACAGCAGTTTTACTTTCTCACGCATGTCCGTAACTCCTTACAGGCTCTGACCGGCGGCGCGCAGCTTCGCGACCACGACGTCGATGCCGTTCTTTTCGATGGTGCGCAGCGCTCGGGCCGAGATACGCAAGCGGATCCAGCGCTTCTCGTCTTCCAGCCAGAAACGCTGTTCGTGCAGGTTCGGCAGGAAGCGGCGGCGCTTCTTGTTGTTGGCGTGGGAAACCCGGTTACCTACCAGGGGCTTCTTGCCGGTGACTTCGCATACGCGAGACATGGGAAATTCCTGTACTTCGTCGCCCAAAAAGGGCGTGCTTTATAACAGCCCAGGGCAGCCCGGGGCAAGGACGGCGGCGTTAAATCAGCCCGCGCTCGGCAAACGACACGCAGCGGCTGTCCCCCACCACCAGATGATCGAGCACCCGGATGTCGACCAGCCCCAGCGCATCCCGCAGCCGCAGGGTGATCAGTTCGTCCGCCTGGCTGGGCTCGGCCACCCCGGAAGGGTGGTTATGGGCCAGGATCACCGCTGCTGCATTGCGGGATAAAGCTGCCCGGACCACCTCGCGGGGGTGCACGCTGGCGCCGTCGATGGTGCCCCGGAACAGCTCGTCGAAGGCGATGAGCCGGTGGCGGTTGTCCAGGTGCAGGCAACAGAATACCTCATAGGGGCGGTCGCGCAGCTGCGCGACCAGGAAGGCCTGGGTGGCACGCGGGGATTCCAGCGCCGGCCCCGCCGCCACCTCCTGCTGGTAATGCCGTCGCGACACTTCCAGCGCAGCCTGCAGCAGCCCATAGCGTCGCGACCCCAGCCCCGGGGTATTGCTGCAGCGACCGCGTTCGGCCAGCAGCAGATGTCGCAAGGAGCCGAATTCGCGCAGCAGCCGGCCGCCCACGTCCACTGCGCTGGCGCCGCGGCAGCCACTGCCGAACAGCACCGCCAGCAGCTCCGCGTCGCTCAGGGAGCCGGCACCCTGCGCCAGCAGTTTTTCTCGCGGCCGTTGCGCTTCCGGCCAGTCATGGATTGCCAAGATCGGGAGCTCCTAGATCCGTTATGCGATTCAGTTCGCAAAGTCTGGGCACCAACCTTCACTGATGCGATAAGCAAATCGCATGTGGATCATGGATAAGTGCGCTGGTCCCACCCAATACTGCGTGCATGAGTGGCAAACGCATTCTTCTGGGCGTCACGGGCGGCATCGCCGCCTACAAGAGCCCGGACCTGGTCCGGCGCCTGATTGAACGTGGCGCCGAGGTGCAGGTCGTGATGACCGCGGGCGCACGCGAATTCGTTGCGCCGCTCACCTTTCAGGCCGTTTCCGGTCGCGAAGTACGCAGTGATCTGTGGGACGAAACCGCCGAACGCGCCATGAGCCACATCGAGCTCGCCCGCTGGGCGGATCTGATCGTGGTGGCGCCGGCCACAGCCGATTTCCTCGCACGCCTCACCCATGGCATGGCCGACAACCTGCTCAGCACCATCTGTCTCGCCAGCAGCGCAGCGGTGGCCGTGGCGCCCGCCATGAACCGCCTGATGTGGAGCAATGCCGCCACGCAGGCCAACATCACGCAGCTGCGGGCGCGCGGCGTGCACGTGTTCGGTCCAGACAGCGGCAGCCAGGCCTGCGGCGAAACCGGCGAAGGCCGCATGATGGAACCGGCCGACATCGCCGCGGCGGTGTTCGGCATTCTTCCTGCCGAAGGCCCGCTCAAGGGCCGCAAGGTCCTCATCACTGCGGGCCCGACGCGCGAACGCATCGATCCCGTGCGCTTCATCAGCAATCGCAGCTCCGGCAAGATGGGTTACGCCGTGGCGCAGGCCGCCCGCGATCGCGGCGCTGAGGTGGTGCTGGTCAGCGGACCGGTGAATCTCTGCGCGCCACCGGGAGTGCGGAAAATATGCGTTGAAACCGCGCAGCAGATGTATGACGCCGTCATGCAGGAAGTGGTCGGCGCCGACATCTTCATCGGCACCGCCGCGGTGGCCGACTACCGGCCCGCCACGCCCGCCACCTGCAAGATCAAGAAAGTCAGCGACAAGCTCGACATCTGCATGGAACGCACCGTGGATATCCTGCACACCGTCGCGCAGCTCGCCGATCGTCCGTACACCGTCGGCTTCGCCGCCGAGACCAACGATGTGGAAGAACACGCGCTGGCCAAGCTCAAGCGCAAGAATCTCGATCTGATCGCTGCCAACGAAGTCGGCGACACGAAAGTGTTCGAACAGGAAGACAACGCCCTGACACTGCTGTGGCCCAACGGGGGCAAGCTGGAACTCGGTGCTGCGGCGAAAACCGTACTGGCTGGAAAGCTGCTGGACTTCATCGCCGCGCGATATCTTGAACGCAGCGTCGCGCGTTAATATCCGCGGCATGAAGCAACTGAAAGTCCGCGTGCTTGATGCACGCATCGGCAGCACCTGGCCGCTTCCCACCTATGCCACCGCGGGCTCTGCGGGTCTGGATCTGCGCGCGGTGATCGATGCCCCGGTCGATCTGGCACCCGGCGCAACCACGCTCATTCCCACGGGCATGGCGATCCACATCGATGATCCAGGCTTCGCCGCGCTGATCCTGCCGCGGTCGGGTCTCGGCCATAAACACGGCATCGTGCTCGGCAACCTCGTCGGCCTCATCGACTCTGACTACCAGGGTCAGTTGCTGGTCAGTTGCTGGAACCGCGGCAGCGCCAGCTTCACCATCCAGCCCGGCGAACGCATCGCGCAGCTCATCATCTTGCCGGTGGCGCAGGTGCAGTTGCAGGTGGTGGAAGATTTCGCCACCAGCGACCGCGGCGCTGGCGGTTTCGGTCATTCAGGAAGAAGCTAGGCGCCGCGTAACAGCAAAGGGAGGGTGCCGAACCATGAAGTCATCGCTGCGGCTCGCGACGCTATCCACTGCCATCATCGCTCTTGCCCAACTGACCAGTCCGGCAGCGCGCGCCGCAAGCCCCGAACCCAGGCCCGCCTTTCCCGGCCAGACCGACGCGCCCGCACCCGCAAAGCCAGCGCCTGCGTTCAAGGCCGAGACCGTCGTCAGCGGGCTCACTGGTGCGTGGTCGCTGGCGTTCCTTCCCGACGGCCGCTTCCTCCTCACTGCCGGTGGACAGATGCGCATCGCGCGCGCCGACGGCACCGTGTCCGCACCGCTGCAGGGACTGCCGCTCATCAAGCAGATCGGCGCCGAGGGCCTGCACGATGTAGTGCTCGATCCCGACTTCGCGCGCAATCGCACCCTGTACTTCGCCTACTTCTCGCCGCTGAAAGGCGAGCCCGGTGGTTCCTTCCCGCTGGCCGAGCTGTACGAAAACGTCTGGAGCGTGCCGCTCGCACAGCGGCGCGTGATGAAGATCGGCATCGAACGCGTGGCGCGCGCGAAGCTCAGCGCGGATGACCAGAGCCTCGAGGATGTAGATGTCATTGCCGAAGGTTCGGAGCGACGCATCGCACTGGCGCGCGATGGCACGCTGTTCGCCATCGGCTCAGACCGTTTCTGGCGCTACGAATCCAAGCTCGACGGCATGGAGCATGACTTCACCGCCGAGCCCGACATCCGCCGCAATTTCTCCGGCCGCGTGCTGCGCGTGAACAAGGATGGTTCGATCCCCAAGGACAATCCCTGGCTCAGCCGCGCCACGGTCGATGCGCTCACTTTCGCGCATGGGCTGAAGGATCCCGAAGGCGCTGCCATCAATCCCGCCAGCGGCGAACTGTGGGTCGTCGATCACGGCCCGCAGGGCGGCGACGAGATCAACATCATCCGCGCCGGCAAGGATTACGGCTGGCCCGATGTTTCCTACGGCCGTCAGTACGACGCCCGCCAGGCCGATGGCCGCAAGAATGTGAAGGTCGGCAACGGCAAGACCTCGATGCCCGGTGTCGAAGAGCCGATCTACTACTGGGTGCCGTCCATCGCACCCTCTGGCATGGCCTTCTACACCGCCGACCTGATTCCCGAATGGAAGGGCAATCTCTTTGTTGGCGCCATGGCCGGGCAGGCGCTGGTGCGACTGGTTCTCAACGGTGACCGCGTGGTCGCCGAAGAGCGGTTGCTCACCGATCTGAAACGCCGCATCCGCGAAGTGCGGCAGGGGCCGGACGGCGCGCTTTACATATTTGCCGGCGATGCGCTCATGAGAATCACGCCGAAATAGGGTCTCGCCCGGGGATGTTTTCGGCTCCGGACCCGTCACCTGCGCACATTCAGGATCGGTTCATCGCCGCGGCGTAGATTGTCTTTCCATGAAGACGAAAACCCTATTCGTGCTGGTGGCCGCCGCCGTGATGACAGCGTGCGCGACGACTCCAGGTCCGCGCCCGGTGGCGGTGCCAGCAGCGCCCCCGGTCAGCCTGACCAGGGTGTACTTCTACCCCCAGCAGGGGCAGTCTGAGGCCCAGCAGGACCGTGATCGCTACGAGTGCCACAACTGGTCGGTGCGCACTACGCGTTTCGATCCGTCGCGCCGTCTCGCTCCTGGTGATACGCGTGTCATGGTGGAACCGGCGCAATCGGCCAACCAGGCCATCGGTGCTGGCGCCGTGGTCGGTGCCATCATCGGCGCAACGGTGGCAGGCCGTGGGGATTCGGCTGGCGGCGCGGTGATTGGCGCCGTGGCAGGTGGCGTACTCGGCGCCGCTGCCGCCGACGCGGACAAACATCAGGCGGCGCGCATCGAGCAGCGGTACAACCAGCGCGGCGCCGGACGTTACGAACGGGAAGCCGCCGAATTCCGGCGTGCCATGTCCGCGTGCCTTGAAGGCCGCGGTTATTCGGTCAAGTGAGGTCGTCATGAACAGCAGCATTCGCAGAAGACTGGTCCTTGTCACGAGCATTGCCGCCCTCGGCTCTGCCGCAGTGACTTTCGCGGCTGGCGGCGGCGCGCGCGATGAGGCGCTTGAGCGTCGTGAACAGCGGCAGTCGCAAACTGCAGAGGCGTCCCAGCCCGCTCCTCAGCGCCAGACGCAGTCCGACCGTGGCGGGCGTCAGCCCCAGCCCCAGCCCCAGCCTCAGGCGCAGGGACAGCGCGAGCGCGGTGTACCTCAGGCTGGCGTCCAGCGCGACAGGAATGCGTTTACTCCCAATCTCGGTGCGGATCGAACTGCCGCCACGAGTCGCGGCTACAACAACCATGGCGGCAACTATTACAACGGCAATCGCCCGCGCGTAGTGCAGCAGTTGCCGCGCGGCTATCGCAACTACAACTGGAACGGCCGCCCTTACTACAGTTACGGTGGCTCGTGGTACCGCCCGTACGGCGGCAGCTACATCTCGGTCGGCGTGCCGTATGGCCTGTTCGTTTCGACGCTGCCTGGCTACAGCAGCAGCTTCTATTACGGCAACTCGCGCTACTACTACTACGACGATACGTACTACATGTATGAGCCTGTCCGTCGCGGCTATGTGGTAACGCGCTCGCCGTACAACGACGATCCGGTTGAAAGATCGGATGAGCAGACCCTGGACGACGATCTGTATATCTATCCGGCCCGGGGCCAGAGTGAGCAGCAGCAGTCGGATGATCGCTACGAGTGCCATCGCTGGGCTGCCGACGAGACGCAATACGATCCGATCGACGATGCGTACCAGGCCGATGAGCGCGCTGATTACCTGCGCGCGATGACAGCCTGCCTCACCGGTCGCGGCTACAGCGTCAAGTGATGATCAGCGCCCCGCGTCAACGCGCGGGGCGCGCGGTCAGTTCACGATAACGCGCAATGTCCGCGTTGAACTGATCCCGCAATTCGGTCTTTTCCTTCTCGCGCGATGTCAGCGCCGTCTGCAGTCCCCGGCGTTCGTTGATCGCCCGTACCACTTCCTCGGCCAGCTGGTCCGGAACACGCCGCGCGTTGGTTGCCGTGGAATAGGGATGGAAATTGCCCAGCCGCGTCTTCAGCGTCGCCAGGCGCTGATTGCTGGAGCCGATCGAGCCACGTGCGATCTCCATTTGTCCTTCGATCAGCGCCAGCCGCTCGTCGCGCAGCTGCTCGATGTCGGCCACCTGCAGATAGGTGGTGAGCAGGAAGGAATCATGCTGCCGGCGCCGGGCTTCGTCGCTCGCGCTCTGCTGGGCAACCGCCGCTTCGGCGGGCGAAAGTTGGCGCGGATATTCCCGCACCGGCACACCCTGGCCGTTCAGTTCTGACTTGCCCTGGGCAGAATATTCCGGCGGCACATGGTCGCCGTAATGGGTTACGCCCTGGCTGTCCACCCAGCGATAGGACTTCGCGCCTTTCGGGCTGTTCGACTGTGCGGCAACCGCCACCACGGGCAGCAGCAGGATACTCATTGCCGCGGCAACGAAGAGGTGGCGTTTGGTCATGGCGAACGATCCTCGCTCTACCCGCCGCCGCATTGCAAACGAATTTCCCGATCCCGTGGACTGCGTTCACAGACGCGGGGCTACTTTTGAGCAACGCGATCGCTGCTGCCACAGCAGCAGTGACGCCAGCACCAGTCCCGGCAGCGCCAGCGACCGGCCGGGATAACCGCTGCCCAGCGAGCGCGTGGCGGAATGACGCCGCCTGCGTTCATGCAGTCAGTGAGCCGAAGCGCGCGCGATAGCCTTCCATTGCCTGCAGGGCATTGGCCGGCAACGGGCCGCTGCCAGCACGCATGCTGTCGATCAGGCCGCCCAGCGTGAGGATGGCCACGCAGGGAATGCCATACAGACGCTGCACTTCCTGCACCGCCGACTCCGCCAGATCGTTGCCGGCCGCATCGCGGCCACGCTCCTGTCGATCCAGCGCCAGCGCCACGCCGGCCGGCGTGGCACCGGCGGCGCGGATGATCTCGACTGATTCGCGGATCGCGGTGCCGGCGGTGATCACGTCATCGACGATCAACACGCGACCGGCAAGTGCGCGGCCGACAATGGTGCCGCCCTCGCCGTGGGACTTTGCTTCCTTGCGGTTGTAGGCAAACGGCAGGTTGCGCCCATGCTGCGAATACAGTGCCGCAGTCGCGGCGGCCACCAGCGGAATGCCTTTGTAGGCCGGGCCGAACAGCATGTCGAATTCGAGCGTCGAGCCGTTGATCGCACCGGCATAGCAGCGACCCAGCACCGCCAGCGATGCGCCGTCGTCGAATGATCCGGCATTGAAGAAGTAGGGGCTGACCCGCCCTGATTTCAGCGTGAACTCGCCGAACCGCAGCGCATTGCGCGCCAGTGCCAGCCGGATGAACTCGTTCTGGTATTCCTGCATCGCCAGGCCTCGCGCCACACCAAAGCCGCTATCATGCGGCGGGTGCGCATCATAACCTTCACCGGCAACGGCTTCATGGACTACGCATTGTGAGTTTGCCGGAAGGTGCGCGGGCGTCGCGCTGGGATGCGTTCAGGCCATACCTGGAAAAAGAATCGCTGGCAGCGTTCTTCGTCGGCCTGTCATCCGGTTTTCCGTTCGCAATGATTGCCGCCACGCTCACCACGCGCCTGGCGCAGGAAGGCATCACGCGCCGCACCGTGACGGCGTTCTCGCTGGTGTTCCTGATCTACAACCTGAAGTTCCTGTGGGCGTGGATCGTGGAAGGGGTGCGCATTCCATTGCTGGGCCGCCTGGGGCAGCGCGTCTCGTGGCTGATCCTGGCCGGCTGTCTGGTCATGGCGGCCGTGGTGAATCTCGCGCTCGTGCATCCGGCCGAAGACATCCGCGCCACGGTGATCGCCGCGATGCTGGTCGCCGTTGCGGGCGCCACCTTCGACATCGTCATCGATGCCTATCGCATCGAGACACTGCATCCGCATCAGCTGGGTGTGGGATCAGGAATGAGTCAGTACGGCTGGCGCATCGGTTCGGCAGGGGCGGGCGCGCTGGCGCTGGTCGTGGCGGGTCGCATGGGCTGGTCGGCGGGATACATCGCCTGCGCGCTGTTCGCACTGCCGGCAATGATCACGGGTCTGGTGCTTGGTGAGCCCGCGCGGCATGTAGTGGTCAGCAGCCGCCGCGGTTTCGCTGAAATATGGGATTCCATCGCCGGTCCATTCATGGAGTTCTTCCGTCGCAACGGCGCCTGGCTGGTGCTGCTGTTCATTCTGGTCCACAAGATCGGCGACACGCTGGCGAACCTCACCTTCCGCCTGCTGTTCAACGATCTGCAGTTCAGCAACAACGAGATCGCGCTGTACGACGTGGGCTTCGGATTCTGGGCCTATCTCATCGGCATCTTCGTCGGCGGCATCGCCTATACCCGCTGGGGTGTGAAGCACTCAGTGATGGTGGCCCTGCTGTTGATGGCCGTGTCGAACCTGGGCTTTGCGCTGCTCGCCATGCTTGGACACAGCAACTGGGGCATGGCTGGCGCCATCGGCTTCGAAAACATCACCAGTGGTTTCGGGGGCGTGGTGCTGGTGGCCTATTTCTCGGCGCTCTGCAATCTGCAGTTCACGGCTGCCCAGTACGCGTTGATTTCGGCCGGCACGGGTGTGGTCGGCCGATTGATGACCGGCACCACGGCAGGTGGCCTGATCGAATCGATGGGGTTCGTGAACTTCTACGTGATGACGGCGATCGTGGCGCTGCCCGGCATACTGCTGTTCTGGTACATGATGCGACGGGGCATGATCGACACGGCGATGGGTACTGCGGGAACGCGGGACATCCAATAGATTCATGGCCACCCTGCCTGCCGGCACCGTCTTCGCGTCACTCGCCGATCTTCCCGACGGCGCCACCCGCGGCTTCGATCTCACCGCTGAAGAATGGCCACTGCGTGGCTTCCTGGTACGGGTCGGCGATGCGGTGCATGCCTATCTCAATCGCTGCCCGCATGCCGGCCGGCCGCTGAATTTCCTGCCGGATCGATTCCTGTCTTCCGACGGCGAACTGCTTCAGTGCGTGGCGCATGGGGCATTGTTCGAAAAGGATTCCGGACTGTGCATCGCCGGACCCTGTGTCGACGATTCGCTGAAGCGCATCACCGTGGTGCTGATCGATGGGGAGGTGCGGCTGGCGGAAGATCTGGATACGGACCGGCTGGCCAGGAGCCCGTGGTAACTCGCCCCCGGGCGGCTACTCGAACAGGTCCAGATCGCTCAATGCATCGGCTCGCACGCCGCGCGCTTCGTCCATCGTCGATTGCACGCTGCCCAGCTCGTCTTCGGAATCTTCACGATCTGCAGCGAGGCCCGGATCTTCCGGCGGCTCAGCCGCAGTCAGCGAACCGGCCCGGCAGCGCGTGACCCAGTCTTCCAGTTCGATCTCTTCGATGTCGCCATCGGCATGCTGGATTTCCACGACGCGCTCGTCGTCATCAGTGGCGACCACTTCGAACAGCTGGCCGTGGCTGCGATACCAGTCGCCCACGATCGGGTCGATGCTCTGCGAATTGCTCATGCCAAGCCCTCCGGACAGGTGTAGCGCGTCAGTCACTGCTATCCTGCTCCCGCACCCGTCCTGCCACAAGCGTCGCTTCTTGCGCACAGCACCATGATCGATCACCTGCTCAAGTTTTTCGTCACCTTCCTCGTGGTGGTCGAGCCTGTGGGCGTGATCCCGATTTTCATTGCCATGACAGATGGTGTGACGGAAAAGGATCGGCGCCGCATGGCGCGCAAGGGCGTGCTGATCGCAGGGCTGATCTTCCTGCTGTTCGCGCTGGGCGGTGGCGCCTTCCTGCGCACGCTGGACATCAGTCTCGATGCCTTCCGCATCTTCGGTGGCCTGCTGCTGTTCCTGATTGCGCTGGAGATGGTGTTCGGGCGCCCGTCGGGATCACGCACATCCAGCAACGAGGAAGCCGAAGCCATGCAGCGCACGGATATCTCCGTCTTCCCGCTGGCGTTCCCGTTCATCGCCGGGCCCGGCTCGCTGGCCACCATCCTGCTGGCCTTCGGGCCCGCTGCGCGTGATCCGCTGCTGTTTGGCGGGCTGATTGCCTGCGTGGCGATTGCGCTGGTGTGCAGCCTGCTGACGCTGTACCTGGCCTCGCCGATCATGCGCCTGATGGGCGTGACCGGAGCCAATGTGCTGAACCGCCTGTTTGGTGTGGTGCTTGGCGCGCTGGCCGTGCAATACGTCATCGATGGTCTGCGCGGCAGCCTTATTTCGAGCTGACCGGCGCGTCGCGCAGGCGATCTCGAAGCGCCAACAGTTCGCTGCCGGGTTCTGACTTGCCGGCGATGCTCGTCATGAAATTGGCCAGCAAGGTAGCCGCGGTGCGCTTGCGCCCGGTCGCCTGCGCATAGCGGATCAGCGCAATCGCCTCAGGTTCTGCCCCGGGGGCGAAGGCGGGGTTCGCACCCATTCCCGCTTCGGCCGCTGCGAAGGCCAGTGGCAGCTGCCTCAACTCGAGCAGCTGCGGGATCACGCCGCGCAGCAACTGCGCGAAGCCGCGCGGCTCTGACCAGCTTGCACCTGCAGCCAGAATGGCAAGAACCTCACTGCGAAGATCAGTCGGCGCCGCTGCCGCCAGCCACTGGTTCACGGTGGCAATCGCGCGTGTCGGTTCGCGCACGCGCACATCGCGGTACAGCCCGTCGATCATGCGCTGCCGTTCCTGCAGGCGCCCCTGGGCGAGGCGCTCCTCGGTTCGTTCTGGACTTACCTTCGGTTCGAAGCCCAGGTCCAGCCGCCGCAGGTACACCGCGCCGCCAATGAAGGCATAAACCAGCAGCAGCAGCAGTTCCAGCGAAGCGATGCGCAGCACGCTCCACATGCCCGAGCCGTTGACGATGAAGGCCGCGACTGCGCACAGCCCGATCCACAGCACCGCCAGCGCGTAGTACCCGCCGAGACCCCGTGCCACGTTCGCCATCGCGACGGGATTCAATGCATCGCGAGCGCGGCCGGAAATGGCAATGGCGCCGATGGATGCAGGGAACAGCACCACCGCGGCTGCCAGCGCCGGCCACAGCGGAATCCCTGGATTGAAGAAAAGCACACCGCCTGTCACTGCGATCAGAAACGGATGGACCCAGCAGCGCGGGTCGGCGATGGGGCTGAGCATCTCGGCGGTGGCGGCGGAGGTCTCCGCGACGCCATTGGCGGCATCGTCGATCAGCGCGAAGGCGAACTGCGTCAGCCAGACCATCAACAACAGGATGGCGAGCAGGCCGATCAGCTGCGTAGGGATGCTCCCCGCACCCACCGCCAGGACCAGCGCCAGCAGCAGTGAGGAGAGGGCCACGAACAGCAGGCTGCCCATCTGGAAGGGCATGCCAAGGGCTTTCAGGAGCTCCATGGTCGTCAATTTCCCTGCAGTGACTGACAGACACAGAATCCGCGTTCGCAGCTCAAGCAATTCATGACGTTACAGATGCCTTTTGAGACCCAGTCGTCATGACTTTTTCAGTGAAATCGGGGAACATGAACCTCCGTTAGCTGTCTCAGCAATAGCATCCTAGGCAATTGCAGTATCGGCAAATGCAGTCAGGTCAATTAAGAGGCTTATCATGTCGGACGTCGTTACTACCATCACCGTTTTCCACACCCTGGCCGCGATCGCCATTTTCTCGTTCATGATCGTGGGCGTCATCAGCGCGGTGCAGCACAAGCGTCAATAAGACCAATCCGTTCATAGCAGAGGTCATGCACCGAGTGGCCAAGCCGCTCGCCGCGTTTCTCGAAGCGGGTGGTGATGCGGCCTGGATTGCGCGGCATGTAGGTGCCGTCGGCTGATCGATTGCGCAGGCCGGGAACCCCGTCCAGCTCCGCCAGCATCCACTCGGCGTAGGGCGTCCAGTCCGTCGCCAGCTGCAGGGTGCCGCCAGGTTTCAGACGCGTCACTGCGGCTTGCGCAAAGGCGCGACTGACCAGTCGGCGCTTGTGATGGCGTTTCTTGTGCCAGGGATCCGGGAACAGCACCAGCACCGCGTTGAGCGATTGCGGGGGGATACTGTCCCGCAGCAGCTCCACCGCATCGTGCTGCACGATGCGCAGGTTGCCAAGCTCCGCCTGGGCCGCCTGCAGCAGCAGATGGCCCACGCCTGGCGGGTGCACCTCCACGCCAATGAAATCCTGTTCCGGGTGCCCCATCGCCAGCGCCAACAGGTTGTCCCCGTTGCCAAATCCGATCTCGAGCGTGCGCGGGGCATCGCGGCCGAATAGTGCCGGCAGATCCAGCATCCCGGCGCCATATTCAAGTCCGTAACGCGGCCAGTATTCGTCCAGCGCACGCTGCTGTGCGTCGGTCAGGCGGCCGCCGCGTACGACATAGCTGCGGATCTGGCGATGCCTGGGGGCTGCTTCGTCCTGCTCGCCGCTCACTTCAGCCCTCCAGCTCACTCCAGCGTGCAAAGGTGGTTTCTATCTGCGCTTCCAGCGCGGAGAGTTCAGCAAGCTTGGCCGTGACCTCGGTGCGCGGACGTGCATAGAAGCCGGGGTCGATGGTCTCGCCGGTGAGCACCTGCTTGCGGACTTCAAGTGCCTCCAGTCGCGCCGGCAATTCATCCAGCTCACGCTGCACCTTGTACGAAAGCTTCCTGCGCGATGGCGATGGCGATGGCGGTGGCGTAGGCGTTGCGGATGCCTGCGCCTTCGGCGCGGGCGCGCGCAGCGCCGCGGCAGCGGCAGCCTTGTGCTCGGATCGCCAGCGCGAGTAATCGCTGTAACCGCCCACGAAATCCTGCACGCGGCCATCACCGTCCAGCACCAGCAGGCTGGTCACCACGCTGTCGAGGAAGGCGCGATCGTGGCTGACCAGCAGCAGCGTGCCGGAATATTCGGTCACCATTTCCTGCAGCAGTTCCAGCGTGTCGATGTCCAGGTCATTGGTGGGCTCGTCCAGCACCAGCAGGTTGGCAGGCTGGGTGAACAGCCGCGCCAGCAGTAGCCGGTTGCGCTCACCGCCCGATAGCGCGCGCGCCGGCGTGCGCAGCTGTTCGGGACGGAACAGGAAATCGCGCAGATAGCCGGAGACATGCTTGTTCTCGCCATTGACCATGACGAAGTCGCTGCGCGCATTGATGTTGTGCGAAACGGTCGCGTCCAGGTCGAGCTGCGCGCGCTGCTGGTCGTAGTAGGCCACTTCCTGCTTCGTGCCACGGCGCACGATGCCGGTGGTGGGCTCCAGCTCCCCGAGCAGCAGCTTCAGCAGCGTGCTTTTGCCCGCACCATTGGGCCCAACGATGCCGATGCGTTCGCCACGCAGGATGCGCGTGGTCAGCCCGCCGAAGATTTCGCGGCCGTCAAAGGCAACGCTGACATTTTCGGCCTCGAAGATGAGCTGGCCGGAGCCAGCCGCTTCCTGGACAGCCATGTTGGCCTGCCCCGGGCGGTCGCGCCGGTCGCGGCGCTGCACGCGCATTTCCTGCAGGGCGCGCACGCGGCCCTCGTTGCGGGTGCGGCGGGCTTCCACGCCCTTGCGGATCCAGACTTCTTCCTGCGCCAGCTTCTTGTCGAACAGCGCGTTTTCGCGCGCTTCGTTGACCAGCTGCGAGGCTTTCTTGTGCGCGTAGTCGTTGTAATTGCCAGGCCAGCTGCTGAGCTGCCCACGATCAAGGTCGATGATGCGGGTGGCGATGCGGTTCACGAAGGCGCGGTCATGGCTCACGAACAGCAGCGCACCGCGGAATTCCAGCAGCAGGTTTTCCAGCCATTCGATGGTTGTGATGTCGAGGTGGTTGGTGGGTTCGTCCAGCAGCAGCAGTTCCGGTTCCACCACCAGTGCGCGGGCCAGCAGCACTCGCCGCCGCCAGCCACCGGAGAGCTCTTCGTAGCGGGCCTCGCCATCCAGCGCAAGTTGCGTAAGTACCGTGGCGACACGGGTGGGGATTTCCCAGTCTTCGAGCCCCGGGCTGCCGGCAATCAGGCCGGCAGTGACCACCTCGTCCACGGTGGAATGGGCCACGGCGACGATGTCCTGCTCCAGCACCGCACGGCGGGCTCCTGGCCGCAGCCAGACTTCGCCGGCATCGGGCAGCAGTTCTCGGCAGACCAGCCGCAACATTGAGCTTTTTCCTTCGCCATTGCGACCTACGACACAAACCCGCTCGCCGGGCTCGATCTGCAGGGACGCTTTTTCGAGCAGCGGACGCGAGCCGAAAGCCAGCGAAATGCTGTCCAGTCTCAATATTGGTGCCATGCCTGCCATCAACCGTGACGCCGGTCCATCAAGGTGCGGGCCGCGCGGCCGATAATCTGTCTGGTACGAAGGCGCGTAAGCCCCGAGGTCGGTTTAGTGTTTGCAATCATTGGAACTCTGGTCGTGCTGGGCTCGGTGCTCGGCGGCTTTGCGATGGGCGGCAGCAGCCTGCTGCTGCTCTGGCATCCGCTGGAAATCGTGGTGATCATCGGCGCCGCGCTGGGCGCGTTCATGATCAGCAATCCGATGAAGGTCATCAAGGACTCGTTTGCGGGGGCGCTCGGGCTGGTCAAGGGCGCGCGTTACGGGCGCGCAGAATACATTCAGTTGCTCAAGCTCGTGTACGACATTCTGGTGATGGCGCGCAAAGACGGCGTGCTGGCCATCGAGCGGCACATCGAAGACCCCGCCAAGAGCGATATTTTCAAGAAATACCCCTTCATCTTGGCCGACCACCACATGATGGAGTTCATCACGGACTGCCTGCGGCTGATATCGGGCGGCAACCTCGATCCGCATGAGCTGGAAAGCCTGCTGGAATACGAGCTGGAGACGCACCATAAGGAGTCGGCCGAGCCTGCGCACGCCGTGCAGAAGGTGGCGGACGCCCTGCCGGGCTTCGGCATCGTGGCCGCCGTGCTGGGTATCGTCAGCACCATGGCAGCCATCGATGGCGCGAGCACCTCTGAAATCGGCCACAAGGTCGGCGCGGCGTTGGTCGGCACCTTCCTCGGCATCCTGGTGGCCTATGGTTTCGTGGGCCCCATCTCCACCGCCATGGAACACAAGGCGCACGAGGAATCGAAGGCCTTTGAAGTCGTGAAGATGGCGCTGGTGGCCAGCGTCCGCGGCTATCCGCCACCGGTGGCGGTGGAGTTCGCGCGCAAGCTGCTGTTCAGCAGTGTGCGGCCGAACTTCAAGGATCTCGAGGCGGAGCTGCGCGGCAAGAAGCCCGCTGTCGGCTAAGCGAGTCGCCGCATGGCCGAAGAGAAGAAACGCCCGATCATCATCGTCAAGAAGAAGATCAACGCGGCCGGCCATCATGGCGGCGCGTGGAAGGTTGCGTACGCCGACTTCGTGACGGCGATGATGGCGTTCTTCATGGTGATGTGGCTGGTGGCTTCGGTGTCGAAGGAACAGCGCGCCGCCATCTTCGAATACTTCAAGAACCCGAGCATGGAGCAGGGCCAGAGCGTGAAGGCCGCGCCCGGACAGAATGGTCCCGGTGGCGCCAGCACCAGCGTGATCAATCTCGGTGGCGGGCTGGATGCACCTGCATCGTCGCCGCGTGACGAACAGGGTCTGGGGTCGCCGACCGAGGCGGTCACTGAAGACGATGCCAAGCGCATTGCCCATGAGCTTGAGAAGAAGCAGCTCGAGTCGCTGATGCAGGAACTGAAGGAAGCCATCGACAAGAGCCAGGCGCTGGAACCCTTCAAGGATCAGCTGCTGCTCGACATCACGCCGGAAGGTCTGCGCATCCAGATCGTCGACAAGCAGAATCGCCCGATGTTCGACCTCGGCAAGTCGAACCTGAAGGACTACACCGGCCAGATCCTGCACGAGGTGGCCAAATACCTGAACACCGTGCCGAACCGCGTCAGCCTCAGCGGTCACACCGACAGCAAGCCTTATGGCGGCACGCGCGGGTATACGAACTGGGAACTGTCGGCCGATCGCGCCAATGCCGCGCGCCGCGCGCTGCTGGAAGGCGGCATGGCAGAGCCGAAGATTGCGCGCGTGGTGGGGCTTGCCTCATCGGTGCTGTTCGACCGCAAGAATCCCTACAACCCGATCAATCGCCGCATCAGCATCATCGTCATGACCAAGAGTGCGGAGGCGACGGCGCTGTCCACCGATGCACCGGATGTGGAAGCCGCGCGCCAGGCAATTGAATCCGGTGCCGCGGCGTTGCTGCCACCAGAGGGAGCGCCCGTTGCGGATGCCGCGGCTGCTGCAACAGATGTCGCCGCCACCGCACCAGCGGCGGCGGTGGTGCCCGCAGCACCGGCTGTCATCGTGGCCGCGCCAGCGGCGGCCCTGCCGCCGCCGGTACGCGTTTCGAAGTCTTCCCCGCGAGCGGCCGCCGCCGCCGCTGAAACGGCGCTTTCCAAAGCAGTAGCCAGCAGCGCGACCGCGCATTAGCTAGACTGCGCGGCATGCTTGCCGGTATCGGACCTGCGTCCCTCTTCATTCTTGCGTTGAACGTGGGCCTCGGCTTGCTGGGGCTGTTCGGCATGCCGCAACTCATCGAGCGCTGCCTGTTCCGGCCCTACGAGTTCGCGCGGGGTCGGCATCGCGCCACCTTGATCAGCAGTGCCTTCGTGCACGCGGACCTGCCGCATCTGCTGTTCAACATGATCACCTTCTGGTTCTTCGGCATCGGGCTGGAGCAGTACATCGGCACGCCGAAGTTCGTGCTGCTGTATGTGGCCGGTCTGCTGCTGAGCAACCTCGGCACCTACTTCAAGCATCGCAATAATCCGCAATACGCCACGCTGGGTGCATCCGGTGCGATTTCGGCGGTGCTGTTCGCGTCCATCGTCTACTTCCCGACTTCGAAGATGATGATCCTGCCGATTCCCGTGCCCATCCCGGCGCCGCTGTTCGCGCTGGGCTATCTGGGCTACACATGGTGGTCGGCGAAACAGAATCGGGGTCGCATCAACCATGACGCGCACCTGGGTGGTGCGCTGACGGGCCTCGCCTTCGTGGCGCTGTTCGATCCCGGCGCCTGGGTGCGCGCAATCGCATTGATTACCGGGTAATCGCGCTATAATCCCTGCAATGCAAAAGCGCCCCCATAAGCACCTGACAGGCCGCATTCGCGGCTGGCAGCTGGCGCTCGCGCTGCTGGCGCTGTTTGGCATGGGTGGGCAGCAGCTAGTGGCGCAAACCCACTGGCACACGATTGCGGCGCGGGTTGCCGCAGACGCTGGCACATCGGCGCCCCACAGCAGCCATGTTCGTCAAGACGACTGCCTGCTCTGCCAAGTTGCCTCGCATGCCAGTGCGGCCGCGCCACCGACGGCCCTGCTGCGTCTGGTAACGGTTGAAGAATTCTCCGTACGGGTTGTCGAGGTAAGACAGCTCGTCCACACGCCGCCGCCAGCCCATGACTGGCAAAGCCGTGGCCCGCCCACCGTCTGACTGATCCCGATCCCCCGTGGAAATGCTACCCGCATGCGGGTGGCCGGCCCGATCAATCAGTTTCAGGTGGTTCCCATGAAATTCATTCGCCTTGCTGGCGCTGTCCTGGCGTCGGCTTCCGCTTTCATTCTGTCTCCCGTGCAGGCTGGCGCGGCCGAGCGCACCGAGCACTCCGTTGAGCTCGAAGAAGTGGTGGTCACCGCGTCGCCCATCGGCGATCCCGATCGTCTCGCCACCATCGGTGGCAGCGTGAGTCGCGAGCAGTTGCTGCGCAGCGGCGGCAATACCATTGCCGATGCGCTGTCGCAGTTGCCCGGTGTCACCAGTAGCGGCTTTGCAGCCGGTGCAGGCCGGCCGGTGATCCGCGGCATGGATGCCAATCGCGTGCGCATGATGGAAGACGGCATTGGCAGCTTCGATGTCTCCGATGTCGGCCCGGATCATGGCGTGCCGCTGGATCCCTTTGCGGCCGAGCGAGTGGAAGTGGTGCGCGGCGCTGCCACGCTGCGCTATGGCAGCCAGGCCATCGGTGGCGTGGTCAATGCCATCAGCAATCGCGTGCCGCTGCGACTGCCGGGGGATTCCGCCGCCGGCGAGATCAACGGCAGCTTCGGCAGCGGCGCGGACAGCCGCGATCTCTCCGGGCAATACAACGCCCGCAGTGGCGCACTGGCGCTGCACGCCGATGCGTTCAGCCGTCGTTCCGGTGACTACGATACGCCCGAAGGCGCGATGGCCAATTCATGGCTGCGGGGCCAGGGTGGCGCGCTGGGTGGCGCATGGATCGGCGATGGTGAACGCATCGGCCTGGGTGTGGTGCGCCACGAATCGCGTTACGGCATACCTGGCGAAGACAGCTACATCGACATGGCACAGACCAAACTCTCGCTGCGCACAATATTCGATCTCGATGCCGGTCCGTGGAAGCAGCTCACCGTGGACGCGGGCGGCGCGGATTATCAGCACAGTGAGCGCGATGCCGACGGGGTGGCCGCGTCGACCTTCAAGGATCGCGAAGGCGATGCGCGTGCGGAGGCCGTTGCGGGTCCATGGGGCCCGTTGAACGAGACAGCAGTGGGCGTGCAACTGCAGCAGCGAAATTTCCGGGCGCTGGGCGAAGGCGGGCAGTATCTCTTCCCCACCCGCACGCGGTCACAGGCCGCGTTCGGATTCGCGGAGAGCAAGCTCGCCGACAGTCTGCGGCTGCAGTTCGGCGCACGCATCGAGCATGTCGAGGTCAATGGCACGCCGGCGTCCGATGTGCCGACCGCTCGCGGCTTCACGCCGTTCAGCAGTTCGCTGGGTCTGGTATTCGATGCAAGCGCAGCGCTGCGCCTTGGCCTCGCGCTGTCGTCCGCAGCCCGTGCGCCTGCGCAGACCGAGCTGTATGCGCGCGGCGTCCATGACGCCACGTCCACCTATGAAACCGGCGATCCTGCGTTGCAACGCGAACGCGCCAATTCCGCCGAGCTCAGTCTGCGCTGGCGTGGTGGTCCCGTGCACGCCGACGGCTCGGTCTGGGTGACCGACTTCCAGAGCTACGTGTACGGTGAGTTGACCGGACGCCGCTGCAGTGAGGCAGGCTCCTGCGTGGCAGGCAATGCCGAAGAGTTCACCGAGCTGAACTACGTGCAGCGTGGTGCACGCTTTCACGGTGCGGAAGGGCACGCCGAAATCGAGCTGCTGCAGCGGCCGGCGGGTGACCTGCATCTGAACTTGCTGGCCGACATGGTGCGCGCACGGCTGGATGACGGCGCGGGCAATGTGCCGCGTATTCCTGCCTATCGCGTCGGCGCAGGCCTCGCCTGGGAGGGTGCGCAGTTCGATGCGAATGTGTTCGTCAAATACTCGGGCGCACAGAACCGGATCGGGGGGTCTGAAACGCCGACCGCAGGCTTCACCAATGTGGACGCCCAGCTCGCCTGGCGGCCCTGGACCCAGCATCCGGGCATGGAGCTGGCTTTGGTAGGCCGCAACCTCGCCGATAGCCTGCAGCGCAATGCCGTGTCGCTGAACAAGGATGAGGTGATCCTGCCGGGCAGGGACCTGCGACTGCTGTTCCGCGCCACCTTCGACTGAGCGCCGCGGGTTTTGTACTCTGCTCACCAGGAAACGGAGGGCAGGGTCATGTGGAATGCTATTTGCGGTCGAAGGGTGCTGGCGCTGTGTGTTGCCATCGCGCTGGCAGGGTGCCTGCAGCGACCGGGTGACGGCGCGCAGCACATTGCCAGCGGCAAGCGTCCCAACATCCTGTTCATCCTGGCCGACGATCTCGGCTATGCGGACCTGGGCATATTCGGCAGCGAGATCCCGACGCCGAACCTCGACGCACTGGCCCGCGACGGCATGATGCTGACCAACTTCTATGCGGGCATGACCTGCTCTCCCACCCGTTCCATGCTGATGTCCGGCACCGACAATCACCTGGCTGGACTTGGCGTCATGGGTGCGCCCACCCGCGCTGATCAGAAGGGGCAGCCCGGCTACGAGGGCTACCTGAACTTCCGCATCGCGTCCCTGGCGGACCTGATGACCGATGCCGGCTACAACACCTACATGACCGGCAAGTGGCATCTCGGGGAAGAGGTTGCGACCGGTCCGCATGCGCGCGGCTTCAAGCATGCGTTTGCGTCGCTCGATGGTGCGGCACATCTGGGTGGCTGGGACTGGCGCGGCCCGCAGCCGGCGGGCTATCGCGATGACGATGCGCTGGTGCATGTGGGTGACGACTGGTACACCACGCGCGACTACACCAGCCGCATGCTGCAATACATCGACCAGGGCCATGCCGACGGCAAGCCATTCTTCGCCTATCTGGCTTACACCGCGCCGCACTGGCCGCTGCAGGCGCCGAAGGAATCGATTGCCCGCTTCAAGGGCAAGTATGACGCCGGCTATGAAGCCCTGTACGCCGCGCGCTTCGCGCGTCAGCAGCAGCTCGGCCTGGTGCCCGCCAGCGCCCGGCCCATCGACAATGCGCGGTTCGCGCCGCGCTGGAATGCGCTCAGCATCGAGCAGCAGCACGTCGAGTCGCGCAAGATGGAAATCTATGCGGCGATGGTCAGTGACCTCGATATCTATGTCGGCAAGGTCATCGACCACCTGAAACAGATCGGCGAATACGACAACACCTTCATCATGTTCATGTCCGACAACGGCCCGGAGTCGGGGCGTCGCGATCTGACACCGCCCATCAGCACGCAGATCGGCAAAGCCTATGACCACAGCCTGGACAACCTGGGCAGTGCGACCAGCTATGTGATGTATGGTGCGAACTGGGCCAGTGCCAGCGCCACGCCGTTCAATCGACACAAGTTCACGGGATTTGAAGGCGGCGTGCATGTGCCGGCCTTCGTGCACTATCCGCGCAAGGTGGCGCGTGGCGTGCGCAATGCGGCCGTGGGCACGGTCATGGATCTATTGCCCACCTTCCTGGAGATCGCCGGCACGCATCATCCCGGCACGACCTATCGCGGCAAGCCAGTGCTGGCGCCGCGCGGCACATCGCTGCTGCCATTGCTCTATGGCACGGCCAGGACCGTCCACAAGCAGGACGAGGTCTTTGGCTGGGAGCTGTTCGGGCAACGCAGCGTGCGCCAGAACGACTGGAAGCTGGTGTGGGATCAGGCGCTGCCCGCCGCGCAGCGTCGCTGGTATCTCTACAACCTCGCCGGCGATCTTGCCGAGCAGCATGATCTGAGTGCGACCAGTCCCGCGCAGGTCACGCGCATGCAGCGCGCATGGGATCGCTACGACGAGGAGACCGGGGTCGTCTACTGATGCAGAAGCTGCACCTGGCGCTCGCGCTCATCGCCGCGTCGGCGGGGGGCGCGCTGTATGGCTGGTCGCGCGTCACGGCGCCTGCACCGCCCGTTGCGGCGCGCTGCGTCTTGCCGCCGACCACTGCGGAACATCCAGGCATGGTGTGGGTGCCGGGCGGGCAATTCACGCTGGGCAGCGACGCTGGGTTTCCTGAAGAAGGTCCAGCCATGCAGGCACAGGTCACCGGCTTCTGGATGGACCAGACCGAAGTGACCAATGCGCAGTTCGCGCAGTTTGTTGCGGCGACCGGCTACCGCACGCTCGCCGAGACAACGGCGCTTGGCGGTTCTGCCGTATTCAGGCCGCGCGGCGATGCCGCGGCCATGCGTGCCTTCGTGAACTGGTGGCAGTTCATGCCCGGCGCCAACTGGCGCCAGTCGGAAGGCGCGCGCACTGCGCTCGCCGGCATGGAAAACCATCCCGTGGTGCACATCGCCTATGAAGATGCCCTTGCCTATGCAAAGTGGCTGGGCCGCAGCCTGCCCACCGAAGAGCAATTCGAATTTGCCGCCCGCAGCAGCGCGCGCAGGAATGCCGCGGGCAGTTGGGCCGCAAACACCTGGCAGGGTTCGTTCCCCACGTCGAACACAGCGATGGATGGCTTCGCGGGGACCGCGCCAGTGGGTTGCTTCGAAGCAAACCAGCTCGGCCTTTACGACCTCGTCGGCAATGTCTGGGAATGGACCGCAAGCTTCTATTACCCGCGCCACGACGCGATGGCGGATGCCGCGCATCTGCAGGGCTTCGATCCCGCCCAGCCGGAAGAAGCGGCAGTCGCAGTGTTGAAGGGCGGCTCATATCTATGCTCCCCGGATTACTGCATGCGTTATCGCGCCGAAGCGCGCATCGGCCAGAGCAGGGGTCTCGGCACTTCGCACATCGGTTTCCGCACCGTCCTCAATCCATAGCGCAAGTCGCGCTATGATCGGCTCTGTTTCAAAATCAACAACGGTGGCTGCAATGAAACGTCTTGCAAGAATCATCCTGGCCGCAGGCGCGGTGCTCGCCATGGCAACCGCACAGGCCGGTATTTCGCTCAATGCCGTGCGCGTCGGCGCGAAGGACGTCGCCGCGACGGCGAAGTTCTATCAGACCGCCTTCGGGATGTTCGAGGTGCAGCGCATTGCGCAGCCGAACATGCTGGAAATCATGCTGAACTTCGGCGCCACTGCCGATGCGGCCAAGGCCAACAAGGGCTCGCAGGTTGTCATCATGCAGCGCGCAGCCGATGACGGCAGCGACACGCTGGCACATGTGATCTTCACCGTGACCGATGCTGCGGCGACGGTGAAAGCCGCCAAGGCTGCCGGCGCCAAGGTAGAGCGCGAGCCCTTCCAGTACGGCACCACCGGGATCTGGATCGGGATGCTGATCGATCCGGCTGGCAACCACATCGAACTGCTGCAGTTTCCCGCGGCCAAATAGTCCCGCCGTCACCTGCACGCGCGGCTGACATAATCCGGCAGCCGCGCGATCCATCGCCCGATATCGCTTCCTCTGTGCGGTAGCGCACTTCTGCGCTGCTTGCCGCTTGCATTTGAGAGGGCTCGCCCAGTTTGCGCGGCACGGCATGCGCGCTCCGATCCGGCGTTCCACACTGTCGTATCTGAATACTTCGGTGCAATTCCTGATGTCCGCTACCGGCGATTCGCGGTCAAAACGCGACCTGACAAAAGGCACGTTGCCGGCCAGGGCGCGGACGCTGGGCATCGTTCCCAGGCTGGCGTTCAGTTTTCTCGCGGTTACCGTGCTGGCGGTGGCCGCCAATCTGATCGCCGAACATGGCGCAAGGGTCATCGAGACCACGGAGTTCGCAGCGGGGCACGCGTCACCATTGATTCGCCTGCCGCTGCCCGTCCAGCCGACAGTGCGGAACGCGCCGGTGGCGCTCGGCGAGACCGTTGCACTGCTGCCGGCATTCGAGCGCGCCGATCGCGCGGTGCGGGCGCGGCTCGAGCTGGACGACGCCGCTGGCCGCGCGGAACTGGAGCAGGCAGTCAGCGAACTGAAGCAACAGGCCGCGAAATTTCCGCGGCAGCTTGGCGCCACTGCCGGCCGCACCGTCAAGGCAGCGGTGCTGACGCAGGAGTTCATCCGGCAAGGGGCGGAAGCCGTGCAATTGGCGGACGATCGCCGCGCGCTGGACGAAGACTATCGTCGCCGGCTCGCCGGTCTGGATGCGACGCTCGCGCAGGCGATCGACAAAGGCTGGAAGGTCTTTGGCAGGGTCTTCGCCAAGCAGTCGCTGCTCAATCTGAGTCGCGATCTGCAGCGCATCGAAACCAGCTCTGTGGCATTGAGCGCAGCGAGCTACCACGATGAAGCTGCCATCGATGCGCTGCGCGCCAATGAGCTGGCATTCGCAGTCGAGTTGCGCAAGAGTCGCGACAACCTGCGCAGATCGCAGGGTGAACCCTGGCTCAGCAAATTCGATGCTGATTTCGATGGGCTCGGCGCGGTGCGCATCGCAGGCATCTCCGCGGACCAGGACCTGCGCAGCAGTGTCGAACGGCTGAATCTGAAGCGCGATCGTTTCGCCGGGCTGGTCAAGGCGACGCTCGCAAAAGCGGCGGCTGAACCTCCGGCCGCGCTGGCATTGCAGGGTGCGTCCGGGCTGCCGTTGCCGGTCATCGCTCCCCTCGAGCTGCCGGAACAGCGCGCGGCGAAGCGCATCGTCACGCGAGTTGCCTCACCGGAGGAGAAGAGTTCGCGTGCATGGGTGTTCTGGATCACCATCGCGGTGCTGGCGTCCCTGCTGGCCACGTCAATCTCCACGATAGTGAGCGTGGTCAGGCCTGTTCGCCGCCTCATCCAGGCCACGCGGCGCCTGAGTGAGGGCGGTGTGGTCCAGGTCGAGCGGGGCGGCATCAGGGAGATCGACGATCTGGCCGTCGCCTTCAACGACATGGCGGCGCAGCTGGTGTCGGCGCGTGCTGCCGTGACGGCACACCAGGAAACCCTGGAGCAAAGGGTTCAGGAACGCACGCATGCGCTGCAGCATCTGGCTGAACATGACGCGCTCACGCAGTTGCCGAACCGTCGCCTGTTGTTGCAGCGCCTGAACGAAGCGTTGACCGATGCAAGGCTGTCGGGCCGGCGCGTCGGTGTGTTCTTCATCGATCTGGACAACTTCAAGAACATCAACGATGGCCTCGGCCATGAATTCGGGGATCTGGTGCTGCTCAGTGTTGCGCAGCGCCTGTCCGAAACCGCGGCCGCATTCGGTTTCGCGGCACGCCTCGGCGGTGACGAATTTACGGTTCTGTATCCTGCTGCGGCCAGCGCGGCAGCCGTGGCCGAAACGGGGCGCAGCATACTGCGCGCATTCCAGCGGCCCATTGCGGTGGGCGACCGGGCACTGAGCATCAGCGCCAGCATCGGCGCCAGCGTCTTTCCAGAGCACGCCGCCCAGGCGGAGCCGTTGCTGCGTGCGGCCGATGCTGCGCTGTTCCGGGCCAAGGCACTGGGCCGCAGCCAGCTGCATTTGTTCAGTCCGGACCTGGTTGAAGCGGCGCATGCCAAGTTCATGGTTGAGCAGGGACTGCGGCGGGCACTCGAACATGGCGAGTTCGAACTGGTCTACCAGCCGGAAATGGAAGTGACCAAGCTCGCGACCAATGTCGTTGAAGCGTTGTTGCGCTGGCGCACGCCGGATGGCCGACTGCTGTCTCCCGACGCGTTCCTGAGCGTTGCGGAAGAGTCGGGGCTGATCATGGAGTTGACCGACTGGGTGATTCGCACCGCAATCGCGGCGGCTGCGAGCTGGCATCACGGCAGCTGGCCGGATGTGCGCGTGGCACTCAATGTCTCGCCGCGACAGCTGTTCGACACCAGGTTCGTCGATCGCATCCAGGAACTGCTCACCCGGCACAGCCTGCCGCCGCATTGCATCGAGATCGAGCTCACCGAGAACCTGCTGCAGACCGGCAGCAACACCATCGAGGCATTGCGACGCCTGCGTGCCTGCGGCATCGCCATCGCACTGGATGATTTCGGCACCGGCTATTCCTCCTTCGCTTCGCTGGAAGTGCTGCCGCTGACGCGGGTGAAACTCGACCGCAGCCTGATCGCCTCCATCGACACAAGTTCCCAGTCGTGGGCCATTGCAAGTTCCATCATCGGCCTGTGCCGCAGTCTCGGTTTCCAGATCACTGCAGAGGGAGTCGAACGACCCGGGCAGCTCGCGATGCTGGTCGCGCATGGCGCTACGCATATCCAGGGATATCTGCTGTCCCGCCCCGTGGCTGCCGACGACCTTCCGGCAGAACTGGCAGCACTGCCCGGTCGCCTGGAATCCCTGTTGCTGACCATGCCTGTGCCAGCTGCAGCAGCTGCGCCGCGCAAGCTTGCCGCGGTGCCCGGCAGTCATTCCAGGCACAACCCCCGCTGATCTGTCGCCAGTCTCTGCCGGGACCCATCCGGCAGCGCCGGAAACATGCGTTGCCGTGCGCGGGAATTCGCGCCTAAAATCAGCCGGCGTCGCGGGCGTCGTATAATGGTAATACCCAAGCTTCCCAAGCTTGAGCCGTGGGTTCGATTCCCATCGCCCGCTCCATTCAACTCACTTGCCCCAACCAGGGCGACGGCAATTGACAAGGCTCCGTCAGGAGCACCGCCTCAACCTGCCGGATCTTCCCGTCCTTACTGCAATCCCGGCAGTATCGTGACAATGTGATTGTCTGGCGTGGGATCGGGCAGGTGCATGGGCATCGTCCAGCCTTCCGGGCCGAGCGGCAGACAAGTTCGGGCGGGGCGGCAAAGCGCCGCTTTACCAGGAGGAAATTGTCGCCTTCGGTCGTCAACGTCAATTTGCTCATCACAGCTTTCCTTTGCCAGTTTCCTTTTGCATCGTGGCGAGCAGTCCATCCAGGCGATCGTAATTTTTCGACATTGCGGCGTGCATCATTGCGAGCCATTGCTCCATGGCTTCGATGCCACGCTTCTGCAGACGGCAATGCCGCTTCGTGCCTGCCGCGCGCCGGGCGATGAGTCCCGCACCCTGCAGCACCTTCAGGTGGCGGGAGATGGCGGGCTTTGACATTGCAAAGGGCGCGACCAACTCATTCACCGTGGCTTCGCCCTGCGCGAGACGCGCAAGGATGGCCCGACGGGTGGGATCGGAGAGGGCAAAAAAAGCGGTATCCAGTAACTGCATAACTACAGTGTTATATGACACTGTAGTTATAGTCAGGCGCTTTCGAGGTCAGGGCCGATAGTCGTAGTGCCAGGGTTCGGCAGGGTTGCTCAGTGGTCCATTGAAGTGGGCGTCAGCGGCGTGCACCGCCACCTGCAGCCGGTCGCGCCAACCCTGCGCGATCCACACGCTGGTGACCGTGCTGCTGTCCGGGCCGGCCACGGTGCGACTGCCCTGTCGCACCTGGAAATCCACGGCGCCCATGCGGCCATGCGCAGACAGGCCGGGAGCGGCGAGCGTTGGCTGGGGCCGCGGTCTGTGGTCACGGACCCGTTGCTGAAACCTGGCCAGTGCCGCCGCGGAACCGGGTGTCGGGAAGCCAGGCGCGCGCACAGCCGCGTGCATCGCAGTGGCCATGAACTCACCCGCACGCGTCACCGACTGATTCTGGTTCCAGCGCTGCAATTGCAGGTCGAGACTGCGCACCTGCGGATTCACGAACAGCGTGTAACCGGGATTCGCCTGTTCAAACGCCGCGCGAACCTTGCCGATCTGCGCATCGAGCCTGATCTGATCCGGCGACCCTGGATAGGCAGCGATCTGTTCCTGCGTCCAGCCCCATCGCTGTTCCAGTGCCGCACCCGCGCGCAGGTAGCCGCGCGTCGCGAGTAGCTGGCGCCCGAGTCCATCGATCCGGTCCAATGCCGCCTGCACGCGCGGATCCAGCTGCGCACGCAGTACCGCAAAATGCTGCTGCAACTCGTCCTGGCCCGCCGCGCCTGCCACCGTGCAGACACAGAGCAGCAGCGCCGCGGCGATGCGGCGTGTCAATGAAACGTGCCGTAGAGGTTATAGGCGCTGATGCCGCTGATCAGCACGCCTACCAGGATCAGCAGTAAGCGCGTCTTGATGTGGCGAGTGATGTAGGCCGCAAATGGCGCGGCAAACATGCCGCCGACCACCAGCCCGCTGACGATCATCCACACGCTGTCATCCAGGATGCTGAAGAACGCTGCAGACACCGCAACGGTGAGGAAGAACTCCGCGAAATTCACCGAGCCGATGGTGGTGCGCGGATCATGACCCGCACCCACCAGCGAAGTGGTGACGATGGGCCCCCAGCCACCACCGCCGGTGGCATCCATGAAACTGCCCAACAGCGCCAGCGGTGCGACCTTTGCCGGACTCACATCAGTGCGCACGAGAATGATGCGCCGAAAGGCCTTGCTCAGGACATACAGTCCCATCAGCAGCAGATACCCCGTGATCCATGGTTTGAGCACGGCGCCATCGATGCTGCTCAGCACATAGGTGCCGATGAGGCCGCCCGTGACGCCGGGAATCACCAGGCTCAGGAACAGCTTCTTGTTCACATTGCCCATGCGCAGGTGCGACACACCGGAAATTCCGGTGGTGAATACTTCTGCCAGGTGGGTGGCGCCGCTGGCCATCACCGGAGACGCCCCAACCGCAAGCAGGAAGCTGCTGGCGGTTATGCCATAGGCCATGCCCAGCGCGCCATCGATCACCTGCGCCAGGAAACCCACGCCCGCTGCCGACCAGAACATGGGATCGTGAAAGGTCTGCGTCAGGATCTCCATGCCGCTGCGGTCGTGCTTGCCTTCGAACAGCTGCCACAGGAAATAGCCGGCCAGTGCCAGCAGCACTGCGATGACCAGATAGGTCACGACCTGCATCAGCGGCGACTTGCCCGGGCGGGCGACTTCTTCTTCAACGGGAGGCAGGCCGAGCGCCGCGTGTTCGCGCTCGACCTCTTCTGCCGCGGTATCTGCGCGAGGAGTTTCCATAAGTCGGGCAGGATCGGCTATTCACCCTGCAAAGCTCAACCCATTAATACTTGTTGCAGGTGCATAAGCGGCGGGCGCCTTGATAACAGGCCGGCCGTGTTGCGGGTAAGCTGCACGCACACACCGACCAGTTCCCGGGGGGAGACATGTCCAGCAAATCCGTAGCCGTGCAGACGCCGCTTGCCAACGTAAAAGGCAAGGTTGCCTTCGTGACCGGTGGTTCCAGCGGCATCGGTCTCGGGATCGCCCGGGTGCTGTCGGCAGCTGGCATGAAGGTGGTGTTCACGTATCGCAGCGTCGCGCACCGCGAATCCGCGCTGGCGTCCTTTCCGAAGGACAACCCCGGCGTGCACTCCCTCTATCTGGACACCGCCGATCGTGAGGCGCTGCCGCGCGCGGCGGATGCAGCCGAGCGCGTGTTCGGCAAGGTGCACCTGTTGTGCAACAACGCCGGTGTCGGCCTGCCGGCACTGCTGAGCAAGGTGTCCTGGCAGGACTGGGACTGGGCCATGGATGTCAACGTGAACGGCGTTTTCAACGGCATCCGCACCTTTCTGCCGCGCATGCATGCGCATGGCGAGGGCGGCCATATCATGGTCACTTCGTCGGCGGCAGGCATCGTGGCCGGCACGCTCGGCGTGTATGTCACCACCAAGTTTGCGGTGGTGGGGATGATGGAAGCGCTGCGTGAGGAAATGGCGGGCAGCAATATCGGCGTGTCGATCTTCTGTCCGGGCCTGGTGCGCACCGAAATATTCGATGCGGAGCGCAATCGCCCGGCGTCGCATGGGGTTGCGGCGCAGAAATCCGCGCCGCCGCCGCTGCGGGCCGACGCACCCCCCGTGGATCTGATGGCTGCGGCCATGAACCCGATGGAAGCCGGACGGCAGGTGCTCGAGGGCATCCGCCGCAATGATCTCTACATCCTGTCGCACCCGGAATTCGCGCCGTCGGTGCAGCAGCGTTGCGCACTCATGCTGGCGTCGTTTTCAAAGGAGCCGGTGCCGGCCGGGCGGCAGCAGGCGACGGACGCATTCGCGCCGCAGATCTACGCGGCGGATCTGGCGAAGAAGCAAGGTTCGACGCAGGGCTAGCCGCTTCGTGGCGCTCAGCTGCCGCGCCAGAAGACCAGCCACAGCACCACGATTGCGAGCAACACGATGCCCCCGGCCAGCCAGCGCTGCCGCTGGTGCAGAGTGACCACTGCCTGTGACAGTTCCGACTGCTGCAGAGCCATGCGTTCGACCAGCTCTGCCTGGCGACGCTCGTTTTCTTCCAGTGCGGACAGGCGCTGCGCCAGATCTTCCGGATCGGCAGCCCGCACCAGATCGCCGGGTTTTGGCTTGCCGCGCGTGCGGCTCAGCAGTTCGCGCGACACGCTGATGATCTGCGGGGCGAACTGTATGAGGTGCTTCCAGAGGAGGGCCATGCGATACAGCCTAGCCCCCCGCAAGCCCTGGCTGTCAGCTTTCGCTGAGCTGCCGCTTCAGATCGACCAGCACGGCCAGTCGCCGCCGCTGCCGTTGCGCATTCCACAGCATGCACAGCGAGTACAGCGGCGCGCCGATCCAGCCGGCGATAATGATCGCCGGAGCGCCGAGCATCTGGTCCCAGTCCATCCCGAGCAGTCGCTGCTTCCACATCAGAGTGCCAGCAAGGCCTGCCAGATACAGCACGATGCCCACCGGCGCCGCCACGATCACCGATCTGCAGCGCTGGATGGAAACATCCAGATACGCGGCGGTGGTTTCGTGGGGGGGGGCGCCCCAGCGCGCGCCGCGCCACCGCGCCCCCCCCCCCCAGCACGCCGCCCAACCGGGG
>JANPGU010000358.1:0-12685 GCA_031424095.1 Gammaproteobacteria bacterium
CCAGCGGCGGCTCGAACAGGCCGAACAGCGTGGGTTCGAGGAACAGCACGAGCGGTGCGACGACCCAGAGCGCCATCAGCACCACCTTGCGTCGCAGGTTGTAGCCGACCTTGATGTCTTCCTTGTGCGCATGGGTCGCGCTATTCACGTCGTCGTAGCCCTTGGGTTCGAAGAAGAAATGCCCCGCCTGACGGGTGGTCATCGAAACCAGCCAGGCCACCAGCGCAGCCGCCGCTGGATCGCTGAACAGCAATGCATACGCGCCGATGAAACTCACTGCACTCACCAGGTGCAGGGACTGATTGATACGGCTGTGATGATAGTAGCGATGATCGTCCCAGCGTTGAACGCGCAGGGATTCGAAGTATTCGTTCATGTGCACTATCCCATCCGTTTGCAGTTTTACAGTTTGTATAACGCGGGCATGTCAGTTCGATGACGCTGGCCTCACCGTTGCTGTCATGCAGGCGTCATTGCCCGACTTTATAAATAGCTGATCGTGCGGATTCTCATTGCAACCGACGCATGGCTGCCACAAACCAATGGGGTGGTCATGACGTTGAAACAGACCGTCGCGCAGCTGACCAGGCTCGGTCACGATGTGCAGATGCTGACGCCCGAGCGCTTTCCAACCATTGCCTGTCCTGGTTACGGCGAGATCCGGCTGGCTCTCGGCGTGCAGGCTGGCGTACGCGAACAGTTCAGTGCGTTCCGGCCAGAAGCCGTGCATGTGGCTACCGAAGGTCCCATTGGTCTGGCGGTGCGCGCGCATTGCCGCGCGCAGAAGCTGCACTTCACTACTTCGTACCACACGCAGTTTCCGCAGTATCTGCGCAAGCGGCTGCCGGTGCCGCTGAGCTGGTCCTACTGGCTGCTGCGCTGGTTTCATCACGCAGGCTCCCATTGCATGGTGAGCACGCCATCCATGCAGCTGGAACTTGAAGGTCGCGGGTTCCGCAATCTGGTGCGCTGGCGCCGCGGTGTGGATTCGCAGTTGTTCCGGCCGCGCGCCAAGTCCTTTCTGGATCTGCCGCGTCCCATTGCCGTTTATGTGGGCCGCCTTGCAGTGGAGAAGAATCTCGACGCCTTTCTTTCCATGCCCTGGGTGGGCAGCAAGCTCGTGGTGGGCGATGGGCCGGAGCGCGGCCGCCTGCAGGCGCGTTACCCGGATGCGAGTTTTGTGGGGTACCAGCATGACGAGAGTCTTGCGCAGCATGTGGCAGCGGCCGACGTCATGGTCTTTCCCAGTCTCACCGACACCTTCGGGCTGGTGAACCTGGAGGCCATGGCCTGCGGAGTGCCCGTGGCCGCCTTTCCGGTCACCGGGCCGGTGGATGTGATCGCCGATGGTGTGACCGGCGCGCTGGACTGGGATCTGGCGGCAGCAGCCCGCCGGGCGTTGCTGGCCTCCCCGGGAGCCTGCCGGGCCTGGGCGGAGAAATCTGACTGGGCCAGCTGCACCCGGGAGTTCTATTCCAACCTGGTTCCCAGCGGGTTGTAACGGAAAGTTCTTTTAGAAGTAGGGAGTTGGTAAGACTTCCTCGCGAAGATACTCACATCCGGACCGGATGATGAGGAGCCTCAAGCACCCATGTCTTCCCACGTACGCACTGCCGCCAAAGTAAAGAGCGTTTTCATCTCTGACCTGCACCTGGGTGCGAAGGAGTGCCAGGCCACTGAGCTGCTCGATTTCCTGCGCTCGGTCGAAACCGACGAGCTGTTCCTGGTGGGCGATATCGTGGACCTGTGGTGCATGCGCCGCAGCATTTACTGGCCCGCAGCGCATCACGCTGTGCTCAAACTGATCATGGAAAAGGCCCGCAACGGCACGCGCGTCATCTACATCCCTGGCAATCACGATGACCTGGCGCGGACGCTGGTCGGCAGCATGCTGGCTGGCGTTGAGGTGCATGAGGAATATCTGCACACCACTCGCAATGGGCAGCGGATGCTGGTGATTCACGGCGATGTCTTCGATGGGGCAGTCCGGTTCAGTCCGTTGCTGAAGGCCACCGGATGTGCACTTTATTCAGTGGTGCTGTGCATGAGTCGCTACGTGAACAGGGTGCGCACTCTGTGTGGCTTTCCCAGGTGGTCGCTGGCCACCTGGCTGAAGTCGCGCGTGGGCAATGCCATGGCCTATGTGCGTCGCTATGAGCAGGCCGCTGCGCATGAGGCTGCCGCCCGAGGTCTGGATGGGATCATCTGCGGACATATTCACCGTCCGCATGTAGAACAGATAGATGGCGTGCTGTATTGCAACGACGGCGACTGGGTCGAGCACTGCACGGCACTGGTGGAAGACCGCAATGGCGAACTGCGGCTCTGGCAGCATCGGCCAGAGAATCTGCAGATCGTGAGCGTTCCTGGAGGAATGTACGAAGCGGCCTGACCGCTGTCCCCGGCAGGCAATGCTTCCTGCTGCTGCGTTTCCCGATGCGCGCTAGAATGCTGCCCACACAGTTATCAGGGGTGGGTGGCAAGCCATGGCTTGGGACAAACACGACTACGAAGATATTCCTGGCACCTACGTGTTCGACGGCAAGCATGCACACGGCGCATATGCGCTGAACAAGCTGCTGTTCTCGTTCTGCGAGGAAGCCAATCGCACCGAGTTCGATGCCGATCCGGCTGCCTACTGCGACAGGTACCACGTCGCCGGCAAGTACAAGGACTTCGTCCTGAAAAAGGACTTCCTCGGCATGCTGCGCGCCGGCGCGAACATCTACTACATGGCCAAGATGGCCATCCCGCGCGGCACTTCGGTGCAGGACGCCGGTGCCCAGTTCCAGGGCATCTCCACCAAGGAATTCCAGGCCAAACTGCTTGCCAAGGCGGATGGGCTGGTCGACAAGATCAAGGCACGAGAGGGTTACTGGAATGGCTAAGATCATCGGCGGTGTGACCAGTTCGCACATCCCGGCCGTGGGTAATGCCATCGCCAACAACCTGCAGCAGGAACCGTACTGGAAGCGTTTCTTTGACGGCTATGAGCCTGCGAAGGCCTGGTTGCAGAAGCACAAGCCTGACGTCGCCATCATCGTCTACAACGATCATGGCCTGAATTTCTTCCTCGACAAGGTGCCGACCTTCGCCATCGGCTGTGCCGACACCTATGACAATGCGGATGAAGGCTGGGCGCTGAAGCCGGTATCGCCGTTCAAGGGCGATGCGCAGTTCTCATGGCATCTCGCCGAGAAGCTGGTCGAACAGGAGTTCGACATGTGCACCTGCCAGGAGATGAAGGTCGATCACGGCTTCGTCAATCCCATCCGTGCCTTGTGGGGCACGCATGAGGTCTGGCCGATCACCACGATTCCGCTGGCCGTCAACGTGGTGCAGCACCCGGTGCCGTCGGCGCTGCGCTGCTACAAGCTGGGCCAGGCGCTGCGCAAGGCGATCGAGTCATATTCCGAAGACCTGAAGGTCGTAATCCTCGGTACCGGTGGCATGTCACATCAGTTGCAGGGCGAGCGTGCCGGCCTGATCGACGTGGACTTCGATCTGGAAACCATGGATCGCATTGCCAGCGATCCGGAGTGGTTCACGCAGTTCAGCAACACCGAGATCATGCGTCGCACCGGCACCGAAGGCATTGAGACCATCATGTGGCTGGTGATGCGCGGAGCATTGCAGGACAACGTGAAGATCGTGCACAAGCACTATCACGCGCCAATCTCGAACACGGGTGCCGGCGTGCTGGTGCTCGAGAACACCTTCATCTGATATCAGTGAGGATGCGGTCGCGGCAACGCGACCGCTTGCCTGCAGGCTAGTGCGGACCGCCGGTTCCGCCGCCGCCGGTTCCCCAGTCCTCATTGGCGCGTGCGATCAGATACGCATGCACCGCTTCCACCTCTTCGGCGCTCAGCAAACTGGCGAAGCTCGCCATGCCTTTCTGCACACGCAGTCCCTTGAGCACGATGTCGTTGAACTGCGCATGCGTTTCGCGCGTCATCTGCCGCAGATCCTTCACACCGCCGACGGCCAGCTGCCCATGGCACTGCGCGCAGGTGCGCGCGTATACAGCGCCACCACGCTGCACGGTTTCCTCGCTGGCGCGCAGTGGCGGAGGATCAGGCACGGGAGCGGCGGGTGGCAGCGGCGGCAGTTTTTTCCTGCCGCCCAGCTTGAATACGATCAGCCGTGCCGACGCGCGATTCATCGCGGTGCCTGCGCCGCGCTCGATCTGCGCCGCGCCGCCGCCCCAGCCGGCATTGACCGCCACGTACTGCACGCCATCCATTTCGTAGGTGATCGGACCTGCGACTGGCGCGGACTGCACGGGCATCTCCCACAGCAGCGCGCCATCGGTGGCACGGAAGGCCGCCAGCGTCTGCTTCGTCGTGCCTTCGAACACGAGGTTGCCGGCCGTGGTCAGCACGCCACCGTTGCCATGCCGCGGCAGCGGCACGCGCCAGCGTATTTCCTGTTTCACCGGGTCCCAGGCAATGAGGCCGGCCTTCTCGCGCGTGTCGCCGATCTTCTGCAGTTCCATGCGCTTCTTCAGCGTCTCGCCGGTGTAGCCACCCCAGCCACCGTTGGAGCGGAAGGGCTTGGGCACGAAGTTCGGATCCAGCGCGTACACGAACCAGTGTTCGTACTGCGGGAAGTAGGCGAGGCCGGTGTCGGGGTTGTACGCCATGGGAAACCAGTTGTGGGCGCCGCCCGGGCCGGGTGATACGAGCACGGGATCGACGCCATAGTGTGCCGCTGGGTTCATTGTGGGCCGACCCGTCACGGGATCAAGTCCATGCGTCCATGTCACCGGCACATGATTCTTCGCCTGGATGAACTGCCCGTTGGTGCGGTCGATGACGTAGAAGAAGCCGTTCTTCGGTGCGTGCATCAGCACCTTGCGTGGCTTGCCATCGATGACCAGATCCGCCTGCACGATGGACTGCGTGCAGGTGTAGTCCCAGTCCTCTTCCGGCACTTCCTGGTAGTGCCAGCGATAGGCGCCGGTTTTTGCGTCCAGCGCGACAATGGAACAGAGAAAAAGATTGTCGCCGCGGTCGGGGCTGCGGTGCAGCTGTGCATCGGGCGAGCCGTTGCCGGTGCCGACATACACGAGCTGCAGTTCGGGGTCATAGGCAATGGAGTCCCAGGCATTGCCGCCGCCGCCAAGCTTCCACCATTGGCCGGTCCAGGTTTTCGCCGCCATCGCCATCACGCTGTCGGAGGCCGCGCCGTCGGGTCCCTTCGCCGGGTCACCCGGCACGAGATAGAACTTCCACAGGAATTTGCCGGTGTCGGCATCCCAGGCGCTGACAAACCCGCGCGCGCCCAGATCGGCGCCGCCATTGCCAACGACCACCATCCCATCGAACACACGCGGTGCGCCGGTGATGGTCCACGGCCATTCGTTGCCGAAGGTACGGGAAGTCCACACCGGCTTGCCGTTCTTCGCATTGAGGCCGATCAGCCGCCCATCCAGCGTCGCGATGATCACCTTTCCTTTCCAGAATGCGAGTCCGCGCGCGACCGGTTCGCAGCAGGCATAGCGGCCCATCTCGCGCGGCACCTGCGGGTCATAGGTCCACAGCCTGCGACCGGTCTTCGCGTTGTAGGCGGTGGCGACATTCCAGGCGCTGATGTTGTAGATCACGCCGTCGACGAACAGCGGCGTGGCCTCCACACCGCGAAAGGTGCCGAGCTCGGCCGTCCATGCCAGACCGAGCTGCTGCACGTTGGATTCATTGATCAGCTTCAGCGGACTGTAGCGCTGCGCATCATAGGTGCGACCGTCCATCAGCCATTGGCCGGGTTCGCCATGCGCGGCCTGAAGGCGCTGTGAATCGACGGGAGCAGTTGCGGCCCTTGCCGGCGACAGGGCTTCCAGCGCCAGCACGAGTAAGGCAAGCGCCCCGATGTGATGTATTCTCATTCGAACAATCGTAAAGGATGCGGGGGTCATGCAAGTAGGTTCCGGGCTCATGTTGCCGGTTATCGCTGCCGTGCTGGCGGGATGCGCCATGCAGCCCGCATCCACGCCGCGTGGCGATATTCTGATCGACGGCAAGGGTGTGCACCCCGAGAGCGTTACCTCCGACCGCCGCGGCAATCTATACACGGGCAGTGTCCCCGGCACTATTTATCGTGCCGGCCCCCGGGATTCGAAGGCAGTGCCGTTCATCGTGCCGGATGCCGGGAATGGACTGCGTTCGGTGTTCGGTGTGCTGGCCGACGACAAGCAGGGGCGTCTATGGGTGTGTTCGGTAGCAAATTCCTTTGGGCCCCGCGCACCGGGTCCCGTTGCACCTTCCGAACTGACCGCTTTCGAACTGGCCTCCGGCAAGCTCATTGGTCGCTGGCCGTTTCCTGCTCCAGGCGGAACCTGCAATGACATCGCAGTAGCGCAGGATGGCGCGGCATATGCGAGCGATACTCCCGGCGGCCGCATCCTGAAACTTCCGCAGGGCGGCAGCGCACTCGAGGTCGTCGTGACTGACGATCGTCTGAAGGGCATCGATGGCCTGGCCTTCGGTGCCGACGGTGCGCTGATCATCAACAATGTGCAGAAGAACGAACTGTGGCGGGTGACGCTGCCGGCTGCGGGCAAGCCGGCATCACTCACTCTGCTCAACGCCTCGCGCAAGATGGAAGGCCCCGACGGCATCCGGCCCATCGGCGGCAATCGCTTCCTGCAGGCGGAGGGCTCCGGTGGTTGCATCACCATTGTGACCGTCGAAGGCAACAACGCGCGCATCGATGTGATCCGCGAAGGACTGGATTCATCACCCGGCGTCACGCTGATTGGCAATACGGTCTATGCCGTCGAGGGCAAGATCCAGTACCTGTTCAATCCCCAATTCCGCGGCAAGGATCCGGGCCCGTTCAAGGCCATCGCGATTCCACTGCCACGTTAAGGAACGTGCCCATGAAGAAATTCGTCTTATTGGCCTTGTATGTAGCAGCCGGCGCCGCCCTTGCGCGTGCTCCCGGTGAAAGCTCTGCCTGGCACCCATCGGATTGCGATCACGCCTGTCTGTCGCAGTTCGCTCGTGATTACATGGCCGCACTCGCACTGCGCAACCCCGCTGCGCTGAAGCTGCAGAAGGCCGTGCGCTTCACCGAGAACGACGTGGAACTGCCGTTCGGCAAGGAAGGCCTGTGGGCCACGGCTACTGGAGTTGCTGCCTCCGGCTTGATCGCCGCCGATGTGCTGACAGGGAATGCTGCCTGGATCGGCACGGCTGAAGAGAATGGCAAGCCGGTATATTTTGCATTGCGTCTGGCCGTGCGACAGGGAACGATCGCGGAAGCGGAGACCGTCGTCGTGCGCAACACCGGCCTGCCGCTGCCCTTCGGCGATGCCACCAAGGTGGTGCACGATGCCTCGTTCAACGACATCCTGCCGCCAGAGCAACGGCGCTCGCGCGAACGCCTGCGGGCGGTGGCCGATGGCTATTTCAATACGGTCGAGCTCAACGACGGCAATGTGTTCACGCCATTCGATCTGGAATGCGGACGCCTCGAGAACGGCATCCTGACCACCGCAGCCGGCCAGACCGGTTCTGCCGGTGCCATCTCCGCAGGTTGCGAAGCGCAGTTCAAACTCGGCATGTACCGCATCAACAAGCGCATCCGCGAGCGTCGCTATCCGTTGATCGATGTGGAGCGTGGCGTGGTGGTGTCCACGGGCTTCTTCGATCACGCAAATGAATTCGACCGTTACAAGCTCACAGACGGGCGTGAGATGAAGACGGCGCTCAAATGGCCGAACTCGATCTCGCTGATCGAAGCGTTCAAGGTGCGCGACAGCAAGATCTATCGCATTGAGGCTGTGTTCAGCTACGTGCCGCACATGATGCATAACCCATTCTATGTCTACCCGATCGCATCGCCGCCGCAGCCCGAGGAGGCCGCGACCTTGAAGGAGCGGTGCGACAAGGCCTGCCTGACGTCGGTGGGCGATCGCTTCATGACTGCGTTCGCGGCCCAGAAGCCAGCCGATGTGCCCTGGGCGCGCGATGTGCGCTTCACCGAGAACGGCGTGGGCATCCAGGTAGGCGAGGGCGTTTGGGGCTCGATCCGCGGCAAATCTGATACGGCGCTTCGCGTAGCCGACCCGGTGGCGGGCACTTATGCATGGTATGGACTGATCTACGATCACGATGCACCGGCCTGGGCCGGCGTGCGACTCAAGTTCAGGGGCGCGAAGATCAGCGAAGCGGAAATCATCGTCGCGCGTGAACGCAACCCGGGTCCCTGGGACGATGCGAAGAAGTTTGCAGTCGACGCACGTTTTGAAGCGACGGTACCCGTGGGGCAGCGCAGCTCGCGCAAGCAGCTGATCGCGGCCGTGCAGGGTTATGCCAGGACGGTGGAGCGCAATGACGGATCACTGCATGCGCGCTTCGAACCCACCTGCACGCGCACTGAAAATGGCGTGGTCGTGTCAGCGGGCGAGGTGGGTTCCATCGGCCTCGTCAAATCCCCGGGGCAATACGCACAGGGATGCGAAGCACAGCTCAAACTCGGGCTGTACCGCCCGGTGGATCGCCTGCGTGGCCGCCGCGTGCTCGGCGTTGATGAGGAGCGTGGCCTGGTGCTGATGGCGTCGGTGGCTGACTTCGGCCTGGCGCAGCGTCAGTACACCCTGACCGATGGGCGCAAGGTCGAAAGCGATCGCTTCCACGCCATGTCTCGCGAGCTGTTCGAGATCTACAGAATCGCCGACGGCCGTATTCAGGCAGTCGAAGCGGTGTCAGTGGACCAGCCTTACGGCATGCCGGTGGCCTGGTCGCCCTGAACCATCGGTCGGTTAAGGCAGCAAGTCCTGCAGATATCTGTTCAGGCTCGCTGACTCACCGCCGGTACAGCGGAAGCCGACATAACCATCGGGCCGGATGAGATAGAGACGATCTTCCGTCCCGGTGCCGTAGTACTTCGTCAGCTCTGCGCTGGCTGGAAGATGCCATGCCCGCAGCACGGCCGCGAACCGGGCTTCCATCGTTCGCAGTTGTGCAGCCAGCGCAGCAGGGTCGCCGCTCTGGCCTGGCATGCCCAGCAAGGTGAAGCCGGTATGCCGCATGGTCACAAACAGGGTGCGGCCAGCGCCGAGATCTGCATCCGGTGCGCGATCGCCAACCTGCGGCCCGCCTGCAAGTGTGCTTGCCGCGCAGGGCTCGATGGTATCGCGATAGGTATACGCGATGCCCGAACAGCGACCCACCACGGCGTGGAGGAATGCGGGGTCACTGATGCGCGCCGTGCGTTCGGCAATGCTCTTGCCATGTCCCATGAAGATCTCATGCAGCGCCGAAGCCGCCCAGATCACCTGTTCGGCAATGGGTTTGCGCTCGGCCTCGTAGGTATCAAGCAGCGCTTCGCGCGCCTGACCGTTGATGACCATCGCCAGCTTCCAGCCGAGATTCCAGGCGTCCTGCAGACAGCAGTTCATGCCCTGTCCGCCCGAGGTGGAGTGCACATGGGCTGAATCGCCGGCAAGAAAAACGTTGTGGCTGCGATAGGTATGCGCCAGCCGCACGTGACTTTCCCACTTTGAATGCCAGACCACTTTGCCCATGCGCACGCCATCGAAGTGCTGGTCGATCACGCGCAGAAAGGCTCGCTCCGGCGTCATGTCCGGTGCAGCGGCTTCACCGCGATCGCTCAGCAGCAGGCGGTGATATCCACCCGGCAGCTTCACGATCATCACGAAGTGGCTGCGTCCGGCGCAGTAATGCACGTAGTCGTCGGTGTCCGGAAACTGTTCGAGGAACACGTCGAGGTTCTGCATGACAGAACCCTTGTAGTCGCTCTCGTCCTGGACCAGCTGCAGGGAGCGTCGCACCCGTGAATTGCCGCCATCACAGGCCACCAGATAGCGCGCGGCAATCTCCTCCACGCGCCCGTCCGCATGCCGTACGGTTGCCATTGCGCCCCCGTCGAGATGCCGCACGCCGGTCAGTTCGACGCCCCAGTGCGTTGCCTCGGCGTATTCGCTGAGCAGGTAATCGCGCAGCACCTGTTCGGTCTCATGCTGGCCATGCACGTAGAGGCGGGGGTAACGGCAATCCAGGGTGGTGAAGTCCAGCCCCGGTCGCACTTCGCTGCGGCGTCCCGCGTCATCGACGAAGTGCAGCACATAGCCTTTGCTGGGCAAGGCCCGGCCCATATAACGGTCGATCAGGCGCTGGTCGATGCGCTCCATGATTTCCGCAGTCCGGGCGTGGATGGTGACGGCCCGTGAGGTTGCCGCGGGCCCCGGCAGCCGATCAATGGACCGCGCGGCGATGCCGCGCCTGGCAAGTTCCAGGTGCAGCATCGTTCCAGCCGCGCCGCCACCGACAATGAGCACTGGAATCATGGGCAGCAGTGTACGCCCGTGTGCAGCACCGGCCTAAGGCATGCCCGGCGCAGCGGCGACACCCTGGCCCTCGGCGGTCATCATGGCCTGCAGTATCCGTCGTCCCTGCACCGCGGTGGCATCGCTCCTGAGCAGCAGTTCCCGCGGCACCTCGTCGAGTGCCGCGATGGTTTTCTCGATTTCCTCGGTCGCGAATACATCTTCAGCGACCACTGGGCGCAGAAATTCGACCATTGCTTCCACGCCTGCGCTGTCGGGCGAACCCATAGCAAAGAAATAGTTGGTGGTCGTCTTCGTGGCCGGCGTCACGGCATGCCAGACCCTGCTGGTCGCAAGCTTTTCGCCCGCCCGCGGATGCCCTTCGCCCACGCAGCTCTCGCCGATACCGGCGTGAAAGCCCGGGAAAAAGAAATCCATGCCGGAAACGCGATCCACGGGGCCCTCGAAGCCGGTGCGCAAACGCACTGCAGGAGTCATCGACGTGTTCTTCATGTAGCGTCGGCTGCTGAGGCGACGTTCGTTCAGGTCACGGACTTCCGGCGTCGCGGCATCGTCCTCGGTGCCGATGCTGCTGCTATGCAGGTAACCGAGATGCGTCAGGTCCAGCAGGTTGTCGTTCAGCAGTTGATAACGCCCCTTCACGAACTGCGAATAAAAGGGGCGGGCATGGAAGCCGGGGTCGGTGAGGAAGCCGATCTCGGCGCGTGTGGGAATCAGCGCCACGTCGGCTTTCTCGGGATCACCCGGCCAGATCCAGGCCCAGAGGTCGCGCTCGACCAGAGGGTAGGCGTGGATCGAATACACACCGGGGATCCTGGACTGGCTGGGTATGAACGTGCATTTCCCATCCGCGCCGAATGTCATGCCGTGGTATCCGCACTGGATCGCGTCGCCCACCCGTTTGCTCGCGCCAAGGGGAAAATGCCGATGCGGGCACCGACCCTGCACGGCGACCGCGGTGCCGTCCGCCTTGCGATAGAGCACCACCGGCTGGTTCAGGATCCAGCGACTGAGCAGCGGCTCGCCAATCTCTTCGCAGAACGCTGCGACATACCAGCCGTTGCGCGGCGCGAACTGGCCATCCTTGAATGGATACATGAGCTGCCCCAGAGAGTTCCCTAACGGCGTTAGCCTAGCGCGAGCGCGCAACGGGGGCAATGCGGAATCGGGAACCCGGGGCAGGCGGGCCTGGCGCACCGTCCTTGCCGCGGGCCAGGGCGCTCTGTACACTTCGCGGCCCCTTGCCACACCGCCATGCCTTCGGTGGGTGGCTTACCCATAAGAGGACATTAATCATGAGGCATTACGAGATCGTGGTCCTGGTACATCCGGACCAGAGCGAGCAGGTTCCTGCCATGCTCGAACGTTACAAGGGCATGGTCACCGCCAGCGGCGGCGCCGTGCACCGCGTGGAAGACTGGGGCCGCCGGCAGCTGGCTTACCCCATTGCCAAGGTCCACAAGGCCCACTACATCCTGATGAACATCGAGACGGACCAGGCCACCCTGACCGAACTCACCGGTTCATTCCGTTTCAGCGATGCCGTGCTGCGTCACCTGGTTGCGTCCATGGACGCCGCCGTGACCGAGCCGTCGCCGATGGCCCGTGGCGAGGACGAAGACGGCGGTGGTCGTGGCGCCCGCGACATGGACGATGGCGACGACATGGGTATGCGTTAAGGTTTACGGGAGCAACAAGATGTCACGTTTCATCCGTCGCAAGAAATTCTGCCGCTTCACCGCCGATGGCGTGAAGTCGATCGATTACAAGGATCTGGGCACGCTCAAGGGGTATATCTCCGAGACCGGCAAGATCGTCCCGAGCCGCATCACCGGCACCAAGAGCTTCTTTCAGCGTCAGCTGTCAGTAGCGATCAAGCGCGCACGCTTCCTGGCGCTGCTGCCTTACACCGATCAGCACTGAGGTTCATCGTCATGGACGTCATTCTTCTGGACAAAGTAGCGAACCTCGGCAGCCTGGGCGATCGCGTCTCGGTGCGGTCTGGTTACGCGCGTAATTTCCTCCTGCCAAAGGGCAAGGCAACGCTGGCAACTCCTGCCAATGTCGCCAAGTTCGAAACCCGCCGCGCGGAACTTGAAAAGGTCGTGCGCGAGAATCTGTCTGGTGCGGAAGCGCGCAAGGCTGGTTTCGAGGGTTTCAAACTGACCATCACTGCCAAGGCCGGTAGTGAAGGCAAGCTCTTCGGCTCGATCGGCACCAGCGACATCGCTGATGCCGCGACTGCCGCCGGGCAGAAGCTGTCGCGCGCCGAAGTGCGCATGCCCAATGGTCCGTTGCGCACCGTTGGTGAGCACGTTGTCACGGTGCACCTGCACACCGACGTGAACATCGACCTGCCGGTGACCATCG
>JANPGU010000359.1:0-3946 GCA_031424095.1 Gammaproteobacteria bacterium
CACGCCGTTCTTCAAGGGCTATCGTCCGCAGTTCTACTTCCGCACCACCGACGTGACCGGCTCGGTGGAGCTGGACGGTGGCGCCGAGATGGTGATGCCGGGCGACAACATCAAGATGGTGGTGGAGCTGATCGCCCCGATTGCGATGGACGAAGGCCTGCGCTTTGCCATCCGTGAGGGCGGCAAGACCGTCGGTGCTGGCGTCGTTTCAAAGATCATCAAGTAAGGCTTTATAGAAAGGTTCTAGGCCAGTAGCTCAATTGGCAGAGCGGCGGTCTCCAAAACCGCAGGTTGGGGGTTCGATTCCCTCCTGGCCTGCCAGCACATTGCGACGGAAACGGCAGCGGCGTTACACACGCTGACTGCCATGGATGCTTGGGTAATGAACGAAGTTCGGCAACAGGAAGCAGGCGGTGGCAGCAATGCCTCGCTGTGGATAGCGTTTGCACTCCTGCTCGCAGGCGTCGCGGGCTACTACGTGCTTGAGGCGCAGCCGATCTGGGTGCGCTGGCTTTGTGTCATTGCCGGCTTCATCGCAGGTGCGCTGGTGTTCGGATTGTCGGCTGGCGGACGCGGCTTCAAGCAGTTCGTCGTGGATGCGCGCAACGAATTGCGCAAGGTGTTCTGGCCGACTCGCAACGAGACATGGATGACCACGCTGGTGGTTTTCATTTTTGCGGTGGCTGCCGGAGTTTTCTTCTGGCTGCTGGACCTGCTTCTGGCCTGGGCCACGCGCCTGGCGACCGGACAGGGAGGTTGAGATGGCATTGAGGTGGTACGTCGTGCACGCCTACTCGAATTTCGAGCACCGTGTTGCCGAGTCGCTGAAAGACCGCATCAAGCGCGATGGCCTCGAGGCCAAGTTCGGCGAGATCCTCGTGCCCACCGAAGAAGTGGTCGAAATGCGCGAAGGCCAGAAGCGCAAGAGCGAGCGCAAGTTCTATCCGGGCTATGTGCTCGTGCAGATGGAAATGGACGAGACCACCTGGCATCTGGTGCGCGACGTGCCGAAGGTGCTGGGCTTCATCGGAGGCACCAGCGACAAGCCGGCTGCCATCTCGGAGAAGGAAGCCAACAACATCCTGCGCCGGGTCGAGGAAGGCGTCGACAAGCCGCGGCCGAAGGTGCTGTTCGAAGCGGGCCAGGTGGTGCGAGTCACGCACGGCCCGTTCAATGATTTCAACGGCGTGGTCGAGAGCGTGAATTACGAGAAGAGCCGGCTGCAGGTAGCCGTGCAGATTCTCGGTCGCTCGACCCCGGTCGAGCTGGATTTTTCCCAGGTTGAGAAAGCCTGAGATTTTGTTAGTCCCGGGCGAATGCCCGTAACCAATGGGGAGTTCCGGCAACGGAACGTCTGTACCCAGGAGTAGAAAATGGCGAAGAAAGTACAAGGCTACGTGAAGCTGCAGGTCCCCGCGGGGTCTGCGAATCCGTCGCCGCCAATCGGTCCTGCGCTCGGTCAGCAGGGCGTCAACATCATGGAGTTCTGCAAGCAGTTCAATGCGCAGACCCAGAAGCTGGAGAAGGGCCTGCCGATTCCCGTGATCATCACGGTGTATTCGGACCGCAGCTTCACCTTCATCATGAAGACGCCGCCGGCGTCGGTGCTGATCCGCAAGGCGCTCGGCCTCGAAAAGGGCAGCGGTGTCCCGAACACCCAGAAGGTCGGCAAGATTTCGCGCAAGCAGCTGGAAGAAGTTGCGAAGACGAAGATGCCGGATCTCACCGCGGCTGATCTTGAAGCCGCTCTGCGCACCATGGCGGGCACTGCCCGCAGCATGGGCGTAGACGTCGAAGGCCTTTGAGGGAGCGCACTGAAATGACAGTCGTAGCAAAACGTGCCAAGACCTGGAAATCGAAGATTGTCCCGGGCAAGGCCTATCCGATCGATGAGGCTCTGGGTCTGGTGAAGGAATTCGCCAAGGCCAAGTTCAATGAAGCAGTGGACGTCGCCGTCAATCTCGGCATCGACGCCACCAAGTCGGACCAGCAGGTGCGCGGTTCCACCGTGATGCCCAACGGCATCGGCAAGACCGTGCGCGTGGCCGTGTTCACCTCGGGCAAGAACCAGGATGCAGCCCGCGCTGCCGGCGCCGACATCGTCGGCCTCGAAGACCTGGCCGAAAAGGTCAAGGCCGGCGAGATCAATTTCGATGTGGTCGTCGCGAGCCCCGATGCCATGCGCGTCGTGGGTCAGTTGGGCCAGATCCTCGGTCCACGCGGCCTGATGCCCAACCCAAAGGTTGGCACCGTGACGCCGGATGTGGCCACTGCCGTGAAGAACGCCAAGTCGGGCCAGGTGCGTTACCGCGTCGACAAGGCCGGCATCGTGCACTGCACGATCGGCAAGGCCGGCTTCGAGCCAGCCGCGTTGCGCGAGAACCTGCAGGCCCTGATGGCCGACCTGGCGCGCGCCAAGCCGGCAAGTTCGAAGGGCATCTATCTGAAGCGCGTCACGCTGTCCTCGACCATGGGACCTGGAGTCATTGTGGATCAGTCGACTTTGAGCACATGAGTAGTAGATGTGTGGCGTGATCGTCGATCAGTCGAGTTTGGCTTAAGAGTTTGATGTGGTCCGGCCGGTGCAGCAATGCATCTGCCGGCCATCGTCGAAGACCGCAGGCGGACGAATCCGGCAACGGAGTTGGTCCTTAATGAACGAGCCCGCGCAGATGGTGTGCGCACATCGGGAATCGATGTTGGTCACCGTCGTTTGGTAGGTGGGTGTGGAAGCCGTGAGGTGCCCGCATCCGTGTTTTGGTGATTCAACTGGAGTTGGTCAATGCCACTGAACCTTGCAGGCAAAAAGGCATTGGTAGAGGAAGTCAGCGCGGTAGCGGCGAAAGCCCTGTCCGTGGTGGCGGCCGAATACCGTGGCCTGACGGTTACCCAGATGACGGATCTGCGCTCGAAGGCGCGGGCCTCTGGCGTGTACATGCGTGTCGTCAAGAACACGCTGGCACGCAAGGCTCTCGCGGGCACAGCGTTCGAATCGATGGGGACCACGCTGAAAGGACCGTTGGTGCTGGCCTTTTCGAAGGACGATCCGGGCGCTGCTGCGCGCGTGATCAAGGACTTCGCGAAGACCAACGACAAGCTGGTGACGACGAGTCTTTCAATCGGGGGCGCCGTGCTCTCGCCGAGGGATCTCGATCGCGTTGCCAGTTTGCCGACGAAGGATCAGGCGCTGTCGATGCTGCTGGGCGTGATGAAAGCCCCGCTGCAGAAACTCGCCGCAACCCTTCAAGCAGCACCGGTCAAGCTCGTCCGCACTGTCGTCGCGATTCGCGACAGCAAGCAGGCTGCGGGCTGATTGCTTTCGATTCCCGATTAAACATTTTCAATTTGCTGGAGATTACAAATGGCCGTTTCTAGAGAAGAGATCGTTGACGCGATTGCCAAGCTTTCCGTCATGGACGTTGTCGACCTGATTGCCGACCTCGAGAAGAAGTTCGGTGTGACCGCAGCCGCCCCCGTGGCCGCTGCCGCCGCTGCTTCCGCTGCTCCCGCCGCTGCTGTGGAAGAGCAGACGGAATTCAGCGTCACGCTGACCGAATACCCGGCTGACAAGAAGGTCACCGTCATCAAGGTCGTGCGCGAGATCACCGGTCTCGGCCTGAAGGAAGCCAAGGACCTGGTCGAGGGCGTACCCGCCCTGATCAAGGACGCCGTGGCCAAGGCCGACGTCGATGCGATCAAGAAGAAGCTGGAAGATGCCGGCGCCAAGGTGGCCGTCAAGTAACGACCATGTGTCGTCGCGGGTCTGTAAGGGCCCACATCGCGCCGCGACACCGCCTTAGTTTTAAGGTGGTGGTCGCGGTGCGCGCGTCTTTTGTTTATTGAAGGTGGTGAATCCGATGGCTTATTCCTTTACGGAAAAGAAGCGCATTCGCAAGAATTTCGGCAAGCAGCCGGGAATTCTGGATGTTCCATATCTGCTGGCTAT
>JANPGU010000360.1:0-23655 GCA_031424095.1 Gammaproteobacteria bacterium
GAATCGCGACAGCGCCAGCCGCTCCACCATGCGCAGCACGTGCAGGGACTCGGTCGAATCGCTGCGCAGGAACCGGCGCCGCGCCGGCACATTGAAGAACAGGTCGCGCACCTCGATCAGGGTGCCCTCGGACAGCGCCGCCGGTCGCGGCTCGCCCACCTCGCCGTTCTCCGCCAGGATCTCGCAGGCCTGCGCCGCGCCTTCCAGTCGCGAAACCAGCCGCAGCCGCGCCACGGCGGCGATCGAGGGCAGCGCCTCGCCGCGGAACCCCAGCGAATTCACGGCTGCCAGATCATCGAGGCTGGCAATCTTGCTGGTGGCATGACGTGTCAGCGCCAGCGCCAGCTCGGTCGCGGGGATGCCGCGACCGTTGTCGCGGATGCGGATCAGGCCGGCACCGCCCCGCTCCACCTCGATTTCAATGCGGGTGGCCCCGGCATCCAGGGAATTTTCGACCAGCTCCTTGATGACCGAGGCCGGACGCTCGACCACTTCGCCGGCGGCAATCTGGTCGACCAGGTGGGAAGGAAGTACGCGTATGGGCATGAGGGGCGCATCTTACCGCCTCGAAAGCCCGGTGGCCGCCTGCGGGTCTACGGCGCGCTGCTGCCGGCGAGAATGGATGCCCCGCCGCGCCGCGCATCCCGCTGGCGCGCGAACAGGGTGCCGTCCGGCGGACTGACGCGGAAATATTCACGCACACCGTTGAAAACCGCTTCGGCCACTTCAGCCTGATGGGCGGGATTGCGCAGCTTCTGCTCTTCGGCAGGATTGGAGATATAGCCGGTTTCCACCAGCATCGAGGGAATGTCCGGGGACTTCAGCACCATGAAGGCCGCCTGCTGCACTTTCGACTTGCGCACCGTGCCGACGCGGTCCAGCTGTCCCAGCACCCGCTCGGCGGCTTCCATGCTGGCGCCAATGCTCGCCGTCTGCGACAGATCCATCAGTACCGATGCCAGCGAATCGCTCTTGTCGCCGAGCGACACACCGCCCTTCAGGTCGGCCGCGTTTTCCTGTTCGGCCAGCCAGCGGGCCGCTTCACTCGTGGCGCCGCGATCCGACAGCACATAGACCGACGACCCGGTGACATCACGATTCTTGATGGCGTCAGCATGGATCGACACAAAGATGTCCGCGCGCGCGCGACGCGCCATGTTCAGCCGCTCGCGCAGCACGATGAAGCGATCCTCATCGCGAGTGAGAAAGGCACGCATACCCGGTTCCGCGTTGATGCGCCTGGCCAGCGCCTGCGCAATGGCCAGCACCACGTTCTTCTCGCGCGTGCCATCGCGGCCCGATGCACCAGGATCCGGCCCGCCGTGTCCGGCATCGACCGCAACGATCAGATCGCGGCCGGCGTCGCCCGGCGCATGCGCGGCGCGCACTGCCACCGCCGGCGCGGGTGTCTCGGCAACCGGCTTCGGTGCGGAGCCCAGATCGATCGTAAGTTGTGATCCGCTCACACTAGCATTCGGCGCGAGCTGGCGCGTGAGTTCGACTACCAGTCGCAGCGTCTTGCCTGACTGCGTGCCACTGCGCACCGAACGCACGGGGCCAGCGGCCTGCGGCAACTTCACACCTGCGCCCATATGCGTGGCGGGCAGATCGATGACGATGCGTTGCGGGTTGTCCAGCACAAAGACTTTCTGCGCTGGTGCCGCGGACAGCGTGAGCACCAGACGCGCACTGTCGGCGCCGGGTGCGCTCAGCTCGATTTGCCGCAATGTTGTGGCAGCCATCGCCAGTGGCGCTGCAAGCAGCAGCGCCAGAACACTCCAGACACGAACCGACCTACCGGATTTCATGCGTCATAATCTAACTGTGACGAAGGTAAAACTCAATAAAACTATGAGGATAGAGACTTTTCATGAACCTGTATCTGCACTGTGTGCACGCACCCATGCGCGTCCAGGTTCCGTTCTGGCCTCGCAGCGCACCCGCCTGCCCTGCGCAGCCACCGCTATGTGCACCACTGCATCTGCCGGAGGCAGACCTTCACCTGTGGCGAGCTCGGGCCACTCGATGAGCCACAGGCGACTGTCGGGCAGATAGTCGACAAGCCCGAGCTGCTGCAACTCAACCGGTGAACGCAGCCGGTACAGGTCCAGATGCACCACGGCCCCGTCCGGCGTGCCGTATTGCGCAATGAGTCCATAGGTCGGGCTGCGCACTGCGCCCCGCTCACCCAATGCGCGCAACATGCCGCGGGTCAGGGTGGTCTTGCCGGTACCAAGATCCCCCTGCAGATAAATCACGAACGGCTGCCGTGAAGTCGGCAGACATTGCGCCATGCGTGCCGCGAGTTGCAGCATGGCAGGCTCATCGGGGAGCAATATATCCGGGCTTTCCAGGGACATGCTGGTCACGACAGAGGCGCCAGCACTGCACGCAGCTCCTGCGCCACTTCCAGCGCCAGCACACCGCGCAGCCCGTCGCGTGCACAACGGTCGCCCGCCACCGCATGCGCGTAAACCGCTGCCGCGCTCGCCTCCAACGGCCTGCCACACTGCGCCAGGATGCCTGCAATCGCGCCAGTGAGAATATCGCCCATGCCGGGCACGGCCATGCCGGGATTGCCGCGATCGCAGACCTGCGGCACTTCATTCGCATGACCAACCAGGGTCATCGCGCCCTTGAGCACAATGGTGCCACCGCGCCGCTCGCACAGTGACTGCAAGGCGGAACGGCGATCGCGCTGTATATCGTGGGTGCTGCTGCCCAGCAGCCTCGCCGCCTCACCAGGATGCGGCGTGAGCACCCAGTCCTCACAGCGCTGCATTCCCACGCCCTCGGCAATCAGGTTCAGCGCGTCGGCATCCACCACCAGCTGCTGCTGCGGGCGGCGGGCGACGCAAACACCGGTCAGTACGTCACGCGCCCATTTGTCGCGACCGAGGCCCGGGCCGATGGCGATCACATCCGCAGCGTCGACTGCGGCAGCCACATCGTCGCCGCTGCGCAGCGGCCTGAACATGAGTTCCGGACGCATGCCGACCACGGTCGCCAGATGTTCGGGAAGGCTGGCCACCGACACCAGACCTGCGCCGACGCGCAACGCGGATTCGGCAGCGAGACGTACGGCCCCGGGCATGCCGGAGCCGCCACCAATGATCAGGACGCGACCGAACTGGCTTTTGTGGCTCTGCCGCGAGCGCGGCGCGAGCGCGTTGCACAGTGACGCCGCGGTGAGACGGCGCAGCGCCGGCCGCAAGGTTGAATCCGCCACGGCATCCAGCGATTCGAAATGCAGGTCACCGGTGTGTTCAGGACCATCGCCCTGAAACAGGCCCTGCTTGAGTGCAATGAAGGTAATGGTTGCTGCAGCACGCACGGCGGGCTGCGCGCGCCCGCTGTCCGGATCGAGGCCCGATGGCAGATCGAGGGCGAACACCGGTCTGCCGCAATTGTTCATCGCCACGATGGCCGCCTGCCATTCGTCACGCAACGGCAGACGCGCACCGATACCCAGCAATGCATCGACCACTACGTCGGCATGCGCCAGCAACGCCGCGTCAAAGGGCTGTACGGCAAGCTGGCTGCGAAGCAGATCGGCATGGGCTTGTGCAGCTTCGCCACGCAGCGACGCGGCATCAGCCAGCAGCATAACCGTGACGCGAAGGCCGCCCTGCTGCGCACGCTGCGCCAGCACCAGCCCATCACCGCCATTGTTGCCTGGCCCGGCGACCACCACCACCTGGCGCGCCAGCGGCCAATGCTGTCGCAGCAGGCCACAGGCCGCTGTGCCGGCCCGCTGCATCAGCGTGTAGCCAGGCGTGCCGGCGGCCACGGCCGCTGCTTCCAGCTGCCGGACCTGCGATGCCGAATAAACCTCAACGGGAAGCGTCATTTGAGCCTTCAGTATACTGATCGGCGTGACCACACCGCTGACGCGAGAAGAACTGCTGCAACTGGCGCAGGCCGAAGGTTTTGCCGACGTCGGTGTAACCGGCGTCGACCTGCCCGAGGACGAGTCGTGGCTGCAGCAGTGGCTGGCGCGCGGCATGCATGGCCAGATGGGCTACATGTCGCGCCATGGCACCCTGCGCAGCCGTCCGCAGGAACTGCGGCCCGGCACGGTGCGGGTAATCAGCCTGCGCATGGACTACTGGCCGCCAGAGGCAGCCGACGCCACGGCAGTCCTGAATGATCCTTCGCTGGGTTACTTGTCCCGTTACGCGCTGGGGCGCGACTATCACAAGGTCATGCGCGCGGCACTGGCCCGGCTGGCCTCGGCAATCGCAGCTCGCATGCCGCATGAATATCGCGTGTTCGTGGATTCAGCGCCTGTGCTCGAGAAGGCGCTGGCGCGCAATGCCGGTCTGGGCTGGATCGGCAAGCACACCAATCTCATCGCGCGGGATGCCGGCTCGTATTTCTTCCTGGGAGAAATACTCACCGACCTGCCGCTGGCCGTGGATGAACCAGCCAGTGCGCATTGCGGCACCTGTTCAGCCTGCATGCCGGCCTGCCCGACGCAGGCCATCGTCGCGCCCCATCAGCTCGATGCGCGGCGCTGCATCTCCTATCTGACGATCGAACTGCGTGGCCCGATTCCGCTGGAATTTCGCGCTGCCATCGGCAATCGCATCTATGGCTGCGACGACTGCCAGCTGGTGTGTCCCTGGAACAAGTTCGCGCGCATGGCCAGCCACCCGGACTTCAAGATCCGCCACGGACTCGATGCGCCGCGCCTGACCGATCTGATCGCGTGGACGCGCGAGGATTTCGAGCAGCGCTTCGAAGGCAGCGCGGTACGGCGCATCGGCCATGAGGCCTTCATTCGCAATGTGGCTGTGGCGCTGGGTAACGGGCCAGCCGATGCCGATGCCATCCTGGCATTGCGGATCCGCAGCAACGATACGTCGGCGTTGATAGCCGAGCATGCACGCTGGGCGCTGGATCGATTGACCGGGGATTCGGCGGCCCTGCAGCCGGCCTGACGGGAATTCCCTAGCGCAATGCCACGCGCAGGTTGTCGATCAACCGCGCCTTGCCGAGCCGCGCCGCGGTCAGGATAACGAGCTCCCGGGTCGTGGCAACCGGCGCGAGCAGGGTCTCTGCATCGCGCACTTCGAAATAATCCGGCAGCATGCCCGCGGCGCGCAGTTCGGCCGACCCCCACTGGGCGAGTCGTTCGTAGTCGCGTTCGCCTGCGTCGATGCGGCCGGCCACAGTGCGCAGGCTGGCATTGATGCGCGGTGCCACGGCCCGCTCGGCTTCCGACAGGTAACGATTGCGCGAACTCATGGCCAGGCCATCGGGTGAGCGCACCGTAGGCGCGCCGACAATCTCGACCGGAATCTCCAGATCCAGCGTCATGCGGCGAATGATGGCGAGCTGCTGATAGTCTTTCTCGCCGAACACGGCCACATCTGCCTGCACGATACCGAACAGTTTCGCGACCACGGTGGCGACCCCATCGAAATGACCCGGCCGGTGCGCACCATCCAGGATTTCCGCCAGCGAATTCACGCTCACCCGCGTCGCACTCTGGTTGCCGGCCGGATAGATCTCGTCCACAGCCGGCAGGAACAGCAGATCGCAGCCTGCATCCGCCAGCAGCCGCGCATCATCGGCCGGCGTGCGCGGATAGCGCTCGAAGTCTTCGCCCGGCCCGAACTGCAACGGATTCACGAACACGCTGGCGACCACGCGATCCGCACGAAAACGCGCCGCCGACAGCAGGCTCATGTGACCGGCATGAAGCGATCCCATGGTCGGCACGAAGCCGATGCGATCACCGTTGTCGCGCCATTGCCGCACCTGCCCCCGCAATGCGCTGATGCGTTCGAGCGTGAGCATCAGGAAAAGCTGTGCTCCGGCGCTGGATAATCACGGGACTTCACGGCACCCACGTAGGCCTTCAGCGCCGCGAGGGGCGAACCTGCGCCCTGCATGAAGTTGCGCACGAAGCGCGGCTTGCGACCGCTGGTGATGTCGAGGATGTCGTAAACCACCTGGATCTGCCCACCGGTGTCCGGACCTGCGCCAATGCCGATCACCGGGACTTCCAGCGCGCAGGTAATGTCCTTGCCGAGCGCATTGGGTATGCATTCCAGCAGGACAATGTCGGCGCCGGCTGACTGCAGGTCCTTCGCTTCCTGCAAGATGCGGTCCGCCGCCTCCTGCTGACGTCCCTGCACGCGAAATCCGCCCGTCTTGTGCACGGACTGGGGCTTCAGGCCCAGGTGCGCGCACACGGCAATGTCATGCCCGGCAAGAAATTCGACGATGCGCAACTGTTCAGCACCGCTTTCCAGCTTCACCATGCGCGCGCCACCTTCCTGCATCAGCCGCACGGAATTGGCCAGTGCGATCTCGGGCGACGAATAGCTCATGAACGGCAGGTCTGCCACCAGGAACGGCCGATGCAGTCCGCGCGACACGGCCCGCGTGTGATAGACCATGTCGTCCACCGTGACCGGCACCGTGGTGTCATGGCCCTGAATCACCATCCCCAGGGAATCGCCCACCAGCACCAGGTCGATGTTTGCTTCATCCAGCAGCACCGCAAAACTCGCGTCATAGCAGGTGAGTGCCGCAATGGGCTCGCGCTCCTCGCGCATCTTGTTCAGCGTAGTCAGCGTAACCGGCGGACGGGCCGAATCGCGCAATTGCAGCTGGGTATACATGACCTTACAACCCCGTGTGACGCAGGGGATTGTAGTAGAGCCGGCCGCGCACCGTGCGCCCGATCTGCGCCAGCAATTCTTCATAATCCGCTTCATTGTTGATCGGATCGATGTTGGCGGCATTCACGATCAGCAGCGGGCTCTGGTCGTAGGCATGGAAAAAGCGCGCATAGGCCTCGTTCAGGCGGGTGAGATACGCGCGGTCGATCAGGCTCTCGTGGCTGATGCCGCGGCGCGCAATGCGATCCAGCAGCGCGTCCACCGGCGCCTGCAGGTAGACCACGAGGTCCGGCCTGGGAGCATCGATCGCGAGCCGCTCATGCACCTGCCGGTAAAGGCCGTATTCCTCGTCGTCCAGCGTCATCCGCGCGAACAGGTCGTCCTTTGCCAGCAGATAGTCGGCGACGCGCACCGAACCGAACAGATCCTGCTGTTGCAGGGTGGCCTGCTGCTGAGCGCGCTGGAACAGGAAATACAGCTGCGCGGGCAAAGCGCCCACGCGAGGGTTGCGATAGAAGCGCTCCAGGAAGGGATTTTCATCGGCCTGCTCCAGCACGACCTGAGCGCCCAGCGTGGCACCGAGCTTGCGTGTCAGGCTGGTCTTGCCCACGCCGATCGCTCCCTCCACCACGATGTAGCGGTGCGGCACCGCCGTCATGCAGCAATCACCTCTGCGATTCCGTCATCAGGCAACCGCCGCAAAAGCTCGTCGGCGCGGCCCACACCTGGCACCTGCAGACTGGGTGCGATATCGACCAATGGCGCCAGCACGAAGCCGCGCTCGGCAATGCCCGGATGCGGCACCACCAGGTCTGCCGTTTCGATGCGTTCATCTCCGAATACCAGCAGGTCCAGATCCAGCGTGCGCGGACCCCAGCGCTCGCTGCGAATCCGGCCGGCGCGTGTTTCGATGCCGCGGATCTGGGTCAGCACTTCGCGCGCCGAGAGCTGCGTCAGCACACCGGCGACTGCATTGATGAAATCATCCTGATGCACCGGCCCGAACGGCCGGGTGCGATACAGACGCGACTTCGCGATCATCCGGCTGCTGGACATCTGACCCAGCGACTCGAAAGCGGCGCGCACGCGTCCCTGCGAATCACCCAGATTGCTGCCGACTCCAATGTACGCCGGCACCCAGAAACTCACTGCGGACCCGAACGCCGCGGACGACGCCGACGCCGACGGCGTGGACGATCGCCCTCGCCCTCGCCTTCACCGCCACCGCCTACACCGCCACCGCCCTCTTCGGGCGCGCCGCGCGCGCCGCCGCGCGCTGCTTCCAGCGCCAGCGCCATCTCGTTACGCTGCTGCGGACTTGCCGCCTGCAGCGCAGTCCACCATTGCGCCACTTCGCGCTGTGCCATGCCCACCGCCGCCCGCAACAGCAGCAGATCATAGGCAGCGCGGAAACGCGGCTGTTCGATCAATCGCAGCACCCGCCGGCTGCGCGGATTTTCCAGCTGTGGCTGCAACGCGAACATGTCACGCACACCCAGCGAGAACCGCTTCGGAATCGTCACCCGTTGCTGCGCTTCGCGCATCGCATGCTCGCAACCGTCCAGGATGGTTCCCACATCGCCCCATTGCTCCTGCGGCTGCTTTTCGATGTAGGCCGCAATCGGTCCGTAGAGCAGCAGCGTGAACAGGAAGGTCGGCGTGACGGACTTGCCGGCCAGCACACGTTCGTCGGTGTTCTCAAGTCCGGCGACCAGCAGCTTCTCAACCAGGCTGCCGGGATGGCGCGCGAGGAATTTGTCGACGCCCGGATACAGCACGGCGAGCAGGCCGCGCCGCCGCAGCACTGCCAGGGATTTCACGCCGTGGCCAGTGAGGAACAGCTTCAGCGTTTCGTCGAACAGCCGGGCCGCCGGCACTTCAGTCAGCAGATGCCGCAGTTCGTCGATCGGCGCTTCGGTGGCAGGATCCAGCGTGAAGCCGAGCTTGGCCTCGAAGCGCGCAGCACGCAGCATGCGCACTGGATCTTCGCGATAACGATGCTCCGGATCACCAATCATCTTCAGGCGTCGTGCCAGCAGGTCTTCCCAGCCGCCGACGTAATCCCACACCGAAAAATCTTCGATGTTGTAATACAGCCCGTTGCAGGTGAAATCGCGCCGCCAGACATCCTCTTCGATGTTGCCGTAGCTGTTGTCGCGCAGGATGCGTCCCTGGTCGTCGAGCACGCGGTCGTACGATTCTTCTTCAGCGTCGCGCTCGCGCTCCTGGTCAAGCTCGGCTTCGGATTCGGGGTTGTCTTCGCTGGCTCCCACTTCCGGGAGGATGTCGGGATCGTCCTCGGTTTCCTCGCCCTGCGAAGGTGCGCTGGCTGCCCGGAAGGTTGCGACCTCGATGATCTCGTGACCGAAGAACACATGTGCCAGCCGGAACCGCCGCCCGATCAGACGGCAATTGCGAAATGCGCGCTTGACCTCTTCGGGCCGCGCGCTGGTGGCGACGTCGAAATCCTTCGGTTCCACCCCCAGCATCAGGTCGCGCAGGCAGCCACCGACCAGAAATGCCTGGTAGCCGCCTTCGCGCAGGCGATACAGCACGCGCAATGCATTCGGCGAGATGTTCTTTCGCGATATGGAATGTTCGGCGCGCGGAATGATGCGCGGCGAGCCTGCCGGCTTTGCGCCGGCGTCGGAATCAGGGTTCAAGGGTTTTCCGGACTTCTTTAATTGGACTTGAGCATGTTTCGGGGGAGCCTATAATACCGCGCCGCGCCCGCCGACGCGGCAACCATACCCCAAGGTCAGGCCACGCTCCCTTCGTCTAGAGGCCCAGGACATAGCCCTCTCAAGGCTAGTACACCGGTTCGAATCCGGTAGGGAGCGCCATTTCTACCGCACGGCGGCCGCTCAGGCCAGCCGCAGCCGGAAATCGTAGCTGACGGTGCTGTAGGGGACATCAATCGCGGCGCCATCCGGCGTCTTGCCGGCTGGATGCGGGGCGAACTGCACCACCAGCGACTCCTTCACACCGAACACCGCATCGGAATCGATGTACTGGCTGCCGGCGGGAAACAGGTGGGTGGTCACCGCGTGATGCCCCGGTGCCGACACGATCATGTGGATGTGGCCGGGACGCATGGGGTGCCGACCCATCTTGCGCAGCATCACACCCACTGGCCCATCGGTGGGCACGGGATAGAACATGGGTTTGATGGAGCGAAAATGGTAGCGCCCTGCGGCATCGGTGCGGATGCGCCCGCGTGCCTGCATGTCTGCGTTGCCCTCGCGCTGCATGTCATAGGTGCCTTCGCCATCGCCGGACCAGATGTCAAGCAGTGCACCGGCGATGGGCGTGCCATCATTGCTGAGCACCCGCCCTGAATAGAAAGCCGGCTCACCCACTACGCCCTCGGCGAGATTGGCGCCCAGCGGCAGTTCTGGTGCGCCCTGCCAGTAGTAAGGACCGAGCACGGTGGAGTCCGAACTGCCGCCCTCGGCCGGATGATTCAGCGTGATCACGAGGATCGACACGCCCAGCGTGTCTGACAGCAGGATGTATTCCTGCCGCTTGTCGGTGACCGTCTTGCCCACATCGGTCAGGAAGCCGATGGCATTGATCCATTCTTCTTCGGTGAGCTTCACTTCGCGCACGAAGTCGTGCAGGTGCGTGATCAGCGATGTCATCACCTGCTTGAAACGTGGGTCGTTGCAGTTTTCCATCCGTGCCAGCACGGCTGGTGTAATGCTCTTCTCGTCAAATTCGCGCATGTCTCCCCCTCGCCTTGTAGTTCGTTCAACCGCGCCGTCTGCTGTCGCGTGGCGTCGGCCGGTTTTCCATCTCGGTCAGCAGTCCGCCCACGCCCATCGCCTGGATGTCGGCGGACGCTACCTGCTCCCCCGCGGCGAAACGCCGCAACACAAAATCGAATCCATTCAGCTTCGGTGATCGCGCGCAGGTGGGGATGCCCACCACCGGCAGCGCATTGCCCAGCTCTGCCAGCACCAGCAGGTTGCCCGGATCCACCGGCATGCCTGCATGTTTTACCCTGCCGCCGGCTCGAACGACAGCGGCAGGCACCACATCACGGCGATCCACCGTCGCGGCAATGCCCGATACCAGCAAGAGGCTGGGCGCGGCAGGCGACTGCGCCAGCCGCGCCAAAGCGGCGGCAACCGCCGCTTCGTCATGCGCAACCACTACTTCGGCAACCAGCGTCGCAGCCAGCGGCGTCAGCCGATCCACCACTGCGCGCCGCATCTTGGCCAGCACCGAAGCGGCAGTTGTTGAGGTCTGCGTCAGCACCAGGCCGACGCGGATTGCCTTCCAGAGCGCGACCCGAATCGCATCCTCGCCCGCCAGAACATGCACGACCTCCGCCAGCGCAGCGCCAGGCACGGCGTAGGGAATGATCTTCACGGTGGCCAGCATCTGCCCGTCTCCCACGGGAGTATCGGGATGCAGTGTGGCAATGGTGAGCCCCTCGTGCACGCGGTTCGCCGCATGGATGTGCGCGGCATCCAGCAGCAGCAGCCCGGCACCGCGCGCGTACAGGTTCACGCGACCGGTCACCGCGCCGCCGTTCTCCACGGCCGCCCCTGCCAGCGCCTGCGCTACGCGCTGCGCAGCCACATCTTCGGGCACATCGTCATTGTCGAACTGGGCCGTGACCACTGTCTGGGCGCCGGCCGTGGCCAGCCGCTGCAGATCCGCAGCCGTGAGTACAAGGCCTTTTTTCAGCGTGCCATCGGGCAGCTTCATGCTGTGGGCCAACACCGCACCCACTGCGTCGGCCAGCGCCACCGGACCGAATCTCACGGTGCGTTGTCCTGCACGCGATTTTCCAGCCGCAATACCTGCGTCATCTGCGCGAGCACCGCGATCGCGATCTCCGCCGGCGTACGCGCACCAATCGCAAGCCCTGCAGGTCCGTGAATACGCGCGCAGTCCCCTGCTGCGATGCCCGCCTCGGCCAGCCGCTGCAGTCGCTTTGCGTGCGTGCGCGTGGACCCGAGTGCGCCCACATAAAACGCGGCAGTCTTCAGAACCACGAGCAATGCCGGATCGTCAATCTTTGGATCGTGCGTCAACAGCACCACCGCCGTGCGACTGTCGGGCTGCAAAGTCGCAAACGCCTGTTGCGGCCATTCATCGATCAGGGTCACCTCGGGAAATCGTTCCGGGCGCAGGAAGGCGGCGCGAGGGTCGACGATCGTGACGGCATAACCGGCGGCGCGCGCCATGCTGCACAGGGCTTCGCTGATATGCACGGCGCCGACAACAATCAGCCGCAGCGGCGGATTGTGCGGCGTGACCAGCACCTCGAGGCCTGCCGTAATCACTACCTGTGCGCGGTCGGTGCGCAGCGCTTCGCTCCCTGCGGCGGCCAGGTCCGGATCGGTAAGCCCCAGCAATGCAAGACCTGCAGCATCGAGAAGGCGCTGCAATCCACCGTCGAGCGGCGTATACAGCACCACAGAACGACCCTCGCGCTTGGCTGCGAGCAAGGCCTTTGCCACACCCTGCCGCATGCGCTACTCCAGCGCCTCGACGTAGACGCGGATCCGGCCGCCGCAGGCCAGCCCGACACTGAATGCCTGCTCATCGCTGACGCCGTATTCCAGCAGCGCCGGCGCGCCGGTGCGCATCACCTCGGCTGCCGCCTCGATCACCGCGACTTCCACGCAGCCGCCGGAAACCGAACCTGCGAATTTCCCGGCTTCATTGCAGACCAGCAGGCTGCCGGCCGGCCGCGGCGCGGAACCCCAGGTGGAGATCACTGTCGCCACGGCGGCACGCTGCCCGGCCTCGCGCCAGCGCAGCGCGATGGCCAGTGGATCCTGTTCGGAACTCTCCCTGGGTGTCATGGCTGGATTGTAGGATAATGCATGCACCCCAAGGTCTTTCGCTCACGGAGTCTTCCCCGATGCTCACGCTCGACGTCAATGGCAAGCAACTCACCACCGACGCGCTTCCGGAAACCCCGCTGCTCTGGGTCCTGCGCGACGGTCTCAACCTCACTGGCACCAAATTCGGCTGCGGCATGGCCCAGTGCGGCGCCTGCACCGTGCACATCGATGGCCAGGCCACGCGCAGCTGCGTGCTGCCGGTCTCGGCCGCGGTGGGCAAGAAGATCGCCACCATCGAAAATGTCGCCGCCGAAGCGGTGGGCAAGGCCGTGCAGGAAGCGTGGGTCGCAGAAAGCGTGCCTCAGTGCGGCTACTGCCAGTCCGGGCAGATCATGAGCGCCACGGCGCTGCTGCAGCAGAACAGCAAGCCCAGCGACGCAGACATCGACGCGGCCATGACCGGCAACATCTGTCGCTGTGGAACGTATGCGCGCATCCGCGCCGCCATTCACCGCGCCGCCGGCTCGCTGGCCTGAACGCTACCGACAGGAACGAAGCCATGAAGACACTGATCGACAATCGCAACACCACCATCGTCAACGCCGGCGTGCTGGGTGAAATGAACCGCCGCGACCTGCTGAAGGGTGCAGGCCTCAGTCTCGCCGTGATTGGCGGCGGCTCGATGCTCGCCGCCTGCACCGACAAGGCGGCCACCGCAGCCAATGGCAAACCGCTGGCGCCAGGGCATCTGCTGCGTATCGGCGCCGACAGCGTGGTCACCGTCATTTCACCCAATACCGAAATCGGCCAGGGCGCCTACACCGGTCTTGCCACGCTCGTGGCCGAAGAACTGGATGCAGACTGGAGCCAGGTGGTCGTCGAAGCCGCTCCCGCCGACGTGAAGCTCTTCGGCAATCCCGCTTTCGGCGGTGCACTGCAGGGCACCGGTGGCAGCACCACCATTGCCGCTTTCTGGGATCCGATGCGCAAAGCCGGCGCCACCGCGCGCGCGATGCTGGTTGCCGCCGCCGCCAAGGAATGGGGGGTGCCCGCCAGTGAGATCACCGTCAGCAAGGGTGTGATCAGCCATGCAGGCAAGAACAAGAGTGGCAAGTTTGGCGACTTCGTCGCCGCTGCAGCGGCATTGCCGGTACCTGCGGACGTCAAGGTCAAGGATCCAAAAGACTTCGTACTGATCGGCAGGGAAACCCCGCGACTGGATGCGCGCGACAAGTCCAGCGGCAAGGCCATCTTCACGCAGGACATCAAGCTGCCCGACATGCTGGTCGCGGCCGTCATCTATCCGCCGCGCTTCGGTGCCACGGTCAAGAGCTTCGACGCCACCGCGGCGAAGCAGCTGCCCAATGTCGCGAATGTGCTGCAGTTCAAGACCGGCCTGCGCGAAGGCGTGGCCGTGCTCGCCAGGGATTTCTATTCCGCCAAGAAGGCCCGCGAAGCCGTGAAGGTGGAATGGGACGAGAGCAAGGCTTTCAAGCAGGGTTCTGACGCCATCTTCGCGGACTACAAAGCGCTCGCGACCAAGGAAGGCGCCGAGGCGCGCAAGGAAGGCGATGCTGCCAAGGCCATGACCGATGCGGTACACCACGTCGAGGCGGCGTATCAGTTCCCGTTCCTGGCGCATGCCTCGATGGAACCGATGAATTGCGTGCTGCAGATCAAGCCCGATGGCTGCGAGATCTGGAACGGCGAGCAGTTCCACACCGGTGACCAGAACGTCGTCGCCGGCATCCTCGGGCTCAAGCCCGAGCAGGTGAAGATCAACATGCTCTATGCCGGTGGCAGCTTCGGCCGTCGCGGCAATGCCTGGGGAGACTACCTGGCCGACACCGCGGCCATTGCCAAGGCCGATGGCGGCGGCAAGCCGGTGAAGCTGGTCTGGACGCGCGAAGATGACATGCGCGCCGGCTTCTATCGCCCCGCCTACTATCACACGCTCAAGGCCGGCACCGACAAGGACGGCAAGATCACGAGCTGGCAGCAGCACATCGTGGGCCAGTCGATCATGGCGGGCACCTTCCTCGACAATGGCGGTCCGGTGGACAGCAGCTCGGTCGAAGGCGTGGCCAACATGCCTTATGAAATCCCGAACCTGAAGGTCGAACTGCACACCACCAAGCTCGGCATTCCGATCCAGTGGTGGCGCTCGGTGGGCTCCACGCACACGGCCTATGCCGTTGAGTGTTTCCTGGATGAAGTCGCCCGCTCCACCAAGCAGGATCCGGTCGAACTGCGCCGCGGCCTGCTGGCCAAGCATCCGCGTCACCTGGCGGTGTTGAATCTCGCCGCCGAGAAGGCCGGCTGGGGCAGCCCTGTGTCCGCCGGCACTGCGCGTGGTGTCGCCTTGCACGAGTGCTTTGGTACCGTCGTGGCGGAAGTGGTCGAAGTCTCGAGGAAAGGCAACGGCTACAAAGTCGACAAGGTCGTCTGCGCTGTGGACTGCGGCATTGCCGTGAATCCGAATGTCATCGCCATGCAGATCGAGTCCGGCGTGGCCTATGGCCTTGCTGCTGCGATCTCAGGCGCAGTGACACTGAAGGATGGCGTCGTGCAGCAGTCGAACTTCCACGACTACCAGGTGCTGCGCATGAACCAGATGCCGAAGGTGGAAGTGCACCTCGTGCCGTCGACCAACAAGCCATCGGGTGTGGGCGAGCCGGGTACGCCGCCGATTGCACCGGCGGTAGCGAATGCGCTGGCCGTGCTCACGGGCAAGACGGTGCACAACCTGCCGTTCAGCACAGCAGGATTAATGTTCGTCTGACGCAATTGGCGTCCCCAAGGGGATTCGAACCCCTGTCGCCGCCGTGAAAGGGCAGTGTCCTGGGCCTCTAGACGATGGGGACGTGCTGGAGGGGCGCGCATTCTAAACGGAAGCGCGCCCGGTTTCCTATAGCTTTCTAACGAGCCTGGCCCTGCCCTGCAGCGCCAGCCGGACCTGCGGCACCCGCGCCGGCCGTGCCGCGATTCTGGCTGGGCAAGGTGCCCTTGAATTCCTGCGGCTCGCGGCCGGTCCTGGCCACGATCAGATCGTGCAGGATCTGCACGGTTTCCTTCTGCGGCGCGCTCTCGGGCTCAAGGAACCCACGGGCGCTGCGCCCGGCAGCATGGTCGATCGGACGCAGGCCGGTGTTGTCGGCAAACTCCGGATCCGCGCCCCTGGCAATCAGCAGTTTCACCGTGTCGTTCCAGCCATGCGCGGCTGCCGCATGCAGCGCCGTAGCGCGCGAGCGGGGGACGAACCCGTTGACGTCAGCACCGGCGTCGATGAGCAGCGCGACGCATTCAGCAGCCTGTGCGTCGGTCTTGTAGCGCCCACGGGTGGGATTGGCGCCATGGCCCGAACCGGCCGCCGCCATCAGCGGCGTCACGCCGCCTTCATTGGCCAGCCGGAAGTCGCCCTTGTACTTCAGCAGCAGCCTGACCGCCTCCACATCACCGCCCTTGGCAGCGCGCAGCAGCGGTGTGGCGCCGGTCGAGAGCACCTGGTCGCCACCGCGGTCGAAGATGTAGTTGCGATACGGCGGCCGCAGCTTCAGCTGGATGTTCGGATTCGCACCGGCGGCCAGCAATTGCGCCGCCACCTGCAGTCCGGTGGTGAAGTCTTCACTGGGCAGATCCGGCCGGCCACCCTTTGGCAGGGTATTCATGTCGATGGCCATGTACAGCGGCGTCTGGCCGTAGAGATCCCAGCGATCCACATCCGCTCCGGCCTTGATCAGGAAAGAAGCGAAATCAAAGCGCAGATTCATCAAAGCCATCACCAGCGGCGTGGTCTGGTCCGGATCCATGCGATTGATATCCGCGCCGCCCGCCAGCAACTCGCGCGCACACTCGATGCAGCCTTCGCGCGCCGCATACAGCAGCGGCGTGAAGCCACCACGGTTCATGCCTTTGGGTCGCGGCTCGGCAGTCACGCGCCGCTGCCACTCGCGGATCATGCCGCGCGCGTTCACGTCAGCACCCGATTTCACCAGCAGCTTGATCATCGCAGCCTGACCCTGCGCTGCAGCCCACATCACTGCCGACTGGCCCGCCCACTTTTCCTTCGCATTGACGTTCGCTCCGGCCTTCAACAGCAGCTTTGCTGCATCCAGCTTGCCAGCCCGAGCCACCACCATCAGGGCGGTCTGCCCTTCCGGATTCGGCGATTCGACATCCGCTCCCGCCTTCAGCAACAGGCGAATGACCTCTGCATTGCCCGTCGTCGCGGCTTCAGCCAGCGGCGTGGTGCCGAAATCATTGTGGGCGTTCGGATCCGCCTTGGCCTTGAGCAGCGTGGCGATCAGACGCGCATCTGCGAAATGCGATGCGTAGTGCAAGGGCGTGGTGCCATCGGGCTCACGCGCCCTGGCGTCGGCCCCCTGACTGAGCGCATACAGCGCGGTTTCCGGATCCTGGGCCTTCAGCGCTTCGAACAGCTGGCGATTCACGTCTTGCTGGCCAGCAGCGAGCGCAAGCACCGGCAAAGCCAGCGCCAGCCACAACAGTTTGCGCATGCGCCTCAAACCTCCGCGAAGGTGCCGGTGCTGTCGCCGATCTTTTCAACCGGCACACCGGCGCGATCCAATAGCGTCAGCAGCAGATTGGCATGCGGCGTGTTCTGCGGATATTTCAGATGCTGCCCGCCTTTGATCTTGCCGCAACCCTTGCCAAACACCGCCGACGGCAGCGGGTCGTTGTTGTGCCGGTCGCTGTTCGACATGTTGCTGCCAAACAGGATGATGGAATGATCGAGCAGCGAGCCATCGCCGTCGGGCGTGGCGGCAAGCTTGTCGAGGAAACCGGTGAACATCTTCGTATGGAAGTTCTGCACCTTGACCAGCTTCTCGATCTTGGCCGGGTTTTCCTGATGGTGCGACAGCGGATGAAAGGCATCGGACACGCCGAGGTTGTTGTAGGTGCGCATGCTGACTTCGCGCGCCATCATGAAGGTCGCAACGCGTGTCAGGTTCGCCTGGTAAGCCAGCGCGATCATGTCGAACTGCAGCTTCAGGTGTTCTTCAAACGAAGCCGGGATGCCTACCGGTGCATCAGGCAACTGCACGCCACCCATGCCCTCGCTCTTGATCTTCTGGATGCGGCGCTCGATCTCGCGCACCGAATCCAGATAGTCCGCCACGGCGGCCTGATCGCTGGCCCCCAGCCGCTTCTGCAGCGCCTGCGCGTCGAGGGCCACGGCATCGAGAATGCTGCCGGTTTCGCTGGTAATGGCATTGCGCTCATCGGCGGTGTCACCCTGACCGAACAGACGATAGAACACCTTGCGCGGGTTGAACTCCATCGGCAGTGGCTGCGTCGGCGAGCGGAAGGCCACGGTGTGTCCGTAGCTGCAGCCATAGGCAGGGTCACACACCGCGCCGCCTTCGGTGGAAAGTTCCAGCGACGGAAATGCCGTGTCGGCGCCGAGCAGGCGCGCGGCCATCTGGTCGACCGTGGTGCCCGCCTTCGGATCATGACTGACCGCCGGCGCCACGCATCCCAGCCAGGTGCCGGCGATGATGGCGTGCGGCGTATTGCTCTCGCCGCCGCGGTTACGCAGGCCACTGACGATGGTCATGGAGGCGCGGTGCTTCGCGGCAGGCTCCAGTATCTTGGTCAGTTCGAATTCCTTGCCCGTCACCGCAGGCGACCATTGCTGCATCACCGCGCCGTGCGGGAAGTACACGAACCCCATGCGCGGCGCTGGCTTGGCAGCCGTGGCGGCCAGCGCCGTGGAGGCGGGAATCATCGCGTCGAGCAGTGGCAGCGCGACCGAGGCGCCAACGCCACGCAGCACAGTGCGACGATTGAGATGTTTCTTGGTGATGAACATGGGCATGTCCTCTACTGAGTCACTGCTGCCTGGCGGATCGCCGGCAGGTTGGCTTCTACGGGAATCTGTTTCATGCGGAACGGCGGGCTCTTGACGATTTCCGTCAGCAACGTTGCGAAACGGTAGTCGTCCTGCGCGCTCTTCTTCACGATGCCGCGAATGGTGGGCATGTCTTCCCACTCCATGGGCCGGCCGGTGGCATAGATCATCAGCTTCGTGACCAGTGTCCGCACAAACTGGTCCGGGTTCTTGATCAGCGCATTGCGCAGATCGATCGGCCCATTGACCTTCGCGCCATCGGGCAACACGCCCGCTGCGTCGATCCGCGTCTCGGCCAGGCGATCCTTCTCGCGCCAGCGCCCCACGCCGTCGAAATTTTCCAGCGCCAGCCCCATCGGGTCCATCACGCCGTGGCAGGAAAAGCAGCTCTTGTTGTGCGCATGGGCCGCCATCTGTTCGCGCATCGACAGGATCTTCCCACCGGGCAGTATCTCCTTCAGCGCCTCCACACCCGGCGGCGGCGGCGTGGGTGGCGTGCCGGTGATGTTGTCCAGAATCCACGCCCCGCGCAGCACCGGCGCCGTGCGATTGGGATACGAGGACACCATCAGCACGCCGGCCTTGCCCAGCAGCCCGTAGCGCACCGGATCCGGCAACTGCACGCGCCGGAAGCCCGAACCCTTCACATCGCGGATACCGTAGTGCACGGCCAGCCGCTCGTTCAGGAAGCTGTAGTCGGCGGTCATCAGCTCGACCACATTGCGATTGCCGCGGAACACTGCATCCACGAACTGCCGGATCTCCTCGCGGAAATCCTCGCGCAGGTCGCCATCGATGTCGCGATGCACGGCGGCATACGGAAAGATGTTCGGATCAGGTTCGATGTCCGCAAGCTTGCCCATGCCCAGCCACTGGAAGGCAAAATCGCGCGCCAGCGACTGCGCCCGCGGATCGGCAAGCATGCGACGCACCTGCTGTGCGAGCACTGCATCATCGGTCAGCTTACCTGCGGCAGCCACTTCCAGCAGTTCGTCATCGGGCAGGCTGCTCCACATGAAGAACGACAGCCGCGACGCCAGTTGCAGATCGTCGAGCGAGAACACGTCACCCGCCGTCTTGCCCGACGGCGCGGTCTCGGGACGATAGAGGAAATCCGGGCTCGCCAGAATGCGCGTCACCGCACTGCGCACGCCCTCATCGAAATTCCTGCCAGTACGGCCAGTCGTATAGGCCTGCAGCAGATTGGCCAGCTCACCCGAACGCAGCGGCCGCCGGAAGGCGCGCCGCGCGATCGTCGCCACGATCTTCTCGGCGCAGGGTTTCTCTTCCGCCGCCGTCTGCGGATAGCAGGTGAAGTTGCGGCTGCGGCTGGCCGTGTTGCTCACGCCATCGGTGCGGAAGGGGCCGCGGATTTCGAAGTTGTTGACCTTGAGAACGCGCTCTTCACCACCACCTGGCACCAGCGCTGCCAGACGCCCGTCCGACTCCGCAAAAGTGCGGGCGCGGAAGGTCACCACTACCCGGTGCTGCCCCGCCTTGGCCTGAAAGCGGATGTTCTTCAGCCGCTTGTTGATCGCATCGACCGACGGATCGCCTTTCTGGTCGATGGCCTTCTGGTCCTCATCGCCACCGAGCTTCACTTCATAAACCTTCACGCCATCGACCATCGCGATGAGCGAGTTCTCGAACTCCATGCCCTCAACCCACAGCGCATGCGCCATGTCGTTGATGTTCAGTTCGTATTCGCCATCGGCCGGAAAGATGTGCTCCACGGCAAAGCCGCCGCGCGTGCCGAGTGGCAGCCCTTCCACATGATTGTGCTGCGGACCACCGGATGGATTCGAATACGGCGTGCCGACCGGCCGCGAGGCCGGATTGCCCACTGCCTGCACCGCTACATTGCGGGCCGCGGACAGATACTGGTCGAGAAAGGTGGGTGAAACCTGCAGCACCTTCGCCACGTTGTCGAAGCCATCGGACAGATCGTCCTGCGGGAGCAGTGAGGTCGGGTCAAATTCAAGATTGAACAGGTAGCGCACGGCGTTGGTGTATTCGCGCCGGTTCAACCGATGCAGCGGCACATAGCCGGGCTGCACCTGTTTGGCGGCCGCTTCGTCGATGCGACCTTCCATCCAGCCGACGAAGGAATCCAGATCCTCGTTGGCGGGACGCGGCTCACCCGGTGGCGGCATCAGGCGCCCACGCATGCGGCGCACCACCTTTTCCCAGGTCTCTGCTTCGGCAGGAATGGCCGCTTCGCTGTGGTCGAGCGCATCGAGCGCCAGCTTGCCGGCCCAGTCCGTAGTGTTGTGGCACTCCACGCAGTACTTGTCGACCATTGCCCAATGCGCTTCGGGTGTGCGCGTTGCCGACTGCACGCCGGTTACGGCCAGCGCTACCAGCAATCCCAAAGCGATACGAGTGCCGTTGCTGGTCATCTTTTCTGCTGTCCCGTTGCCAACCCGTCAGCCGCCGATTCTAGGTTATCGGCGCCGGGAATGATGGGTTAGAGTCGCGAGCCATGAAAACGATCCTCACACGCCGTCATTTTGTAAGTTCGGTATCCGCAGCTGCGCTGCTGCATGGAACTGCACTGGGGCTTCTGCCCGGCACTTCGCGCGCTGCACGCGCCGCATTGTCTGCTGAGCAGCTGGCGGATGGCGCGGTGTGGATCCGCGGCGCGGGCGCCAATGTGGTTGCGTTGCGCGATGCCAATGGGCTGGTCTTCATCGATGGCGGACTCAAGGCAAGCAGCGCGGAGCTGCTGAAGCTTGCGCAGCAGCAGCTGGGCAAGGGCCGCGCGCATACTCTGATCAACACGCACTGGCATCCCGAGCACACGGGGCTCAATGAAGTGCTGGGCAAGGAGCGCACAAAAATCATCGCGCACGAGAACACGCGGCTGTGGCTTTCCACCACCGTGCGCTATCAGCCCGATGGTCCGCCCTTCCTGCCGCTGCCGGTTGGCGCGCGTCCCAATGCCACAACGTATGCAAGCGGTGAACTTGCGCTGGGCAACGAGACACTGCGCTATGGCTATCTGGCGCAGGCCCACACCGATGGCGATCTCTACGTGAAGCTCGACAAGGCCAATGTGCTGGTGACCGGCGGCGTGGTTGCCGGCAATGGCTGGCCTACTGCGGACTGGGTAACCGGCGGCTGGTTGAACGGCACCGTCACCGGCTATCGCACACTCATCGGCCTGTGCGACGACAAAACTCGCGTGGTCACAGCGAACGGCAACAAGATCTTCACCAAGGCGGACCTGCAGGGCGAGGTCGAGATACTGGCCAAGCTGTCTGATCAGCTGGGCAAGATGATGCGGTCGGGATTCGGTCCTGCGGACATGCTTGCCGCCAATCCGGCCAGGGACTACGTGGCCAGGATGGGCGACGCGAACCAGTTCCTCACGGAATCGTTCAAGAGCCTGTGGCCACGGATGGCGCCAGACGCCTGAGGCGCTTTGGCGAACGAGGGAGATTTGGTGGAGCTAGACGGGATCGAACCGTCGACCTCTTGCATGCCATGCAAGCGCTCTCCCAGCTGAGCTATAGCCCCACAGCGGAAGGGGCGTGAAGGTACGCAAGGGGGCGGGGCCTGTCAAGGCAACTTCCCGTTGGGTTACCCTCCCACCCACCACAACGTTCAGGGGAACCCGGATGAACATTTGTCGCCTGCTTCTGGCCACAGCCGCCCTCGCCCTGCTGCCCCTGGCTGCCATCGCTGCGGACGAGCCCAGCATCGCCGGCACCTGGACCACTTCGTTCGACAGCCAGGTCGGGGTGCAGACCTACACCTACACTTTCGTCGTGAACGGCACGACGCTCACCGGTCGCGCCAAGTCCGAAGCTGGCGACACCGCGATTACCGAAGGCAAGGTCGAAAAGGGCACTGTCACCTTCGTCGAGAACCTGAATTACCAGGGCATGGAACTGCGCATCGTATACACCGGCACGGTGGCGGGCGACACGATCAAGTTCAAGCGGGACGTGGGCGGACAGGGCGGCGAGGAATTCACCGCCCAGCGCTCCAGATAGTCGCGGCGGCCGCTATGCGGCCTTCAAGGTGGCGTCGAGACGGGCCAGCACCTTGGCCCGGCCCAGCAGCGCCAGCGTGGCATCAATCGGCGGCGACACCGTACCGCCCGTCAGCGCCACGCGCAGCGGCTGGGCCACCTTGCCCAGGCCTAACGTGCGGGCTTCGGCAAACGCCTGTATCGCCGCGTGGAGCGACGCAGCGGTCCACTCGTCCACCGTGGCAAGCAGGGAACGCAGGTCAGCCAGCAGCGCCCTCGCCTCCGGTGTCAGGTGCTTGGCCACGGACTTCTCGTCCATCACTGGCTCACGGAAGAAGAACAGGCTGCCCTGGGCCATTTCCTTCATTGTCTTCGCGCGCTCGCGCAGCGCCTCGACACACCGGCGAGCAGCGCGTCGTCATCACTGGTCACACCCAGAAGCGCCAGCTGCGCACGCAGCGCGGCCACCAGCGTGGCCTGCGGCGCCTTGATGATGTGCTGCTGGTTCAGCCACAGCAGTTTTTCCGCATTGAACGCCGAGGCGGACTTGTTGACGCTGGCGATATCGAACGCGGCAATCATCTCTTCGCGCGTGAAGATCTCCTGGTCGCCATGCGACCAGCCCAGCCGCACCAGGTAGTTCAGGAGGGCATCGGGCAGATAGCCGTCCTTCGCGTATTCCAGCACGCTGATCGCACCATGGCGCTTCGAGAGCTTGGCGCCATCGGCGCCCAGGATCATCGGCACATGCGCATAGATCGGCGGCTTCGCGCCCAGCGCATTGAGCATGTTGATCTGGCGCGGCGTGTTGTTCAGGTGATCGTCGCCGCGGATCACATGGGTCACGCCCATGTCCATGTCGTCCACCACCACGCAGAAATTGTAGGTGGGATTGCCGTCGGAGCGCTGAATGATCAGATCGTCGAGCTCGGAGTTCTGGAACACGGTTCGCCCATGCACGAGATCATCCACCACCACGTCGCCCGCGGCGGGGTTCTTGAAACGGATGACCGGCGTCACACCAGCCGGCGGCGTTGCGGTGCTGTCGCGCCAGCGGCCGTCGTAGCGCGGCTTTTCCTTGCGTGCGAGCTGAGCCTCGCGCAGCGCCTCAAGTTCTACCTTCGAGCAGTAGCAGCGATAGGCCAGGCCCTGCGCCAGCATCTGTTCAATCACGGCCTGATAGCGCGGATAGCGCTGCGTCTGGAAAAACGGACCCTCGTCCTCGTCAAGACCGAGCCAGCGCATGCCTTCAAGAATGACATCGACGGATGCCTGGTTCGAACGCTCCAGGTCGGTGTCTTCAATGCGCAAAATAAAGTCACCACCGGTCGAGCGCGCAAACGCCCAGGGGTAAAGCGCTGAACGGAT
>JANPGU010000361.1:0-7604 GCA_031424095.1 Gammaproteobacteria bacterium
TGCTGGCGCTCGGCGGCTGTCACAAGCCCGGCGACCGCAGCACCTGCCGCGAGCAGCTGCGCGCGATGTCGGGCAGGACGGCGCGCTTCGATACCGCAGTGGCCGTCATTCATGGCAGCACCGAGCTCATCCACATCGACCTCACGCAGGTGCACCTGCGCCAGCTGCACGAGACCGAGATCGAATCGTACATGGACCGTGAACCGTCCTTCGATTGCGCCGGTGGCTTCAAGTGCGAGGGTCTCGGCGTGATCTTGTTCGCGTCGATCGAGTCCCGCGATCCGACGGCGCTGGTCGGTCTGCCGCTGATCTGGGTTTGCGCGGCGCTGCGCCAGCTGGGCGTCGCCCTCTAGGGGCAGCTGCGCGCGAGGCTGCCGCTTTCGCTCTGACAGCAGGCGGCGGCCTGCTGCCTGCTGCGGGTGATTTCTTGCGGACGATGCGCGCCGCGGCGATGCCCGGCTTGGCGACGCCGGCCGGCTTCATGTTCTCGCCCTTCGACGTGAGCGCGTCAACCACGGCAGCCAACTCGGGTGGCAGCGGCGCACTGACGCTCATCGGCACTTTGCGCTTGGGGTCTTCGAAACTGATGCTGTGCGCATGCAGGAAGATGCGGTTGAGCCCGAGGCGGCTGAGCTGTTTGTTGTAATCCGGATCGCCGTATCGCTCGTCGCCCGCCACCGGGTGTCCGGCATAGGCGGCATGCACGCGGATCTGGTGCGTGCGACCGGTGATGAGCTGCACTTCCAGCAGCGTGGCGAGACTGCCAAAGAACTGCACCACGCGAAAATCGCTGATGGCTTCCTTGCCGCCAGCATCGACCCGCACCACGCGCTCGCCGCTGACGCGATTATCCGTGCGCAATGGTGCATCGATGCGCTTCTTCCCCAGTTCCCACTTGCCGCGCACCAGTACCAGATAGCGTTTGTCGAAGGCGTCTTCCTCGCGCAGCATCGCGTGCAGGCTGCGCAGCGTCGACATCTTGCGTGACACCAGCAGGCAGCCGCTGGTGTCACGATCCAGGCGATGTACCAGTTCCAGGGTTTCATCCGGGCGCGCGGCGCGCAGCGCCTCGATGACACCCGCGCTGATGCCGCTGCCCCCATGCACGGCAATGCCCGACGGTTTGTTGATCACGAGCAGGCGTTCGTCTTCATAAAGCTTCGTGCGCCCGAGCTCTTCACCCAGCTTCGCGACCGCGCGCGGCGGTGCGCGCGGCACATCCGCAACCACCGGCACTTCCAGCCGCACCGGCGGCACGCGCAGCAAATCGCCCTCGACAACACGCACTTCCCCGCTGACGCGCTTGCCATTCAGGCGTACCTCGCCCTTGCGCAGCAGCCGGAACAACCGGGTGTGCGGCACCATAGGCAAAAGCTTCGCCAGCACCTTGTCCAGCCGCTGGCCGGCGTCCTCGCTGCCCATCACTTCTGTGCGCAGCGCGTTTTTTTCGGTGGCCGCGCCCGCGGCCTCCCCGGCCTCGCCCGGGATCGATTCGACAGGCAATTTACCGCTCGTAGCAGGCATCTGGATGTAAGACCTTGTTTTAAAAGCAGCTGTGAGTATACTCGCCGCCACGTGCCCCCACCGGGACGGCTGCTTGTCCTGCCAGGACATCACCCCAACGAGCGGCACGGAACATTGCGACGGTTAGGCGTCGCATCATCAGTTGATCCCCTCAAAACGGATCATCGTGTGGCAGGCCAAAGGTTTCTAAAGGCTCCCGTCAACCCAGGTTCAACCGAACCTTCATGATGGTGAGCTCACCCCCAGCGGTCGGCAGTAGTTCCGGATTGCGGCGCTTTCGTGTCAGAGATGAAAGCGACAGGTTTCTTCAGACAGTGCACGTAACAATTCGCATTTTTCTGTCCAGCATGCTGGCCCAGCTAGAAGCGTTCTTCTGCCTCCCCCGGTTTGATTTCGCGCCCGCATTCGCGCGCGCGTCCTCCTCTGCGCCCGTCACTCAATTTATCTTGAGTGAAATTCATGAAACGAATGCTCGTCAACGCAACTCAGCAGGAAGAGTTGCGCGTTGCCATGGTCGACGGTCAGAAACTGTACGACCTCAGCATCGATATCCCCTCCCGCGAACAGAAAAAAGCCAACGTCTATAAAGCCCGCATCGCGCGCATCGAGCCCTCGCTCGAAGCGGTGTTCGTCGATTACGGTTCCGAACGTCATGGCTTCCTGCCGGTAAAGGAAATCTCCCGCGAATTCTTCCGCGACGGCCAGCCGCAGGGCAGCCGTGGCACCCGCGAGGTTCTGTCCGAAGGGCAGGAAATCGTGGTCCAGGTCGAAAAGGAAGAACGCGGCAACAAGGGCGCAGCCCTCACCACGTTCATCAGCCTCGCCGGGCGCTTCCTGGTGCTGATGCCGAACAATCCGCGCGCTGGCGGCGTCTCGCGCCGCATCGAAGGCGAAGACCGCGACCAGATGCGCGAGACCATGGAACAGCTGGTCATTCCCGATGGCATGGGTGCCATCATCCGCACCGCCGGTGTGGGCCGCTCGGTCGAAGAGCTGCAGTGGGATCTGGACAACCTCAAGACCCAGTGGGATGCGATCGCCGAAGGCATCAAGACGCGGCCCGCGCCGTTCCTGGTGTACCAGGAAAGCGATGCCGTCACCCGCGCCCTGCGTGACTATCTGGCCGATGACATCGGCGAGATCCTGGTGGATGACCAGCACGCCTTCGAAAAGGCACAGGAATACATGCAGCGCTTCATGCCGCCGGATTCGCAGCGGCGCCTGAAGTTCTATGAAGACGACGTGCCGCTGTTCACGCGTTTCCAGATTGAAAACCAGATCGAATCGGCGTACGCGCACAAGGTGCAGCTGCCCTCCGGCGGCAGCATCGTCATCGACTACACCGAAGCGCTGGTGTCCATCGACATCAACTCGGCGCGCGCCACGCGCGGCGGCGATATCGAGACCACCGCCACCAACACCAACCTGGAAGCCGCGGACGAAATCGCCCGCCAGCTGCGTATCCGTGACGCCGGTGGCCTGATCGTCATCGACTTCATCGACATGGAATCCACCAAGAACCAGCGCGACGTCGAGGACCGGCTGCGCGATGCGGTGAAGATGGACCGCGCCCGCATCCAGATCGGCCGCCTGTCGCGCTTCGGCCTGCTGGAAATGTCACGGCAGCGGCTGCGTCCTTCACTGGGCGAGTCCAGCCACATCGCCTGCCCGCGCTGCATGGGCATCGGCAATATCCGCAGCGTCGAGTCGATGGCCCTGTCGATCCTGCGCCTGGCTGGCGAGGATGCGCGCAAGGAGCGCACCGCCCGGCTGGTGCTGCATGTGCCGGTTTCGGTCGGCACCTACCTGATGAACGAGAAGCGCGCCGCGCTGCGCAGCGTCGAAGAGAAATGCGCAGTCGACTTGGTCATCGTTCCCGATCCGAACATCGAGACACCGGAGTACACCATCCGCCGCGTGCGCAGCGATGAGCTGGGCCTGTCGGAGAATGTCCAGACCTCTTACAAGATGCCACCGTCGGCACTGCCGCCGGATGTGACGGCACTGCAGCCCAAGCGTCCGCCTGCGGCAGCCGCCGTGGTCGCGACGATCATGCCGGCAGCGCCCGCTCCGTCCACGCCTGAAAAGCCGATGGCTGTGGTGGAAGAAAAGCCCGCCGCCGCGCCCGGCGGTCTGATCGGCTGGATGAAGCGTTTGCTGGTGGGTGAAGGCGAAACCGCCACCCCCGACAAGGAAGTGCGCAAGCCTGCCGCCCGCGCTGGCGATCGCAAGCCGCGGGAAGATCGTGGCCGAGGTGGCCGCGACCGCGGTCCACGTCGCAGCAGTGGCGGTGCCGGTGGCGGTGGCACGGCCCGTGGCCCTGAGCGCGAAGGCGGTGCGGCTGCAGGCGGCGATCGCCCGCGCGGCGACCGGGACCGCAATCGCAGCCGCGACGGCGAGCGTCGACCCGAGCGCGCGGCCAGGCCGGAAGGCGAAGCGGCACGTCCCGAGCAGCGGCCGCGTCGCGAGCCGCAGCAGAGTCCGCGTGCGGCAGAAGCGCAGGCTCCGCGCGCAGACAGCGCGCCGGTGACCGCACTGGCTGGCAATGGCAATGGCAACGGCAATGGCCCGGAATCAGGCGCGCCGCGTGCAGATGGCGAGAAGCGTTCGCGTCGCGGTGGTCGCCGCCGTCGCGGCCGTGGCGGTTCTCGTGGCGAAGGCATGGGAATGCCCGGCGGTGAAGCCGGCGGCGCGGGCCATGGCGAGCCCGACGACTTCAGCCTGCAGCACAGCGCGGGCCCTGCCGATCATGGCGCAGAGCAGCGCTTTGAATCCCGGCCCGAGCCGCGTGGCGATTTCGAGGCGCCGGCAGCTGCCGCACCGCCTCCGCCACCACCACCGCCGCCACCGCAGGAAAATCGTCCGAGCGTGGTGTGGTCGTCGGCAGCGAGCTCAGTCGCGCCCGGCGAGTCCCGCGTCGATCGCGACGAATAGCGCGCGTGAACCGTGCTCGGCCAGATCGAGCACGGTTTCAAAACCAGCAGCGCCACCGTAGTACGGGTCCGGCACCGCCGGTCGGTGTAGCGCGGGTGCAAACGTGAGAAACAGTTGTGCCCGCTGTTCAAGTCCGGCGGGCGCCAGCGCCTGCATGTCCCGCAGGTTGTCTTCATCCATCGCCAGCAATAGATCGAAACGGCGGAAGTCTTCGACTTCGAGCTGCCGCGCGCGAAGTCCAGAGATGTCGTAGCCACGCGCCGCTGCCGCCTTCAGGCTGCGGCGGTCCGGTGGCCTGCCAATGTGGTAGTCGGCCGTGCCAGCGGAATCGAAGCGCAGTTGCAGGTGTGCAGCCTCACGCTGCGCGAGTAGCCGCGCTACGCCCTCCACGGTTGGGGAGCGACAGATGTTGCCCAAACAGACGAACAGGATCTTCACGAGCCGGAATATGCAGCGGATTCCTGGCCGTCGAGACTCTTGATCAATCCATAAAGCTCAGGTCTGCGGTCGCGGAACACAAACCAGTTGTCGCGCTGCTCGGCCAACGCTGCGAGATCGAATTCGGCGACCAACACGGACTCCTCATCTTCGCCAGCCTCCCTCACCTTTGCACCCAGTGCATCGGCGATGAACGATGAGCCGTAAAAGCGGATATGGAGATTGTCCGGGTCCTGCAGCGAATGCTCCACGCCATGGCGGTTCGACGCCACCAGGGGCATCAGGTTTGCCGCAGCGTGTCCTTGTTGTGTGCGCTGCCAGTGATCGCGCGAATGCACCGGCTGCGCCGGCGGCGGTTCACTGCCGATGGCGGTGGGATACAGCAGCAGCTCGGCGCCCTGCAGCGCCATGACGCGCGCGCATTCCGGAAACCACTGGTCCCAGCAGATGCCCACGCCGATGCGGCCGAAGCGCGTATCCCACACGCGAAAGCCCGTGTCGCCCGGCGAGAAGTAGGTCTTTTCCTGATAACCCGGACCATTCGGGATATGCGCCTTGCGATAGATGCCAAGCACCGAACCCGCATCGACCATCGCCACCGTATTGAAATAGGCCTGACCCGCGCGCTCAAAAAAACTCACCGGCAGCACCACGTCGAGCTCGCGCGACAATGCGGTCATGTGCCGCACAGCGGGATTGTCCGCGAGGGTCGTGGCCAGTCGCAGGTGCCTTGAATCCTGCTCGATGCAGAAATACGGCGTTTCAAACAGCTCCTGCAGCAGGATCACCTGCGCGCCGTCAGCGGCGGCGCGACGCACCAGCGCTTCGGCGCGATTCAGGTTGTCGTCGATATTCCAGCTGCAGGCGAACTGGGTCGCGGCCACCGTTACCCGCCGCGGCGTGCGGCGCAGGTGGGCAGGTGCCGTAGGCATTGGCTGAGCCCTGTTTTGCGTCATGGTCCGGTATTATGCCGCCCGTGAGCACTTCATTACGCAATGCATGGAACCGGTATAGCGGCTTGCCGCGCGTGCCCCGCGAACTGGCCACACTCGGACTGATGGTGCTGCTCGCGCTGACGCTGCTGCCGCTGGCCATCTGGTGCGCCGGAAAAATATTCCTCGGTGACTACCTGCGGGATCCATCCGGTGCGCGCACCGGTGGTCCATTCGCGCTGCTCGCCGACTATCTGGGGGGAATCCTTGCAGGCTCCCCCGGTCACTGGCTGGTGCTGCTCGGTCCCTACCTGCTGCTGATGGCTTTCCGCGCGGCCCGGTCCCTGTCGAAAACGTGACATAAATCCGCAGGTTACTTGACGCAGTGCACGCTACATCGAACTATCCAGGGCGTAACATGGCCGCAACACGCGAACAGTCGTGACGCCGGTTGCATACCAGATGGAAAGAATGGCTACTGATACCGTCCGCAAGCTCGACCACGTTGATAGCGCCACGACGGTGCGCATCGATCGTCGCCAGACCGTGCTGGCCCAGATCGAGGCCGCCCTGCTGGCGGACAAACTCTCAGTGCTGGAAATCGCCGACGAAGGCAAGTGCACAGGTTCTGACCCCTACAATCGCGGTCGCGCGCGCGCCGCCTCCTGGGGCAAGGCCAGCCGCTAGGGCGCAGGGGGTTGTGGCGCTGCCGTCAGGTCGGCCAGTAATTCCAACCCACAAGCACCACCGCAGCGGCGAGCGCCAGCTGCGCGCCGCTGCGCCATGGCTTTTCCTTGAGCTGCGCGATAAACGCCAGGGCCGAGGTTCCCGTCAAAAGGACTGCCCAGGCAATAGCTACCAGCAACGGCCGGAACTCCCCCGACAGCCGTTCATGGAACTCTGGCAGCAGCAGGAACACCAATAGAGTCATTACCAACCCGGCAAGCAACGCCACGGCAGAACCCATGACCACCCCGAATAGCGCTACCTGTGGCTGCACAGCTGCATGCTCCTGTAATTCCTGCATCGATTTGCCGGGCTTGCGCCGCAGTGCACTTGCTGCCCGGCCTCATGCCGTCTAGCCTGATACCCATGACTGTAACTGAAACCTCCAAGCGCACGCGCCGCCCCATGGGCTGGCTTCCCGTCTCCGCCCTGCTGGTGCTGGCACTTGCCGGCAGCGGCTCCACCGGGGCGCCTGCGGCCGGCGCCAGTCTGTTGCCGCAGGGTGCACTGGCACCGGCTGAAAGGCAGCGCCTGCTGGCGCGCCGCATCGGCGTGATCCTCGAGCAGGCGCACTACCGCCGCGCCGCCATCGACGACAAGATGTCGGCGGAAATCTATGAGCGCTACATCAAGTCGCTCGACAGCCAGCACAGCTATTTCATGGCCAGCGACATCGCCGAGTTCAATGCCTGGCAGAACCGTTTCGACGACATGATCCACAGTGGTGAAGTCGAGCCCGCATTCGCCATGTATGCGCGCTTCCAGCAGCGCAATCGTGAGCGCATCGCGCATGCCGTGGCGCTGCTGGCCACCGAGCCGGACTGGACGGTGGACGAATCCTTCGAATTCGACCGGGAAAAGGCCCAGTGGCCTGCCACCACGCAGGAACTGGACGAGATCTGGCGCAAGCGCGTCAAGAGTGATGGCCTGTCACTGATGCTTACCGGCAAGGCCTGGCCGGAAGTCGCAGACACGCTGAAGAAGCGCTATGAGCGCGTGCTCAAGCGTTCCGACCAGGTCACCGCCGATGAGGTGTTCGAGAACCTGATG
>JANPGU010000362.1:0-5499 GCA_031424095.1 Gammaproteobacteria bacterium
ACATCGTCGAGAACGGCCAGCCGGCCGGCCTGGGTGACGCCGGCCACTTCTGGCACTCCGACCTGTCGTACAAGGAAACGCCCAGCCTCGGCTCCATGCTGCTGGCGCAGGAACTGCCCAGCGAGGGCGGCGACACGTTGTTCGCCGACCAGCACGCCGCCTGGGTGGCGCTGCCACCCGAGCTGAAGCGGCGCGTGCGCAACCTGCGCGCCGAGCATTCCTACCTCGCCAAGTACGAGGAACTGCGGGCGCGGAACCCCTGGCGGCCCAAGCTGAGCGAAGAGCAGGTCGCCCAGGTCAAGCCGCAGGTGCACCCGGTGGTGCGCACCCATCCGGAAACCGGCCGCAAGGCGCTCTTCGTCAGCGAGCACTTCACCACGCGCATCGTGGGCATGGGGGCCGATGAGAGCACCGCCTTGCTGGCCGAGCTGTTTGCGCACAGCGTGCGGCCGGCGTTCATCTACCGCCACGTCTGGCGCGACCACGACAGGGTGTTCTGGGACAACCGATCGGTGATGCACCTGGCCGCCGGCTGCCCAGACCACCTGCGGCGCCGCCTGAACCGCACCACCATTGAAGGCGACAAGCCTCTCTGAAGGCACCGCCGCGCCGTGTGGCTTGTGCGCCATTGCCGTGATTGCATGCGGCAAGGGGCTCCTCACCGCCTTTCTTTCCCAGCAGCTTTGGCAACCGCTGCGCAGCGACTTGCGCCGGCGGACAGGAAGGCACGGTCGGTGCGGTGCGGTCCCTGATCGGTCGCGTGCTTCTGCGAACCCGAGCCGTCCCTCAAGTGTCCACTTCAGTGGGCGCAGGGTCGCTCAGGATGCTCGAGAACTTTCGGCGGTAGGCGGCGGGCGTCAGACCGACCTCGCGCTTGAACAAGCGGCGAAAGAAGGTTGGATCCTCGTAGCCGACCTGGTAAGCCACATCGTCGATGCCACCGGCATCCTGTTCGATGATCCGCTTGGCCCTCTCGACCCGCACCGCGTGCACATAGTCCATCGGCAAGTGGCCGGTCGCAGCGCGAAACCGCCGCGTGAACGTGCGCCGGGTGAGGCCCGCACGCTGGGTCATGGCCTCCACCGGACTGGCCTGGGCATAGTGCACGGCAATCCACTCCTGGCTGAGCTTGATGGCCTGGTCTTCCCCCTGGATCTTCATCCCCATGTCGGCGAAGGGCAGCTGGCCGTCTTCTTGGCCGGATAGCTGGTAGACCTTGGCCGTCTGCAGCGCATGCGCCGGGCTGCAATCGCGGCTGATCAGCCGCAGCGCCAGCTCCTGCCACGCGGTGACACCGCCTGCGGTGATCACGCCCTCGGCCTCGCTGTCCAGGCGCAGGATCGAGTCGGCGCGGTAGTTCACCTTGGGGTACTGCCGACGGAACAGCTCGCGGTAGGCCCAGTGCCCGGCACATTGGCGTCCATCAAGCAGGCCGGCCTCGGCCAGCACGAGCGAGCCCGAACAGACCGACCCGATCAGTGCGCCCTGGGCGTGCATGCGCCGCAACCAGGCGATCTCCGCGCCATAGCGTCCGCGCGGCGCGGTGTCGATCGGCGTGTACATGTCGCAGACCACCGCAGCGTCCACGCGGTCGAGGCCGCCGATGGCGGCGTGGGGCTCGATCAGGATGTTGCCGAAGCAGCGAAAGGGCTGGGCGTCGGCCGCCACGATCTGCACGTCGAGCAGCGGCTCGCCCACCGGGCGGCCTGTCATGTCGGCGTAGCCCGCGCCGACGGAAGCCAGCACGTCGTAGAGACCGAAGAGCACCGACGGCGTCGTCTCCGGCGCGGCGAGCAGGGCGATCTTCGGCTTGATGTTCTGCCTCATGGGTTCAGCCTGCTTGATGAGTGGTGTCGCATGAGTGGTGTCGCATTCGACCCGATCTTGTACCAATCGGCTCTTCGCGTCATCCAGCGTCAAGGCTACGGTTCGCCACGCGGCAAGTTTCTTCAGGCGCCGTTAACCGGAGACATCCCATGCCATTCGAACTTACGCACAACTTCGTCTCGAGAGAACTGGCACCCCGCAGGCAGTCGGATGGCGAATTCGAGTTCTTCACGGTGACTGCCGAAGGCACGTTCGAGGCGCTCGTTCCCGGGCGTCTGGTCCGGCGCGCCGTTGCGACTTTCCTCCACAAGTCCAAGACACACCCCGTGCCGGGCGAACCAGTGCCGATCCACGGCGGGACGCAGACAACCACCGAGGTCATTCCACTGAAGCTCCGCATCCTAAGCCCCGACGGGGCAGAGTTCACCGGAACCGAGATCACGCCGGCGGATCTGCGCAAGCATCGCAATCTGCGTGGCGCGCCGTCCGGCCGCTGGTCGTTCAAGCTGAGCGGCCAGAGCGAGAAGATCCTCATAGACGAGGACTCGAGCATCGTCGACGCCAAGGGCACGCTGGGAATCGCGGTGATCGAGACGGTGCGGGACGACAGCGCGCCGCCGCTCATCGACAACAAGCCGGTCTCGTCTGCCAGCCAGTCCTTCTCGTTCGATCTGTTTCGCATCGGCACCTTCATCGCGCAAATCAAGCGCATGTCGCTCGGCACGCCATGGCGCGGCACGATGTCGCTGTTCGATCACACCGGCGCGAAGGTCGCGAGCACAAGCAGCGCCACGCTCCGCCTTGATGTCGGGCTGGCACAGCTTCGTCCGCCGCGGGCCGCCGGGCGCGGGCTCACGCTGCCGAGTGACATCCCCAAGTGGAAGCTGGAACTTCGCCCGCAACTCGGGCCCGTCGTCGGCAACCTGCGCATCTCCGCGAACTGCATTGCCGCTGGGCGCATTGGCATACCCGCCATCAAAGAGCGAATCGACAAGCTCCTCGGGACGCGAGGAAGCTTCATCGAGATCTTCGGCGAGAACCAGGGCGGCGACGCCTTCGGACGGATCAGGATCAAGGACGTGGTCGCGGCCGAGACGATCCAGATGCACGGCCTTCTCGATGACTTCGTCAAGGATGCGCCCGGCGGCGACATCGAGGCGTTCCGGGCCCACACCATCGCCAGCAGATCCCAGAACCTGAGGGCGGGTCTCAAGCTCGATGTCAGCACCTTGAAGACGGGCAAGATCGACGTCGACATCGGTCCCGGCGTGAAACTGGGCGCGACCGTGCCGTCGGTTCGCTTGTCGGTCGCGGTCTCGGGCGCGGCGAAGGTCAAGTTCGGCGCGCTCACGCTGGTCACGGCGAGCGTGCGAGGTGGCAGGCTCGAGGTCGAGGTGGGCATCAAGCTCGCCGCCGACGGCATGCCCCAGGTGGTGACCCGGTTCCCGGATTCGCCGTTCGACATCGACATCAGCCCAGAGGTGAAGGTGGCGCTGCTTGTCACGCTCGGCCTGTCCGGGTTGATCGGCGGCATGAGCATCGCCGAGTACGTCGAAAGCGAGATCAACGGCGCGATGGTCACCGGCGCACGCCGTCTGTTTGCCGATCCCACGATCGCGCCACGTGTCCTCATGACGATTTTCGGCGCGCACCTGACGTACCTGCCGCCGCGCATCGAGGCAGGCGCGCTGGTCTTCGAGCACATCGCCCCGCTGGAGCCCGAGGCGCGCCCGACGCCGGGCTATCAGGGCGCGGTGGGCCGCACTTTCACGCAACTGGGCAACGGCGGTGCCAGTTTCGTGCCCCCGGTCATGGAAGACACCTGGGCCAGCACCCACCTCGCCAAGATCGAGCATGTCGTCGTGGTGATGATGGAGAACCGGTCCTACGACCACGTTCTCGGCTATCGCGCGAATAGCGGGATCAAGGATGGCGCGGACGGCCTCACCGAGGAGATGATCGCCTCGATCAAGGCGGCGCCCGGTGGGCCGTTTGTCGTCAGGGACCTGCAGGAGGCCGGCTTCGAGGCCAATGCCGCTGGCCGCAAGACGCGGCTGCCCAAGGGTGTCGGGCACGAGGTGAAAGACGTTGCCGAGCAGCTCCAGTTCCGCGCTCCCGGGCCCCAAGGCCGGCTGATCAACAACCCGAAGGGCTTCGTCGAGAACTTCAGGCCGCGGCTGAAAAGCAACCCGCTGGGCGTGGTGGAAGATGACGTGATCGGTTTCTACGGTGCCGACAACCTGCCGTTCTTCGCCTATCTTGCCGAGCACTACGCCTATTGCGATCGCTACTTCTGTTCGCACCCGGGGCCGACGCTGCCCAACCGCATGTATTCCCTGCTCGGCGACGTGCAGTACGACCGCCACGGATTCCCGATCCTGGAGAACAACAACAGCGACAACTTCCTGCTGTCGCGGCAGCACACGATCGGCGACTTCCTGTTGCGCAAGGGGCTGGACTTCCGCGTCTATGAGTCGCAACCGTCGGCTGCGATGCTGCGCTTGTTCGCGCGTTACACGACGGATCAGCAGCGAATCGTGCCTCGCGAGCAATTGACCGCGGACGTGGCGCCCGGCGGAAGAGGATTGCCGGCATTCACCATGATCGAGCCGGCCCTGCATCACCACCCGCAGAACGACGACCATCCTGACGCGGACATGCACCGCGGCCAGATCTTCCTGCGCGACGTCTACAACACGCTGCGATCGAACCCGGCGATCTGGGCAAAGACGCTGCTGATCATCACCTACGACGAGCATGGCGGTCTCTACGATCATGTCGTTCCGCCTGTCGCCGATGTGTTCAGCGCGTTCACGGGAACTGGCTTGCCGCCGCTCACGGTCCCGGGCACCCAGCCCGCGCGGAAGCGGCCTCTACCCGGCGGGGCGGTCCTGCCGGCGGCTCCCATCACGACCATTCCGGTGCTGCCGCTGCCGACGGTTCCGCTTCAGCCGCTGGTGCCGGCCCCACTGCCGATCCCGTACGGCGTGCGCGTGCCGACCTTCGTCGTCTCACCGTGGACGACGCGCGGGAAGGGGCCGTCGACGGTGCTCGACCATTGCTCGATCCTCAAGACGGTCCTCGCCCGCTTCATGGGGGACAGCAAGCCGTTCCTGAGCGACCGGGTCAACGCCGCGCTTTCGTTCGACGGCTTCCTGACCGAAGCGGTGCCGCGGATGAACGTGCCGCCCTTCACCGGCAGCCTGCCCGACCTGCCACCGGGCGCGCGTCGCGCACCGAGTGGAACGACGCGGATCGTCACCGCGCCGCTGTCCCGGGCGGCGATGCGCGCGGGTCCGGTGGACTTCCATGACCTCACCGGCCGCTGGGCACGGCAGTTGGGGCGATAGGGCCGAGGCCCGCGTGGACAAAGATGCTCGAGAACTTTCGGCGGTAGGCGGCGGGCGTGAGGCCGACCTCGCGCTTGAACAAACGGCGAAAGAAGGTGGGATCCTCGTAGCCGACCTGGTAGGCCACATCGTCGATGTCACCCGCATCCCGCTCGATGATCCGCTTGGCCTTCTCGATCCGAACCGCGTGCACGTAGTCCATCGGCAGATGGCCCGTCGCGGCGCGAAACCGCCGCGTGAACGTGCGCCGGGTGAGCCCGGCGCGCTGGGTCATGGCCTCCACCGGATTGGCGTGGGCACAGTGCTCGGCGATCCATTCCTG
>JANPGU010000363.1:0-7462 GCA_031424095.1 Gammaproteobacteria bacterium
CCGCGGCACCCCATGCCGCCACGCCGCCGCGCACCCGAATTACCCCCGCTCCCGCAACCTCGCCGCTCAAAACCAAACGTACTAAAGCCGCCACACCCAAGTCCGCAGCACCCCGGTCGGCTCCCACGCGCTCCACTCCCCCGGCGGCACCACAATCCCCTACTGCCGCAGCTTCCGCGTCGGCACCTGCCGCGTTGAAATAGCGCAGCGCGATCCAGCGCATCTGGTAAGCCAGGCCATACCAGTGCAAGGCATTCTCGCCGTCGAGCTTGCTCTGGCCGTAGGGGCTCAACGGGCGGGTGGGGTGCGTTTCGTCGATGGGCAGCCGGTCCGGATTGCCATAGACCGAGCAGCTGGAAGAGAAGATCACGTCTTTGACGCCGACCGCGCGCATGGTGTCCAGCAGCGTCAGCGTTGTCAGGACATTGTTGCGGTAATAGGCCGCCGGGTCGCGCATGCTGTCGCCGACGTAAGCACTGCCTGCAAAGTGGATGACGGCTTCGATCCGGTGCTGTTCCAGCGCCTTCCGGACTGCCTCGGCATCGAGCAGCTCGGCGACGACCAGCGGCCCCCATTGCACCGCCCAACGGTGCCCGAGCGACAGGTTGTCCAGGCAAACCGGTGTGTACCCGGCAGCCGCCAAAGCCTTGCAGGTGTGGCTGCCGATGTAGCCCGCGCCACCCGTGACCAGAACTGATGCACTCTTGGATAAAGTCACTGCCAGCTTCAACATTCCCCTAGCGGGGACTCGATGATTTCCCTGGCAATCTTGTACCACATTGCGAGATTTGTGGAATCGACGCACGCTTAGTTGCAGACTGCGTCGTTAGTCTGGACACGAGCATGCGCAACCGAAACGTCCCCCCGCGGGCAGCCGCAGCGATACAGCCTGCAATGGCGGGTAGCGCCAACCAGTCGAAGGTCCGCAAGGCCGCGGGCGGTGCGCTGCTGCTGCTGCTGTCCGTGCTCCTCTGGTATGTGTTTTACCAGAATCTGCCCGGCAACCCGTTGAACGGGGCGCCACCTGGTGGCGACACCGCCACGATGGACCGGACCGTGAAGATCATCACCATTGTGGTGAGCCTCATCATCATGGCCACGCGCTGGTCATCGACGCGGCTGCTGCTGAAGAACATCAATCCGGGGCTGGTTGCCTTCATGGTGATCATTCCCATGAGCACGGCCTGGTCCATCTCACCAAATGACACGATTCTGCGGTCCGTCACATTGGGCAGCATCGTGTTGCTGTGCATGGCGATTCCCCTGGTTGGCTGGGAGCGCCGGCGGCTGCAGCTTGTGACGATCCCGCCGGTGATGTATGTGCTCGTTGCCTCGCTGGTGCTGGGCGCGATGTATCCGGACCGGATCACCGAAATCGGTGACGACCTTTCGCAGAAGGGCGCCTGGCACGGCATCACCTACACCAAGAACCTGTTCGGAATGATGGCCAGCATTGGCGTCATCCTCTGCTTCAATGTCTGGCTGGCACGCGCCGCCCGCCCGATGTGGTCGCTGCTGGGCACGGCGATCGGCTTTGCATGTCTGCTGCTGTCCCGCAGCAGCACATCGCTGATGGCAACCGGGATCGCGCTGGGCTTCATGGTGCTGGTGATGCGCGTGCCGGTGATCAAGAACCGGTATTCGGGCGTGGTGGCCATCAGCATTGCGACCGCGCTGATTCTCTTCCAGCTGTGGATTCAGCGCGTGATTCCAGGCATCAGCGTCATCCTGTCGGCAATCACCAGTCTCACGGGAAAAGACGCCACCTTTTCCGCCCGCACGATCATCTGGGAGATCATCAAGGAACACGCGCAGGGCGCACCCTGGCTGGGCACCGGTTACGGAGCCTACTGGATCGGGCCCACTCCGAATTCGCCTTCGAACGTGTTCATGTGGCGGATGTTTTTCTATCCGACCGAATCACACAACGGCTACCTGGAAATCCTGAACGACCTGGGCAGGCTTGGCCTGCTGTGCCTCGCGGTGTTCCTGGTCTCGTACATCTGGCAGGCCATCAAGCTGATGCGCTTTGATCGCGCGCAGGGCGCCCTGTATCTGGCATTGCTCTACCAGCAGATGGTCATGAACATGTCGGAGAGCGAGTGGTTTGCCCGCAGCAGCACCTTTGCCGTCCTGCTGCTGGCCTGCACCTGTCTGTCGCGCTCGCTGGCCGAATGCCGCGCCCGCGAACCCCAGCCGCAGCGGACCGCAAATACCGTGGCCCGGCCGCGCGCGTCGCGCGCGCGCTAGCCCCCTGGTTTCTGTGACGCCGATTCGGACGCTCATGCGGTCGCCGTGAGAACCTGCCGCGGGCCATTACTTCCGCGGCTTGGCGCGGGGTGTTGAAAGCAAGTAACCTCAAACGAGCAAATTCGAGGGCTATTGTGAAACTCTGTGTCGTTGGTTCAGGCTATGTAGGACTGGTTACGGGCGCGTGTTTTGCCGAGACCGGCAATGACGTCACCTGCGTGGACATCGACCAGAAGAAGGTTGATCGCCTCAACGCCGGGGAAATCCCGATCTTCGAACCGGGCCTGGAATCGATGGTCGCGCGCAATCGCGCCGCCCAGCGACTGCGCTTCACATCCGATGTGGCCCAGGCCATCCACTCCGCGGAAGTGATTTTCATCGCTGTCGGCACGCCTTCGCGGCCCGATGGCGGCGCCGACCTGTCGGCGGTCGACCGCGTGGCAGAGGCCGTGCGGGAGCACGCTGGACGCGAGTGCATCCTGGTCGCCAAGAGCACCGTGCCTGTTGGTACGAATGCCCGTCTGCGACGCATCGTGGAAGGCAGCAAGTTCCGCATCCATCCGATTTCCAATCCGGAGTTCCTGAAGGAAGGCGACGCGATCAGCGACTTCCTGCGCCCGGATCGCATCGTGGTCGGCTGCGATGCCGATGACACCTTTGCCAGGGACAGCATGACCGCCCTCTACCACCCGGTGAACCTGGACAAGGACCGCATGGTGTGGATGGACGCGGCCAGTGCCGAACTGACCAAGTACGTGGCCAACACCATGCTGGCGATCCGCATTTCTTTCATGAACGAAGTGGCGCTGCTGTGCGAGCAGGTGGGCGCTGACATTCACAGCGTACGCGCCGGTGTCGGCAGCGACGGACGCATCGGTGCCAAGTTCCTATATGCCGGCCCTGGTTACGGCGGGTCGTGCTTCCCCAAGGACGTGAAGGCGCTGGTGCATACCGCGCGCGACCACGGTCTGGAACTGGAACTCGCCTCGACGACGGACCGCGTGAATTCGCGACAGAAGGGAGTGCTGGCGCGCAAGCTGCGCGCGGCACTCGATGGCGATGTGCGTGGCAAGCGCATCGCGGTCTGGGGGCTGTCGTTCAAGCCGCGGACCGACGATTGCCGGGAATCCCCAGCGCTGGCGCTGATCGACACGCTGCTGTCGGATGGCGCGCTGGTCTCGGCCCACGATCCGGAGGCCATGGAGATCGTGCGCGCCGAGTACGGCAACCGCATCACGCTGGTAGCCGATGCCTACGAGGCGTTGAAAGATGCCGATGCCCTGGTGCTGGCCACCGAGTGGCGCGAATACCAGAGTCCCGACTTCCAGCGCATCAAGGCTTCGCTCAGGAAGCCGGTGTTGATCGACGGGCGCAACATCTGGTCGTCGTATCAGTTGACGAAGCAGGGCTTTCATTATCAGGGAATCGGGGTGCGCAATTGAAGACGGCACTTGTTACCGGCGGCGCCGGCTTTGTCGGTTCGCACCTCGCTGACCGCCTGCTGAAGGAAGGATTCTCTGTCGTGGCGCTGGACGACCTGTCCACCGGATCGCGAGCCAATATCTCGCATCTGATGGGTCGCAAGGACTTCCGCTTCGTGCTGCAGGATGTAACCAACCCCTTCGAGATCCAGGCCGACTACATATTCCATCTGGCGTGTCCGGCAAGCCCGGTCCATTACCAGAAGAATCCGATCAAGACCGTGGTCACCAATGTGGTGGGCACGCTCAATGGGCTGAGCCTGGCGTCGCGCACCGGCGCGCGCTTCCTGATGGCCTCCACCAGCGAAGTGTATGGCGATCCGGACGTGCATCCGCAGCCCGAGACTTACCAGGGCAACGTGAACCCGACCGGTCCCCGCGCCTGTTACGACGAGGGCAAGCGCTGTGCGGAGACCCTCTGCTTTGATCATCACCGTGAGGCGGGCGTCGACATCCGCGTCGCGCGCATTTTCAACACCTACGGTCCCCGCATGGCGATCAGCGATGGCCGCGTGGTCAGCAATTTCATCGTGCAGGCGCTGCAGGACCAGGACATCACCATCTATGGCGACGGCAAGCAGACGCGCAGCTTCTGCTATGTGGACGACCTGGTCGAAGGCCTCTTCCGGCTCATGACAAGAGACGAAATCGGCCCGGTGAATCTTGGGAATCCCGGGGAATTCACCATGATCGAGCTCGCGGAGCAGGTGATTGCACTCACCGGAAGCAAGAGCAAGCTCGTCAGGCGACCGCTGCCGCAGGACGATCCCAAGCAGCGCCGTCCGGACATGACCAAGGCCAAGGCGAAGATCGGCTTCGAGCCCAGGATTCCGCTGCGCGATGGACTGGCTTCCACCATCGCATACTTCCGCGGCGCGATCGCCGGCGTCAGCCAGCCCTGAGGCGGATCTCGATCCGCCGCAGCACGGCGAAGACCCGCGGCCCGCGCACCAGATAGCGTTTGCCAAGGCGCCGCGGACTCTGCAGCAGCCGGAATACCCATTCCAGTCCCAGCTTCTGCAGCAGCGGCGGCGCGCGTTTTTCCTTGCCCGTGATGAAATCCACCGAGGCGCCAATGCACAGCGCCAGACCGCGCGCGATGCCGCGGCGCTTGAGCAGTTGGGCAACGGCTTCCTGCTGCGGACTTCCCACCGCCAGCAGGCAGAAGCGGAACGGGCTCTGCAGCTCGATGAACTCGACCACGGACTGCACCGCGGCGGGATCGCGGATGAATCCCATCGGCGGATTGATGTGCTGCAGACCGGTGAAGCCGAATTTCTTCCTGAGCTGGTCGGCCTGCCCTTCGGTGCCCCCGACCAGCAGCAGCCGATCGTCGGGCTTGGCGATTTGCGCAAGCAATTGTTGCGTCAGATCACTGCCCGTGCACACCGGTACCCGCAGGCGCTTGGTCAGGGCGAGCACATAGGAAATGAAACGGCTGTCTGACAGCACAAACGCTGCGTCCGCGTACTTGTCGCGGAACGAAGGGTCGTCGTGGAACCGGATGATGTGATCGGCGTTGGGCGTGACGACATAGCCGAAGCGGTCGGTGCCGAACTGCGCGGCCGTGCGGACGAAGTGCGTTAGATCCTGATCGTCGAGCTGGAGGATGATGGCCATGCGGTCAGTGCGCTCCCTCAAGCCAGGCAACGATCGGTTCTACGCACCAATTCATGTCGATCTGCCGTTTGTTCTTTTCGTAGGCGCTCTTCGTCATGGCAGCGAGTAGCGCCGGATCGTCGAGCGCGGTGTTCTCGGCGAGCACGGTGGCCAGGGTCTCCGCGGTGAACGCAATGCAGTCCTCACCATCGGTCACATCGTAGCCGCGCATGCCTGAAGTCGAAGACAGTATCGGCAGCCCGGCCGCGATGAACTCGGCCATCTTCACATTCGTGCCGGAGCCACGGAACACGCCATTGAAGGCAAGGTCGGCGACAGCGAAGTAAGGCTCGATGCGCGGGACCATGCCCACGGCCCGCAGGCGCGGGCTCTCGAAGGGCTGCTTCGAGACGCTGCCCGCAACGAGGAAATGCAGGTTGCGCCGTTGCAGCAGCGGCTGGTTGCTGGCCGCGAAAGCCTGCAACCAGGCCAGTGCCTCCACATTGGGGCCGAAGGCACTTGCGGCAAAGAACAGCACGCGGTCGTCGTCCTTGTAGCCCAGTGCCGCGCGCAATGGCGCGCGTTCTGAGGCGATGCCAGCGAAGCGCGTGGGATCGATGCCATTGGGAACCATGCTGGTGCGGCCGGGGCCGGCCAGTGCGGTGAAGTGTTCAAGGTCGCTTGCTGAGCAACAGAAGACATGCTGCACGCCGCGCGCGGCCCGCTTCTCGATAGCTGCGACCAGCCGGCTGACCCAGCGCCGTGGCCACAGGTTTGATTCGACGTTGTGGGTGTTCAGTGCCATCGGTTTTGCTGTGCGTGCAGCGGCGGGATACAGGAACGGAAAATCGACGAGCACGGCATCAGATCCGGCCAGCAGTTCCCTGAGCTTGCGTGGCGTGTGCACGCTCAGCAGCGCCGCGATCCACAGCGGTGGCAGTCGCAACCAGTACGACGGAAATTGCAGCGCGGCCCAGAACCGGCTGCGATCGACATACTCACGCAGACGCTCGCGCAGCGCCGTGAAGCCCGAAGGCCGGCGGGCCAGGTAGTCTGGTTTGCGTCCCACCATGGAATAGACGGTGACGTCGTAACCGCGCGCCACCAGCGCGCCAATCAGGCCGGCGGTGCGCAGTTGTCCGCCGGATTCCGGTGGAAATACCTGCAGTCCGGAAAGGACAAGAATCTTGCGGGCAGTCACTCGCCGTCAGAAGTCGTTGAGGACAGCGCCTATGGTCCGCACCCCGGTGGCGTCCAGACGGCGCTGCAGCTCGTTCATCTCGGCGAACGATGTCTTGTGCCGGCGCGCGACCAGCACGACATTGCGCACCGCGTTGGCGATGACGATGCCGTCCGAACGCAACGAAATGGGCGGCGTGTCGATCAGCACGTAGTCGTACGTACGCGACCAGTCCCTGACCAGGCGCTCGAACTTGACACCCGAGAGAAGGTCGACCGGATTCGACGGCGGCTTGCCGGAGGTAAGCAGGGCCAGATGATCCGGACCGATCACGCGATGCAGCGGCAACGTGAGCGTCTCACCGAGCAATATCTCGGTCAGTCCGCTGTCGGACTTGGCGCCCCTGAAGAGTTTGTCCAAAGCGGGTACGCGCAGGTTGGCGTCGACGAGCAGGGTCTTGCCGCCGAGTTGCGCGAAGGCGAGGGCGAGCTCCGCGCACAATTGCGACCGGCCTTCGCCCGGCCGCGATCCCACAATCGCAAAGCAGGCAGCGCCCTGGTGGGTGCCAAGCCGCATGAGCAGTTCGGTGCGCAGGCTGCGCAGGTGCTCGCTTCGCAGGCTGCCGGAATCATGCGCGTAGGCCAGTGCGGGGCCGGCCTCAACCGGTTCACCTTCCCACACCACCACGTCGCGACGATCGGACATCCGACGCAGGGCACGCTCGACGATGCCGCCCTCGAGGCCGGCTTCACCGGAGCGTGGACCGTCGGATTCCGGTTCTTCCGGCAGATCCTGCTTGTCGGGTATGGCACTCATCTGGGCCATGTTGCCAGACATTGCAGTGCACGTGCACGGCAATGCCTAGAACGCGAACCGGGACAACAATCTTATGTAGGCTGCCTGGTAATAAATGCCCGGCTCACTGACTGCCCAGGAGCCGTCGGGCCAGGGC
>JANPGU010000364.1:0-26449 GCA_031424095.1 Gammaproteobacteria bacterium
GCCTGCTGACGCTGATGGGCATCGTCACCAAGAACTCGATCCTGCTGGTGGAGTACATCGTGATGGCCCGCCGCGAGCATGGCCTGTCGCGATACGACGCCATCGTCGATGCCTGCAGCAAGCGCGTGCGCCCGATCATGATGACCACCATCGCGATGGTGGCCGGCATGATCCCGATCACCATCGGCCTGCACGGCGATTCGAGCTTCCGCGCGCCCATGGGCGCGGCGGTGATCGGTGGCCTGCTGGCGTCCACGGCGCTGTCACTGTTCGTGGTGCCGGTGATCTACACGCTGATGGACGATCTGGAGATGTGGTTCAAGCGCGTCTTCAAGCGTTCGAGCACGGCGGCGGTCGCCGCGGATACGCCCGCCGCTTAAGGCGCGCGCGTCACGCCGTGCTGTCCACCTCACCGGTGGCACAGAAATTGAGGTCGCGCAGCAGGCCGTCGGCCACAGCGTAGATCACACCATGCACGGCCACCTGCTGACCGCGATCCCAGGCATCCCTGACCACCGTGGTGCGGCAGACATTCAGCGCCTGCTCCAGCACATTCAGTTCGCACAGCGTGTCGATGGCAGCCGCACCACCGCCGCTCAGCAGGCTCGGGTGACGATCGCGGATGTCCTGCACATGCCGCAGCCAGTTGTCGATCAGGCCATACGATGCCGAGCCCATCGCCGCTGCCACGCCGCCGCAGCCATAGTGGCCGGTGACGATGATGTCCTGCACCTTGAGCACATCGACCGCGTACTGGATGACCGACAGGCAGTTGAGGTCCGAGTGCACCACCAGGTTCGCCACATTGCGATGCACGAACAGCTCGCCGGGCGCCAGGTCCACGATCTCGTTGGCGGGCACGCGGCTGTCGGCGCAGCCGATCCACAGATAACGTGGCGACTGCTGCGACACCAGCCGCGCGAAGAATTGCGGATCCTGCTGCGTGACCTTGTCGGCCCAGAGCCGATTCTTGTTCAACAGATGCTCGATGCCTTTCATGGCCCGCATCGTAGCAGCCTTGCCAGCCGGTCACGGCGGACCGCGTAGAATGGTGCGATGAGCAGCTTCGACACGGTCATCGTTGGTGCGGGCGCGGCGGGCATCGCGGCATCGCGGCGGCTGGTCGCCGCCGGCCAGAAGGTGCTGCTGCTGGAAGCGCGCGCGCGCGTGGGCGGCCGCGCTGCCACCGATCATTCGCTCGGGGCGCCTGCGGATCTGGGTGCGGCCTGGCTGCACTTTGCCGAGCAGAACGCGTGGACCGCAATTGCCGACCAGGCCGGCTTCAGCGTGATCCGCCGCGAGCCCGGCTGGGGCGCCGGGGCCAGCATCGGCACGCACACGCCCACCGCGGCAGAATGCCAGGCAGCCGAAGCCAGCTACGGGCATTACCACGCGCTGATCGAGGCCGCAGCCAGCGCGGGACGCGACGTTGCAGTGAGCGAGGTGCTGCCCGACGACGCCTATCGCGTGCGCTTCGACGCCGTGATGACCTGGGCGGTGAGCGTGGAGAGCCGGCAGGTTTCCACGCTCGACCTGGCGCGCTATGCGGATTCCGAACACAACTGGGCGGTGCGCGAAGGCCTGGGCACGGTGGTCGTCGCAGGCGCCGCGGGCTTGCCGATTCGCCTCGGCACCCTGGTCACCGCCATCGACTGGTCCGGCCCGCGCATCCATATCGACACCAGCGCCGGCAGCGTCGATTGCGCCGCAGTCATCATCACCGTACCAACGCCTGTGCTTGCGGCCGGCACGATCCAGTTCACACCCGCGCTTCCGCCCGCCCACATCGACGCGCTAGAGAGCTTGCCGCTCGGGGTGGTGAACAAGGTGTTCTTCCGGCTCGGCGCAGATCAGTTTGCCGATGGCGTGAGCCGGCATTTCCTCGGCAGTGCCAGCACTTCGCGCACCTGCAACTATCTGGTGTATCCGGCAGATCAGCCTTTGCTGTGCGCGTTTTTCGGCGGCGACCTTTCGCAGCAGCTTGAACAGCGCGGCGAACTCGCGGCGTTTGCGCGCGCGGAACTGCGCGGCATCTTCGGTGCGCAGTTCGTGAGCGAACTGGGGCCCGGCATCGCCACCGGCTGGGGTGCAGATCCTCACGCACGCGGCTCGTATTCCGCGGCGCTGCCCGGCAAGGCGCATTGCCGGGGCATCCTCGCTACGCCGGTGATGCCGGCGCTGCAGTTTGCAGGTGAGGCCTGCTCAGAGCAGTTTTACGGGACACTGCATGGCGCCTGGCTGTCTGGTGTGGCAGCCGCCGAGCGACTCTTATAGAGCGGGCTGCGCCTTCACCCAGCTCGCAAAGGCTGCACGCTGCTCTGCGCCAACACTGGCGGGCAACCTGCCCGGCGCCAGCACCTCGCGCATCGACTGCAGCAGCGTGCCGGCATACGAGGGCGAGCTCTTCGTCAGCTCGGCGTATGCCGCCCTCGCCTCATCCAGCCGGCCGGTGAGCAGGAACAGCTCGGCGCGGTATTCGATGGCCTCTGGGTAATCCGGCTGCAGTTTCAGCGCCGCGTCATAGGCCTTCAGCGACGCCTCAAGGTCCCCGAGCCGGCGGCTGGTGTAGCCGACCAGGTTCCAGGCCTCTTTCATGTTCGAATCGGCGGCCGCGGCCGCGCGGAATCGCTCGCGCGCCTCGGCATATCCCTTCTTGATCTCGGGCGAGGCCGGGCTGTTTGCCTCGAGGGCCTGCGTTTTCTCGAAGCGTTCGAAGCCCATGTTGTAGTTCAGGCGCGCTGCCATGGCGCTGTCCGCGGAAAGATCCGGCGCGGGCGTGGAGGTGACGGCACCATTGGCGTCGGGAATGGCCTGGGCCAGAGGGGCCAGCAAGGCCAGCGCAACGGCCAGGGCGCAAAAACGGGGGGTCAGAGTCTTCATGGGCAGTTCCTTTGGTTGCAGCTATCGTATCTCAATGTGGTTAGCCGCTAAAATCCGCGCATGAGTCTCTCGTTACGCGAACAACTGCTTGCGGCCGGCTTGGTTTCCCAACAACAGGTGCAGCGCGCCGAACGGCAGCAGAAGCAGCAGCAATACACCGCCCCGCGCGGCAAGAAGAAGCAGGGCCCCACGCCACAGGAGCTGGCGGCCCAGCGCGCCAGCGCCGAGAAGGTCGCCAAAGACGCCGAAGCGAACCGGCGCAAAGAAGAAAAGCTGCAGCGGCGCGCGAAATTCGCCGAGATCAAGCAACTGGTGGCCGCCCATCAGGTGGCACGGGTCGAGACCGACGATTTCTACAATTTCCAGGACGGCACCAACATCAAGCGGGTGCCGGTCAACCCCGACCTGCGCTACAAGCTCGTGCACGGCGTGCTTGCCATCGTGCGCTGCGAAGGCCGCTATGCCTTCGTGCCCGCCGAAATCGGCGAGCAGGTGCGCGCCCGCGTGGAGCGCGCCCTCATCCATCACAACAAGCCGGGAGCTCCGCCCAGCGACGACGATCCGTACAAGGACTACGTCGTGCCTGACGATCTCGTTTGGTGATGTCACTGTTGTGAATGCCGGCGTCGCTATGGTTGCCGCCCTGCTGCTCGCGGGCATTGCCGGTGCACAGCAGGTAACCCCACCTCCTGACGACGAGCTGGCCGAAGTCGTGGTGACCGGCCGCGAACGCTACTACGTCGCACCCACCAATCGTGACGGCATCGGCCGGGTGTGGGTGCCGGTCCGCATCAACAACCAGGGACCGTTCCGCATGGTGCTGGATTCGGGTGCCACTCGCTCGGCGGTCAGCTTCCAGGTGGCTGCTGCGCTCGGCATTCCCACCGATCGCTCGCCGCCGGTCATGCTGCGCGGCGTGACCGGTTCGGCCGTCGCGCCCACCATCGAAGTGGCAAGCATGAGCGTGGGGGATCTGTACGTGGCGCCCGCACGTCTGCCGCTGCTGGCCGATGCCTTCGGCGGCGCGGAAGGCCTGCTGGGCATGGACGGGATGCAGGACAAGCGCATCTTCATCGACTTCCGCAATGACTTCATCAACATCTCTCTGTCGCGCAACCGGCGCGCAACCGCGGGCTTCGAGACCGTCCCCTTCGAGCGCAATAACCTGAACCTGCTGGTGGTGCGCGCGCACGTAGGCAACCTGCCACTGCTGGCCATCATCGATACCGGCGCTCAGTCCACGCTTGGCAATACAGCGCTGCAGGACGCCATCCGCCGCCAGGTGGCCCGTAACCGCCAGGGCGATGATTCCATCACCGGCGCCACCGGCGCGGTACAGAACGGCATTGGTGCGCGCATCTCGCCGATCTCGATCGGCAGCGTCGAGATCCGCGCTGCGCATGTCACCTTCGGCGACATGCACATTTTCGAAACCTGGAAGCTGAACGATGAACCGGCACTGCTGATCGGCATGGACATCCTTGGCCTGTTCGACACGCTGGTGATCGACAACCGCCGGCAGGAAATGCATATCAAGCCACGCACGGGCAGATGAACGTTCGATGCTGATCGCTTTCAACAAGCCCTTCGGCGTGATCTGCAAGTTCAGCCCGGCGCAAGGAAAACCGACGCTCGCAGATTACGTCGACATCCCTTGCGTGTACCCCGCCGGCCGCCTCGACACAGACAGCGAAGGCCTCTTGCTGCTTACCGACGACGGTGCGCTCCAGGCCCGCATCACCGAACCGCGCCACAAGCTGACAAAGATCTACTGGGCGCAGGTGGAAGGGGTACCCACCGACGCTGCACTGGCGACCCTGCGCAGCGGCGTGGACCTCGGCGATTTCACAACGCTGCCCGCTGGCGCGCAGCGGATCGATGAACCCGCGGGCGTCTGGCCCCGTGATCCGCCGATCCGCTATCGCGCGCAGCTGCCCACGGCGTGGCTTGAACTGCACCTGCGCGAAGGCAAGAACCGCCAGGTGCGACGCATGACGGCACGCGTCGGTTATCCCACGCTGCGACTGGTGCGCATCGGCATCGGTCGCGTGAGGGTGGACAGCATCGCACCGGGCAGCTGGCGCGAGATCAATGCAGCAACGCTGTTCGGTGACTGACGATGCGCCGCGTGCTGTTCCAGATCCACCTTTGGACCGGACTTGCCACAGGCCTCTACATCGTCGCGATCTGCATTTCCGGCAGCGCCATCGTCTTCCGCCGCGAAATGGACCGGGCCTTCTGCCTGCGTGACGGCAGGATCTGCGAGCCCGCCTTCGTATCCTGGCTGTCGCGCTTTCACGGTGACCTGCTCGGTGGCTTCACCGGCCGACACTGGAATGGCGTGGGTTCGATCATGGTCACAGTCATGTGCGTCAGTGGCGCGATCCTGTGGTGGCCCCGAAAGCGGAACTGGTGGCGCCGCCTGTCCATCCAGCGCGGCAGCAGCGGCCGGCCGTTGCTGCGCGATCTGCACAATGTGCTGGGCTCCTGGTTTTTCCTGCTGCTCATCCTGTGGGCGCTCACGGGAATCTATTTCGCTTTCCCGGAAGTCATCAATACACCGACCGCGTGGCTGGAGAACGATGGCAATGCAACAACCGCATCGCAGCTGTTGCAGGACGCGGCAACGGTCCTGGCGCGGCTGCATTTCGGCCGCGCCTATGGACCCTTCATCAAGGCGCTCTGGGTGTTGCTCGGGCTGGTGCCCTGCGCGCTGCTCGTCACCGGCACGTTGATGTGGTGGAAACGCTCGCGCCCTGCGGCTGCCAGAGACTGATCAGAACTTCAGGCGCACACCCGCATAGGCCGCGCGACCCGGCGTCGCATAGGTGTAGACCTCTTCGTAGTCTGCATCGAGCAGATTCTCGATGCGCCCATACAGCTGCGTGCTGTCGCTGAACTTCCAGTCCAGGCCCAGATTCACCAGCGTGTAGGAAGAAAGCGTCACCCGCGACGGTCCGACGCCGGTGAAATTGCTGTCCAGCATCCTGCCGTTGTAGCGCACGGTCAGGTTGCCGCCCAACTGGTCTGCCGCCGAACGCCAGCCGACATTCAGGCTGGCAATGGTGTCCGGACGACGGACTTCCTTGACCAGATTCTCCTTCGCGTTCAGGTCCGTGTACGCAGCGGCAACGCGCCACTGCGCAACGCGAGCCTCGGCCGTCAGTTCGACGCCCTTCTGCTTCGAGAGCGTGCTGCGATTGTCGGGGCTGGCCACGTAGGTGGGTGGCGTAAACACCGTATAGATCTCGTTCCTGAGCTCGCTGTCGAAATAGGTGGCACCCAGCAGCACCCGCCCGCTGGCCAGCGACTGCTCTACACCGGCTTCCCAGCCCTGCGATTTCTCGGGCTTGAGGTCCGGATTGCCGATGAAGGTATTCGGGTCGTAACCGAAGATCTCGGTGGGCGTCGGGTTCTTGATGCCGGAACCCGAGGCAGCACGCAGCCGCACTCCCCCATCGAACTTGTAGCTGCCCTCGACGCGATAGGTCACCGCGTCGTCGAAGCGCTTGTTGTTGTCGCCGCGAACGGAAGCTCCGAAACCGAGCCGCTCGTTGACCATCAGGTTGTACTGCGCCACCAGCCCGAGGTTGTCGATGCCCTGCTTCTGCGCCTGCTCGGCATTGGCGTATGGACCGGTGTTCTGGAAACGCTCGTTTTCATAGTCCGCGCCGACCGTCAGCATCTGCCGGACCGCGTCGGTACCGAAATTGAAGGTGGAATCGTAGGACGCCTTGAAACGGCTGCCCTTGTCGGCGCTGTCGAGCGCAGCGTCGGAAAAGCCGCGGCGTTTTGCGCCCGCCCCCTGCACCTGCACCCCCTGCTGCCAGCGGTCACCCGCGGCGCCGAATTCGGCGCGCAGCAGGCCAAGCAGCGAACGGTTCCGGTAGTAGTCATCGCTGTCGATGATGGTGCCGTAGGTTCCCGTTGCATACGGCGAATTGAAATCCTGGTCGTTGTACTCGGCCCGCGTGTTGTTCAGGCGCAGCACCGACTTGAGGCGCAGCGCAGCGCTCAAGGTCCAGACAAACCGCCCGCTCAACGCAATGTTCCGGGCGCCGACGTCGCGATTGCCGTTGCGTGCAGTGGCATAGCCATCGGTGTCCTGCATGCCGCCGCTGATCGCGTAGTCCAGAAGGCCGGACTCGCCACCGAAGCGCGCCGCGGCGTCCACCGTATTGAAGCTGCCGGACTCCACCCGGGCGCTGGCGCCGGGCGCTTCCCTGCCGCTCAGTGTCGTGTACGAGATCACGCCACCGATTGCATCCGATCCGTACAGCGCGCTTTGCTGACCGCGCAGCACTTCGATGCGCGCCACATCGTCGGCGATCAGGGTGCCGAATTCGAATTCGCCGAAGTAGGGATCTGCCGCTTCCACGCCGTCGATCAACACCAGGGTCTGGTTGCCTTCGGTACCGCGTATGCGCACCTGGGTTGGACTGCCCACTGCACCGGCACGACTGACGGCCACACCCGGGATGTCCCGCAACACATCCGAGACCACGCGCACCTGCCGGTCCTGCATGTCGTCAGCGCCCACGATGGAGATCGAAGAGCCGAGCATGCCGCGTGCAATGCCAGTGGAACTGCGGGTTGCGCTTACCACCACCTCATCCAGCAGGTCCTGGTCTTCGGCCGCGCCCGCAATCCGTGCCGCAGCGGCCAGAAGGATGCATCCCGAAACGGCCATCGCGACTCTCGACTTCATGTCTCACACCTGTATGAAAAAAAGGATTATGGATTGGATACGCGGATCATTGCAGCAGAGCGATCATGGCCGTCGATGCAGTAATCGCTGGCTTGCCGCCGGCAACGCCGGGCTGGTATTCGTTCCACGCCAGCGCGAAACCGTCACGCCATGCGCTGATGGCTGGAATCGAGGATTCGGTGGAAGTGCGCGTCAGCCGCCGTGCTGCAGTCAGCGCCATGCCACCCTGGTCGAACTGCTGCACAAAGATTTCCGACTGCCCGGCACTGCTGTCGCACCAGGCCAGACCAAGCCGACCGCTGTTCCACGCCGCATAGGCGCCGATGGATTGACCGGGAGTGCGGGTAATCCTCACGCCCGGCGCGGCCCCGGCCCGCAACGCGGACACTCTGCCCGCAAACAGGTAAACCTCGGAATTCCCGTCCCGGCTGTCCAGCCAGGTCAGCGCGGCGTGGTCACCCGACAGCACCAGATCCGGGTAGACGGAATCACGGCCATCGTCGCCGCTGAGCAGGCGTTCCGCGACGTTGTCGGCGCCTACCATCAGCAGGTGCAATTCCTTCGCGCGCGTGCCGATGGTCGCGTCATAGACAACCATGAGCGTGCCGGCGTCATCCACTGCCGCATTCAGGTTCCAGGTGTCCGTGCTGACCGCGCTCCTGCGCTGGGCTGGCTCGAGGAGAACCCCCGCGGCGTCCAGCCGCGCTGTCCAGAGCGCGGGCTCGCCGCCGGCGCTGGTTTCGATCCACGCAACATAGGCCTGCCCCGCATGGACCCGGGCGATGGCATTGCGACCGCTTGCCCCCGGGGCGGAAAGCGTCACCTGCCAGCGCGATCGCCCCTGCGGGGTGAACCTCCCCAGCCGCGCCGCAAGCGCACCGCTGGACGGATCCTTCTCGTACCACGCCACCAGCAGATCTCCCGCAAACGGCTGGATATCAGGCTCGTAGGCGTCGCGCCTGCCATCGGTGAGCTGCACCGGCGTCCCGACCGGCTTGCCGCCCTCGGTCAGCCGTATCCAGATGGCGTTGCCGGTCGCGCCGCCATGCCAGGCTGCAACCAGTTGCCGGCCGACACTGGCCAGACTGAGCTCATAGGCATATTGACCGGGCAGGCTCAGGGACATGGGACGGCCGCAGCCCGGGAGAACCACTGCCAGGGAAATGCAGAGCAGCCACCCGGGGCTGGTTATCGGCCACCTTGCTCCCAACCCGGTCATCTTCCAGATTCCAGATTCCAGTTGCGGTTCATTCAGGCTGCGCGCGACGATTGACCGCGGTACCCTGACGCCTTAGCTTTGCGCGCCGTGCACCCGCCGGGACACGCAAATGAGGGAGCGACAAGACAATGCTGAATCCACGCGTGGGCACGCTGGTGTTCATGATTCTGGCGGCTGCCGCCACGCGCCTGCTGCCGCATCCGCCGAATCTCACCGCCATGACTGCACTGGCGCTTTTCGGCGGCTCGTATTTCTCCGACCGCCGCCTCGCTTTCATCGTGCCGATGCTGGTCCTGCTGCTCAGTGACCTCGCACTGGGTGTGTACTGGTCCTGGTCGTTCAAGGCCATCCAGCCGCATATGTGGGTGCAGTATGTAACCTTCATGCTGATCGTCGGCATGGGCGCCGTGTTGCTCAAGCAGCGCAGCTTCGCGCGCGTCGGGCTGGTCACACTCGCTGCATCCTGCGTTTTCTTCGCGCTCACCAACTTCGCGGAGTGGGTGTTCCAGCCCTGGTATCCCAAGACTGCGGCAGGCCTCGCAGCCAGTTACGTGGCGGCGATCCCTTTCTTCCGCAACGCGGTGATCGGCGATCTGCTCTACGGGGGTCTGCTGTTCGGCGGCTTCCGCCTGCTGGAAATGCGTTTCAGCAGCCTGCGCCTGCAGGCCGGGCCGTTGCGCGCCTGACGCAATCACACGCAGCCGATCCAGCGACCGAAGCCGATCACGCCGGACCACAGCAGCATGCTTGCCGCTGCCAGTAACATATGCAGCCCGGAGGGCGACTGTGATGTCCTTTTGGCCGCCGCCGACAGCCAATCGCTGAATTGATGCAGGTCCACTGGCATTGCCCCCGAAATTGCGGAGGCGAAGGCTAGCGCACTCCGGGCACGGCAATCACGCAATGTCCGGGCGGAAGGTGCCCGTACATGCCGTGAATCCGTTAGTTAACGCCCGGCACTTCAGATATCGAATGGCAGGCCCACATAGTTCTCGGCCATCGCCGTGGAAGCGGCGCGTGAGCCGGCAAGATACTCAAGTTCTGCCAGCTGCAGCTTGTGAGCCATGGCATCGTCGGAGAAACGGTGCATCAGCGACGTGAACGCCCAGGAAAAGCGCGTCGCTTTCCACACCCGCGCCAGCGCGCGTCCGGAATACTCATCCAGCAGCCGCGAATTGCCGGCGCGATAGTGCTCGATCAGGGCGTTGTAAAGGAAGCGCACGTCGGCCGCGGCGAGATTGAGTCCCTTGGCACCGGTGGGCGGCACGATATGCGCTGCATCGCCCACCAGGAACAGCTTGCCAAACCGCATCGGCTCGGCGACGAAACTGCGCAGCGGCGCGATGCTCTTCTCGATCGACTTGCCGGTGACCAGATGCCGGGCGTGATGGGCCGGCAGCCGCGCCGCCAGCTCCTCCCAGAAGCGGTCGTCAGACCAGTCTTCAACCACGGCATCGAGCGGACACTGGATGTAATAGCGGCTGCGGGTGGCCGAGCGCATGCTCGACAGTGCAAAGCCGCGCGCGTGATTGGCGTAGATGAGCTCATGATGCAGCGGCGGCACATCGGCCAGCACGCCCAGCCAGCCGAAGGGATAGATCTTCTCGAACAGCGTGATGCGGTCCTTGGGCACGCTGGCGCGACTCACCCCATGGAATCCGTCGCAGCCGGCGATGAAGTCGCAGACCAGCTCCCGGGCTTCCCCGTCCTGCACGAAGGTGACGCGCGGTTGCCGACCCTCGAACTCGTGCAGGCGCACATCGCCCGCCTCCCAGACCACGCGCTCGGTGGCGGCATCTGCCAGGTCGCGCTGGATCTCGGTCTGGCCATAGACCAGCACCGACTTGCCGGCCAGCTCTTGCAAGGCGATGCGGTGCGAGCGCCCGGCAAAGGCCAGCTCGAAGCCATCGTGCGGCAGCCCCTCCCGCGTCATGCGTGCGCCCACACCCGCTTCATTCAGCAGGTCGACGGTGCCGGATTCCAGCAGGCCCGCCCGGATGCGCGCTTCAACGTATTCGCGGCTGCGCCGTTCCAGTACCAGCGAATCTATTCCGTTGCGTTGCAACAGCTGTGACAACAGCAGGCCTGACGGACCGCCACCTATGATTGCGACCTGGGTGCGTAGAGGCATAGCCTGCCATTCTAGCGCCTCCGGGGCGGTCAGCCTGTGTTCAGGCACGCTTGCGACAATATGCCCGACGCGTCGATCGCGCCCAACCACATTCGGAGCCCGACATGAAGACCACACGCACCGTACTGCTGGCCACCGCCCTGAGCCTCGGAATCGGCGCCGCCGCGGCCGCCGACAAGGCGCCGCTGCCGCCGCAGGCCACCATTCCGTTCGTCAACGTCGGCAATTCCATCCGCGACTGGCAGGCCGATGGCCGCGATGGCCTGTGGATCCAGGACCTGCGCAGGCAGTGGTACTACGCGCAGCTGCTGGCGCCCTGCATCGGTCTGGACTTCGCCACCGGCATTGGTTTTGACACCCGCAGTGGCGCCTCGCTGGACCGCTTCAGCCAGATCATCGTGCCCCATGAACAGCGCTGCCAGATCATGAGCCTGACCAAGAGCGACGCGCCGCCGCCGGAGCGCAAGAAGAAAAAGAAGGCCGCGGTGGAAACTGCTGGAGAAGCTGAAGTCTCGGGAAAATAGCCGTTTTCTCCGAATGAGCCGAATCGGGACAGCGTATCTGAGCTACACTATCCGTCGCTCGCGACCCTTTCTGGTTGTCTTCCCCTGGGCTCCCCGGAGCCCTTAGTCGGTCAAGTCTGAAGCGCCGGCGAATCTTTTTGGCAGCACCAAAGGCTGTCGATTCTTTCTCCTTGAGATTTGCGGGTACCTCCCATGACCAGGCTCTTTGTTGGCAACTCTCCGTTTCGTCGTTACTGATCGGCGGCGCCAATGGAAAATCTCAGTCTGGAAGTAGCATTCGCGCGTTACGGCGCCCAGGCCACCAACAAGCAGCGCAGCCTGTCCGCGCTGTCCAAGGATGGCAGCCTCGTACTGAGCTGTGAGTCGGTGCATTTCAGCAGACCCGGCATCGGCATCCTGCGTTACAGCCGGCGTCTGTCGGAACTGACAGGCGCCAAGGCGCGTATTACCGAGCTGCGCACGCAGCTGCATACCGCCTTTGACGCCGGCACCAATGTGCATCCGGTGGTGATCACCGCGCCGAAGGGTCTTGCCAAGCGCATCATTCACGTGCGCAGCGATCTGGAAGGCCGCGTGGTCGAATTCGACGGCGACACCTTTTCGGTGGACTTCACCCGTCCGGCAGCACCGGCAGAAGAACCGAAGGTCAAGCGCCGCAACAAGCGCTGACCCGCGCCGCCGCGCGCGCCCTATGGCGTGCGCGGCTTCTCTTTCCTGGCGCGGTTGATGAGTTCGTCCACCACCGCGAGCTGGCCCTTGAAGCCGCCGTTATCCACGATCGACACCAGATAGCGGCCGTCGACCACGACCGCCGGAATGCTCGGGATCTGGAACGTGCGCGATTTCAGATCGGCACTCTTCATCTGTGTCGCAACGCCAAACGAGCGGTACTGCGTCTCAAACAGCTTGCTGTCGATTCCCTGCGTGCCGGCCCAGCGGATCATCGAATCATCCGTATCGAGCCGGATGCCCTGGCGGTGAATCGCATCGAATAGTGCATCGTCGGTCTTCGCCACCAGCTTCATCTGCGACAGCGTGAGATAAGCGCGCGCGGAGGGCTCCCAGGCGGCACGTCCGAATGCGACAGGAACCCGCTCGACGACGACATCGGCTGGCAGTGTGCGCTGCCACGCCGCGAAGGGCTTCGCGAATGAATAGCAGTGCGGGCACTGGTAGGAGAAGAATTCCGTCACGACCACTTTCTGCTGGACCACCGCAGCGGGCGGTGTATTCAGGCGGACATAATCCTTGCCTTCCACTGGCGCGGCAGCCATTGCCGGCGCGATGGAACCCAGCAGCAGAGCACTGGCCAGCAGCTTCGCAATTCGCATAAACCCCTTTCCTTGTTCGTGGCCGAGGACGGCCGCATGACCGATACCTTACCGCAACCGCTGCGGCTGTTGAGGTGTAGACATCTGACGACGGGTGGCGGTTCACTCCTGCATCGCTACGATCACTCACTTGCTACACCGGCACATCGTTCAAAGGGAGTGATCATGATTGCAAGACTCACGGTTATCGCCGGCTGCTGTCTGGGCACGACTGCGCAGGCTGCCGACAATGGCTTCTATATCGGTGTGGGTGCCGGTCGCTCGGACTACAACCTGGAATCGGCGCTCAAGAACTCGGATACCGGCTACAAACTGATTGGCGGCGTTCGGTTGCTGGACAGTTTCGGCGTAGAGCTGAACTACGGCGACCACGGCAACGCCAGCCTGCCTTCGGGTATTGCCTGCGCGGCAGTGGTCGGCACGAACTGTCCTTCGACTTCGCGCGTGCAGGCCAAAACCACGGCTGCCTACGCGGTCGCCTTTCTGGATTTCCCGCTCATCGATCTGTTCGGCAAGGCGGGACTTGCGCGCATGAACGGCAAGCTGGACACAGCGGGTCAGCCGACTTTCAGCTTCAACAGCGACAAGACCGAATTTGCCTGGGGTGCCGGTCTGCAGGCACACTTCGGCAGCCTGGGCGCACGCGCGGAATATGAACAGTTCAAGCTGTTCGGTGACGAGAAGCTGGGCATGGTGTCCGCAAGCTTCGTCTACACGATTCTCTGAAGGATCAGCCGGACTTCATGCGGTCGAAGATCCGGCCAAACAGGGCGCTCAGCCGCTGCCGCAATGTCGGGCGGCTGTTGTCCCGCATCGCGTTGGCCCGCCTGCGCTCGCGATCCTGGTATTCCATGGCATCCAGAAGTCTGCGGGGTCCTGAACTTCCCGTCATGGGGGTGTCGCTCCATCCGTCATCCCAAGGCCAACTGTGGGTTTACAGACCCCGCAGGTCTGTACGGCGGCATACATAGGATGGAAAGCGCCCGCTTGGCGCCGGGCTTACCCCTGCAGCGTGCTGCGCAACATCCAGGCCGTCTTCTCGTGCACCTCCAGCCGCTGCGTCAGCAGATCGGCCGTGGGCTGGTCGTTGGCTTCGTCGGCCACCGGGAACAACCTGCGCGCGGTGCGGGCCGTGGCCTCCTGTGCCGCAACCAGGTGACGGACCATGTCTTCCGCGCCCGGCACGTCTTCCACGTCCAGGATGGACGTGAGCTTCGCAAACTGCTTGTAAGTGCCCGGCGCGGGATAACCCAGGGCGCGGATGCGCTCTGCGATCAGATCGAGCGCCGCCCATTGCTCGGTGTACTGCGTCATGAACATCAGGTGCAGGCTGTTGAACTGCGGTCCGGTGACGTTCCAGTGGAAATTGTGCGTCATCAGGTAAAGCGAATAGCTGTCCGCCAGCAATGACGAGAGGCCGGCCACGATCTTCCTGCGATCTCCTGCCTTGAGGCCGATGTCGATTTCCGGAACCTTGGTCTTCTTCATGTCCACACTCCTTCATCCGTGCGAAATAGAGCATACCGTGTGATCAGCAGTGGCGCGCACCGCCAGCGCCAGCAGCTCGCCGCGAACATCGAAAGCGAGGCGGGTGCTTGTTCCCAAGCAACCGCCTTTTGTCTATGCGCGTTTGAAGATTGCGCTGGTCACATAGGAACGGAACGCGGGATCGCGCAGATACAGCGCCACCCATGCGAACACACCCAGGTAAAGACCGAACAGGGTGTGACTGGCCAGCGGACTGCCTGCGCGCAGGTGACTGGCAATTGTTCCGCCCAGCAATCCCGTGAGCAGCACGGCGCCGAGCGGACCAGTGCGCGGCAGCGCGAACAGCAGGGTCAACATGAGCTCCAGCACACCGAGCCAGAACAGGTAGCTGCTGGGCCAACCAATGGCGGTCAGCGAATCGACTGCCACCTGCGCGCCCGCAAATTTGGGGGCAACCGACGCCACCAGCAGGAACAGCACCACCAGTGCCGTCATGATCCAGCCCGCTTTCTTCATTGCATCCTCCCTGACCGTTGTTGTCCGATACGCCCATGAAACTGCCCATTCAGCCCGCAGGCGTCAATTCATGACCTATTCAGCATTCGCGCCGCAAACTGGCTGCAACTAAAATGCTGGCTGGGTTGTCCGTCCGTTCAGGGGATAGTTTCGCCACTTTCGAGGATCGAAAATGAAGCTTATGAACAAGTTGGGTCTGGTGGTTGCAGTGGCAGCGGTCTCCGCAATGGCCATGGCACAGAATGCGGGCGCCCCCGCCCAGTCGGCTGCGGAGGCGAAAACCGTCATCGAGACGCGCCAGAAGCTGTTCGAAGACATGAAGAAGACGATGGAGCCCATCGGCGCGATGCTCAAGCGCCAGCGCGAAATCGACGCAGCCGTCATCGCCACCAACGCGGCCCATCTGAAGGAGCTCGCCGGCAGGATTCCGGCGCAGTTCGCCGTGGACACGCGCCAGTTCAAGGACACGAAGACCGACGCGCTCGATGGCATCTGGTCAAGTCAGGCCGACTTCAAGGCCAAGGCTGATGTGCTGGCCAATGCCGCACAGAACGCCATCACGGTCTCGGCCGGTGGCGACAAGGGCGCGACGATGAAGGCGCTGGCAGACATCGGCAAGAGCTGCGGTGGCTGCCACGATAGCTACAAGACCAAGAGCTGATCGGTTCGGGTTGTCTTTCAACCCCTGCAAGCAGAAGACGGCGCCGCGTCGCCGTCTTCATCCACAAACCCCAGCGCGCCGCGCTGCAGAAGTTTCTTCAGACTCAGGAAGTCGCGTTGCGTGATCTTGCGACTGCGGTAGTACTGCTCGAGCAATGCGAGCGCCTCCCATAACACCTGCGGAAGGTGTTCTTCCACGATGCGCACTTCGTGCAGGAATTCATCCTGCGAAACGGATCCGGCAACGAGGTCATCCAGCCAGTGCTGCACGCCGAAGTCTGCCGGATCGGAAATCTGCGCTGCTGGCTGTGTGGAAGACATGCGCCTGTGACTGTAAGGCGTTGCTGCGGCGTGGTTCGTCGTCACAAACATCATGCACATGTAGGAATCGACTGACGATGGGCTCTGCCTCCTGCCGTCCAGCCGCGCTGCTGCGGTCACGTATCATGCAGTCATGAAGTCCGGTATTGCGCCCGCGCGTGTCATCTTCGCCTGGGCAATTTTCGGCCTCGCAGGCTGCGCCACGACGCGTTACGAAGCACCTCCAGAAGTGGTGCCGCAACCACCGGCCATCACCACCGACGAAGCCATTGCTGCCGGACTCGATGCCGAACTGCAGGACGCAGCCGCACTCGCCACTCCCGTAGCCGCTCGCGCTCCCGCACCGTCCCCCGCCTCAGTCTCACCGCTCACGCCGGCCGCCACGCGCGCTCAGCGGCGCAGGCCTACCGAGCTCTCGGTCGAGGAAATCCGCAAGCAGACTGCGGGAGTGCGGCCGCCACTGGACTTCCAGCAGCGCGTCGATCATGCGCATGACCGCACCTACACGTGGATGCAGGGCGTGGTGGAAGGCACGGATCACCGTTTCGCCGACAAGGACAGGGAGCTATCCCCCGTCCCGGCGGCACCGTTCCGCCTCGGTGTGATGGCCGAGACCATCGACCGCAGCGGTGGCTCCGAATTCAACCTTGACGTGAATTTCGACATCGCGCTCAGCCTGCCGAACATCGAAAAGCGGCTGCGCATCTTTGTCACCAGCGATGACCTCGATGAGGCGCCACGCAACCCCAACGACGGCAGCAGCCTGCGTGCGGGTTTGCGCTACCCGCTCGGGCACTACTTTGATTTCGACCTCGGCGTCCGGGTCAATGTGCCGCCGGTGGCATTCGCCTCGGTCAAGTGGACCCGCGAGATTCAGCTTGGCGACTGGGATTTCTACCCGTTCGCCAAGATCTTTGCCGAAACCAAGGAGAGCGTGGGCTACGCCGCGGCGACCACATTCGATCGCTGGTCAGGCCAGCACCTGCTGCGCTCTTCCACGTACGCCAAATGGCGCAAGGATCGCAACCGGACCCAGTGGTCGCAGACCTTCATCTATGCACGCGCACATGAGCTGATCGTGCCCGACCGCTATGGCTCTTACCCCCGCGCCAACGACATCGGTCGGGGCTGGGGTGTGCGGCTACTGGCCAGCGGCGAGGGTACCAGCGAGGTCACGTATTACGAGGCCGGCGTGTTTTACGCACGGCCCACCGCCAACCACTGGCTGTTCTGGTCCGTGGAGCCGCTGGTGAACTGGGACCGCAACTACGACTGGAAGGCCGACCCGGGCGTCCGCCTCGGCATCAATGCGCTGTTCTGGGATCTTGCACGACCAGCAAGGTGAAGCCGGATTGCTTTGTGGTGTAAGTTTGCACCCTCGACAACGCCAAGGAGCATTCACATGGGCAAGGGACTGGACAAGAAAAAGGAAGTGAAGAAGAAGGCCAGCAAGACGCTGGAGGAAAAGCGCGCCGCCAAGAAGGAAAAGAAGGAAGCGCGCCGCTAGACGCTGCCCTCTAGGCGGATACGCCGTCTTCCAGCACTTCAATCGCCATCTGCAGGTCGGCAATCTGCCCCTGCAGGTGCTGAACGCGTGCCAGTGCACGCCGCATCTCGAGCTCATCGACCCTGGCGGTGTCCGCCACGCTGAAATAGCTGGCGCGTGCGCCAGTCAGTTCGGCCAGGGCCTTGCGATGTCGCAGCTCAAGCGCAGCGAGTCGCTGCTGCGTCAACGCTGAATCCGTCCAAGTGGCGATATCCATGTTCGATTTCCTGCTGGGTGCCTGCGGCGCATTTTCCGCGCTGTACATGACAGCGCGATGGCACGGCTACAATCGGCCGCATGAGCCCGAAACCTGGCACAGGGACTTCCAGCGCCACGCATTCAACTTATGAAGTGCGCGCGAAGCTCTGGCGTTGGTCCGGCGGCAAGACCTTCTGGTTCTTCCTCACCCTGCCCGCCGCGGTTTCAAGGGAAATCCGGCTGGTGGACGCGGGACCGCGACGTGTGGGCTTTGGCGCGCTGCGCGTGCAGGCCACCATCGGCAATACCATCTGGAAAACGTCGATCTTCCCGTCCACGGCACACAAGGCCTACATCCTGCCGGTGAAGGCGGAGGTTCGAAAGGCGGAGAAGCTGCTGCAAGGCAAAGCCACCACGGTGCAGATTCTGGTCAGTCGCGCCGGTTGAACGGCCGCGATCGCGGCCTGATATGGTTGTCGGCCCACGACCGAGAATCCATCATGACCAGCCCGATGTACACGCATTCCGTTCCCGTCTTCAAGCAGCTGCTGACCGCACTGCAGAAGATCCTGGCGCAGGCCCAGGAACATGCCGCCGCCAGATCGATCCAGCCCGACGCCTTGCTGCAGGCACGCCTGTATCCGGACATGTTTCCGCTGCTCAAACAGGTGCAGATCGCTGCCGATTTCGCACGCGGCGTGTCGGCACGCCTCGCCGGCGTCGAAGTTCCGGTTTACGAAGGCAGCGAGCAGACCTTTGCAGAACTGGGCGGACTGCTGACCCGGACGCTCGCGTTTCTCGACAGCCTCGACGTCTCCGCATTTGCCGGTCGCGAATCCGCGCAGATTGTGCTGCGGGCCGGCACGCCGAAGGAAAAGAAACTCAACGGGCAGTCCTATCTTTGCAACTACGGCCTGCCGCAGTTCCTGTTTCATGTCACCACCGCCTATGCGCTGCTGCGTCACAACGGCGTGCCCATCGGCAAGCGCGATTTCATGGGGTCGTACTGAGTCGAATCGACCGGGCTATGCTTGCCCGGTGACGCCCGACGAAACTGCAACGCCGCCCCGGCGCATCGCACACCTCGACATGGACGCCTTCTTTGCGTCGGTCGAGCTGCTGCGCTATCCGCAGCTCAAGGGACTGCCGGTGGTGATCGGTGGTGGCCGGCGCAGGGAAGACGATGCGCTGGCGCACAGCGCGGGCGCACCAGAACGAATTCCGGTGGAAGCATTTCCGCGCCTGGCGGGCTATGCCGGCCGCGGCGTGGCTACCACGGCAACCTATGCCGCGCGCCAGTTTGGCGTGGGCTCTGCCATGGGCCTGATGAAGGCGGCGAAGCTATGCCCGCAGGCCATCCTGCTGCCCGTGGACTTCGACGAGGTGCGGCGCATCTCGCGCCTGTTCAAGAATACGATCGTCGCCAGCGCGCCCGTGATGGAGGATCGCGGCATCGACGAGGTGTACATCGATTTCACTGCGGTGCCCGACGGCCAGATCGACGGCGGTCGGGTGCTGGCGCAGTGCATCCAGCAGGACATCTTCACGGTCACGGGCCTCACCTGCTCGATAGGCATCGCACCGAACAAGCTGCTTGCGAAGCTGGCCAGCGAGTTCCGGAAGCCCAACGGCATCAGCGTCGTTACCCTGGATGACCTGCAGGCGCTGGTCTGGCCCCTGCCTTGCCGCAAGGTCAACGGCATCGGTCCCAGGTCAGACGAGAAACTGCAGGCACAGGGCATACACACGGTGGGCGATATCGCAACGCGCGATCGCGGCTGGCTGATCGAGCACTTTGGCAAGAGCCATGGCGCGTGGCTGCACGAAGTGAGCTGGGGACGCGACGAGCGCGCGGTCGTCACCGAGAGCGAACCTGTCAGCATGAGTCGCGAGACAACTTTCGAGCGCGACCTGCATGCCGTGCGCGACCGTGCAGAGCTGGGGGAGATCTTCACCCGCCTCTGCCAGCAGTTGGCCGCGGATCTGCAGCGCAAGGGTTACGCCGGCAAGACCATCGGCATCAAGCTGCGCTTCGACAATTTCCAGAGCGTGACGCGCGACACCACCATCGAAGCGGTCACGGCCGATGCGGCGATCATCCGCCGGCATGCGGGCCTGAGTCTCAAGCGTGTGGACCTTGCGCGCCGGCTGCGGTTGCTGGGCGTACGCGTGGGCAAACTCGTCAGGATCGGGACGCCCGCCAATTCTTCCAGCGCTGATGCAGCCGAGTCGCCGCATCCAGACCCCGCAATGTGATCCGGCCTACGGGCCTGCGCAGGAAGGGAACGTCCTGCGCAATCAGCAACAGCCCGACCGGCAGCATCCAGAGGCCAAGCACAGGCAGAAACCACAGGAAGCTTGCGAGCGTGAACAGGATACCGAGCGGAATCCTGACAAAACGCGAGCCGGGCCCCTGCAGCCAGCGCAGGGCACGCGCGGGCCAGCCGGGCAGCATGTCTTCCATTCGCTCATAGGCCTGATCGAGCGGATCGCCACTCTTCTTGCCGGGTGGCGCAGCCATGTCTTATCTCGGAACCGGATCTGCGGAAGGCCAGAAGCGCGAGGTGGAAATGGGCATGCCCTTGAAGAAGGCATTGATGGCGTGGATCTGGCCGCCCCACACCTTGAACGCCTCGAAGGTCACCAGCGAATTGCCTTCACCATATGAAGAACCGGTGTGGCCGAAATTCATCCACAACACGACCATGCCGTTCTCTTCGTCGACGGCTGCAACACTGGCGACAATGCTCGGATGCAGCAACAGATTCTGCCCGTACATGCCGCAGTCTTCGCGGCCGCAGCCTGCCCCTGCCGTGATGACGCCATTCTCGACGCGGTAGGTTTCCGTCGCGAACGGTGTGCCGCCATCCGTGAAACTGCCAACGCGCAGACCCTCGGTATAGGTCAGCGCAGTCCTGATCATCGAGTCGCGTGACTGCTTTTTCCCCGCTGGCACCGGGTCGTTCAGCCCCTTCACCGGCTTGCCCAGCTCCGTCGGCTGGAAGCGCCCTTCGGTGGGAACCCGCTGCACCAGCGTTTCAATGCCCGCAATCCTGCGGTCCTTCACATGCAGCAACAGTGACAGCAACGCCTGCGTCTTGCCTTCCTGCAGCAGCACATGGGTCGCGGCCACCTGCTTCTTCGTGTCCAGGTAGTCATGGCGGAAGGTTCCCTTGCCGGTCACCGTCTTGCTGATGCCATCGCCCAGCTTGATGGCCTTCGAGTCTTCGGTGATCCGGACGCTTTCTGCCAGCGGCAGCTTCGAGGTGTCATGCGCCACGATGGCATCGACATACTGGGTGAGCAGGCCGGTGAGACAGGCGCGGTCGCAATTGTCCGCCGCCGCCGTGCCGCAAAGGCCGAACAGCAGTACGGGAACAAGCGCGGCTCTGGTGGCCGCCCGCGGCGCACGTGTTTGCTGAAGCATGTCCGGCCTCCCCTTCGGTTATCGGAATCAGGCAAGCTTACACTCTGGGTGCATTGGAAACCGGGGGAGAACTCGATGACTTCGCAACGCCAGACCTTCATCGCCAGTGTCATCGCATTGCTCGGATTGTTCGCGCCCTGGGCACTCGCCCAGGATGCCATCGACATGCACGGCAAGACCGCATTGGTCACGGGCTCGACCAGCGGTCTCGGCGAGACCGTCGCCAGGCGGCTCGGCGCGATGGGCGCAACGGTCATCATCCACGGTCTGAACGAAGAACGCGGCAGGCAGATCGCGGCGGAGATCACCCGCAAAGGCCCAGGGCGCGCCACCTATTACAGCGGTGACCTGGGTTCACTCGCTGCAGTAGCAGCGCTGGCAGGACGCGTGCGCGCCGAACATCCGCAACTGCATCTGCTGATCAATAACGCCGGCATCGGCGGCGTCGCCAATGAAGCTCGCCGCGAAAGCGCGGATGGCTACGAGCTGGTGTTCGCCATCAATTACCTCGCGCATTTCCACCTGACGCGCGAACTGCTGCCGCTGCTCGAAGCCACTGCGCCGTCACGCATCGTCAACGTCGCCTCGATCGGCCAGCGCGCCATCAACTTCGACGACATCATGATGCGGGACAACTTCCAGACCACCGGCGCCTATGCGCAGTCGAAGCTGGCGCAGATCATGTTCACGATCTCGCTGTCCGAGATGCTTGATGCGAAGAAGGTCAGCGTCAATGCCGTGCACCCTGCGACCTACATGAACACGCCGATGGTGACCGGCGCAGGGCGTCAGCCGATGTCGTCGGTGGAGGACGGCGCGAATTCCGTCATGCAGCTTGCGGTGGGCAAGGCCATCGCCGGCAGGACCGGGCTCTACTTCAATCAGATGAACGAGGGCCGGGCCAACGCACAGGCTTACGATGCCGTGGCGAGGAAACGGCTGTGGGATCTGAGCGTCAAGCTGATCCAGGATCGGGCTGCGCAATAGATGCGATACTGCGGATATCCGGCAGAACAAGAAACGAGGGTGGATACGGTGAAACACATTCAGTCGCGCCTGCTCATTGCCGCTGTCGTGGCGATCACGTTGCCGTGCATCGGGGCCGAGGCGCCCGCACCGCCGCCAGCACCACCCTGCGATGCCAGGACCCATGTCTGCAACCAGCAGGCCCCCGAAGACCTGGTCGCGATGGGCAGGAACTGGGCGGTCGCTTCGGCCTACGCCGGCACTGGCGGCATCACGCTGATCCGCATCCGCGACCGCATGAGCATCACCGCCTACCCTTCCGCTGCGGCGCAAGAGCAGCTGGACGCCAAGACCTATCCGGGTTGCCCCGGCCCGCCGCGCGGCGCGTTCACCACGCACGGCGTGTATGTCGCCCCTGGCCGTGGTCCTGCGCACAAGCTGTTCGTCGTCGGTCATGGCGCGCGCGAATCCATCGAGGTGTTCAACGTCGACACGCGGGGCGCCACGCCTCGGCTCACCTGGATTGGCTGTGCCATCGCGCCCGGCGATGTGGGACTCAACTCGGTGCGCGGCCTGCCCGATGGCGGTTTCATCACCACCAACTTCCTGCCGCGCGGCAAGCCGATGCAGGAAATGATGTCCGGCATCAGGAACGGCGAACTGTGGGAATGGCATACCGCCAGCGGCTGGCAGAAAGTGCCGGGCAGTGAAGCCTCCGGCGCCAATGGCATCGAGCTTTCCGATGATGGCAAGACGATCTACATGGCGGCCTGGGGCAGCCAGACCTTCATCCGCCTCTCGCGCGGCGCACCGACGCCGGTGCGGCAGGACATCGACCTGGGCTTCCGCATCGACAACATCCACTGGGCCAGGGACGGCAAGCTGCTGGGCGCAGGTCAGGTGGGCCAGGACTGGCGCGTGGTGAAGATCGACCCCGCCACGCTCAAGGTCGAGCAACTCTATTCCCAGGACGACATGCCCGGGTTCGGTGGTGGAACGGTGGCGCTGGAGGTCGGCAACTCGTTCTGGGTCGGATCGTACCGGGGCGACCGGATCGCCATCGTGCCGCGCAAACGCTGAGGTCAACGCGGGCTGACTGCCATTCAAGCTGATTCCTGGTTGAAATATACCAACTGGTCGGTTATGGTTCAGCCATGCCCACCTCGCCGCAGAATTCCACGACCAGGCCCGCTCGCGGCAATGCGCGGATCGCATTGCTGGCCGCCGCGCACAAGGTGGTCCGCCGGCAAGGCTGGGCGGCGACCAGCGTCGATGATCTCTGCAGCGAAGCCGGCGTCTCGAAGGGCGCCTTCTTCTACCACTTTGCGTCCAAGGATGAGCTCGGCGTCGCCGCCGCCCAGCACTGGAGCGATGTCACCAGTGCGCTGTTCGCCAACGCGGCCTATCACCAGCATCCCGATCCACTGGAGCGCCTGTTCGGCTATCTCGACTTCCGCGCCGCACTGACAGAAGGCCCACTCGAGTCCTTCACCTGCTTCGTCGGCACCACCGTACAGGAAGTGTTCGCCACTTCGCAGCCCATCCGCAGCGCCTGCGGCGCATCGATCACCGATCATGCTGCACGCCTGGCCGCAGACTTCGCCGCGGCCATCACGCGCTATCCGCCGCGCGCAGCAGTGGATGCCGCGAGCCTCGCGCTCTACACCCAGACTGTTCTGCAGGGTGGCTTCGTCGTGTCGAAAGCCACCGGCGACCGCGCCGCATTGCTGGATGCCATCGCGCACCTCAAGAACTACCTCAGCCTGTTGTTCGCAGACGCAAGGAGAAGCCCATCATGACCGGCAGTTTCATCTGGTACGAACTCATGACCCCGGACGCCAATGCCGCCGCGAAGTTCTATGGCGCCGTGGTGGGATGGAAGATCGCGGCTCACGCCGCACCGCTGCCCGATGGCCGCGACTACCGCATGATCGGACGCAGCGACGGCGGCGCCGCCGGCGGCATCCTCGCGCTCACCGCAGACATGCAGAAGCAGGGCGCGCGCCCGCTGTGGATCGGCTATCTGCAGGTCGCGGATGTCGATGCCGCCACGCAGGCCATCGTCGCCGATGGCGGCAAGGTGCTGATGCCGCGCATGGATCTGCCGGTGGGCAAGATCGCGATGGTCGCCGACCCCATGGGCACGCCGTTCTATGTGATGGCGCCGATTCCTCCGCCAGGCAAGCCCGATGCGAAAAGCGATGTATTCGACGTGCAGGCAAGCCAGCGCATCCGCTGGAACGAACTGGCGAGCCCGGATCTCGACAGGGCGAAGTCCTTCTATGCCCGGCATTTCAATTTCCAGTTCAACGACGTGATGCCGATGGGACCGATGGGCGACTACTGCTTCTTCGACCATGACGGCGTGCGGCTGGGCGCGATCATGCAGCAGCCGGACGCCACGAATCCGATCGGCCCGTGGGTGTTCTATTTCGGCGTGCCATCCGTAGCCGCTGCAAAGAAGGCGATCGAAACCGGTGGCGGCAAGGTGACGCAGGGCCCGCATCAGGTGCCCGGTGGCGACTGGATTGTCATGGCCACCGACCCTGCAGGCGCTGCATTCGGCGTAGTCGGTCCGCAAGGCGAGTAAAGCAAGGAGCAACAGCATGACCAAATTCGCAAACGATGCCCGCATCTGTCTCTGGTTCGAACACAACGCCCGCGAAGCGGCAGAGTTTTACGCGCGCACTTTTCCTGACAGCAGGGTCGGTACTGCGCAGCGTGCGCCCACTGACTATCCCGATGGCAAAGCCGGCGACGAGCTGGTGGTCGAATTCACCGTGCTGGGCATTCCGTGCATGGGACTCAACGGCGGACCCACCTTCAAGCACAACGAAGCCTTTTCCTTCGTCGTGATGACCAGCGATCAGGCCGAGACCGACAAGTACTGGAATGCCATCGTGGGCAACGGCGGCCAGGAAAGTCAGTGCGGCTGGTGCAAGGACAAGTGGGGTTTGTCCTGGCAGATCACTCCCGTCCAGCTCACTACGGGCATGAGCGATCCGGATCCCGCGACGCGCAAGCGGGTGTTCACCGCGATGATGGGGATGAGGAAGATCGATGTTGCTGCGCTAGAGGCGGCGCGGAAGGGCTGAGGCAGGACTCGCCCAGCAGATTCGCATCGCAGGCAGCCTGTACCGCGTCGAATACGGAGGCAGGGATCTGCGGCAGTTGTTCCATTGCCGGTCGGGCAAACAGGTAGCCCTGGAACAGACGGACACCCAATGCCCGCAGCGCCACCACTTCCTCGATGGTCTCTATGCCTTCGGCGATGACGGAGATGTTCAGGCTCTTGCAGAGGCCCACGATGGCGCCGGCGATCTTGGCTCGAACCTCATCGGCATGAATGGAACGGGTCAGTGCCATGTCGATCTTCAGGACATCGGGCTGGAAGTCCGCCAGCATGTTGAGGCCCGAGTGACCTGCACCGAAGTCGTCGATGGCCGTAATCATCCCGTGGCGCTTGTATTCGTTGAATATCGATTGCAGGTGACCCACGTCGCGTGACGGTTCATTCTCCGTGACTTCGAACATCAGATGATGCACCGGAAAGTTCGAGCGTCTGGCAGCCTCGAAAGTCTTCTGCAGGCAGGCCGCTGGCTGATAAACCGCATTGGGCAGGAAATTTATGCTCAGCAGCGTTTCCATTTCGAGTCGCGCCGCCAACTCGATTGCCTTCACCCGGCAGGCCTGATCGAAGCTGTAGCGGTTCTGCTCGTTGATCTGCGACAGCACATCCGCTGCGCTCCCGCCTGCTGTCGGCCGCACCAGTGACTCGTAGGCGTAGATGCTCATCGTATCGACGTCAACGATGGGCTGAAACGCCATCGTGAACGAAGGCAGCGCCACCTCGGATCGACACGCGACGCATTTCACCCTGGCTGTGGACATACCGAACTCCTGCTGAATCACCCCCACAATATCGGCTGACTGCGCCCGGTCCCCAAGGTGTAATCGGGTCGGGAGTGGGATATCGATCACAATCTGCCGAAAAATGACGCCTCAGCAGGATCGAGGGAAATTCACCGGGATTTGTTTGTGGGCCTGCTTGGATTCGAACCAAGGACCAAGGGATTATGAGTCCCCTGCACTAACCGCTGTGCTACAGGCCCGCCGAGGGGATAAACGCAAACAAAACAGCCGCTTGCCAACTGGGCCTGAAACCCCGTGCCTTGTACGTGCAAGGTCAAGTCAGCGGTGAGTCAGCAGGGGCGTCTACGGGGTCCGATTATAGGGGCCTTTGCACCTTGTTAGGCACCAGAAGCCGTCACGACAACACCCCTTGCGGGGCGCTGAAGGTGCCTTCACTCACGAGGCGCAATCCCATGGGGTGTGAGCAGGCACTGCCTCCGATGTGCTTTAACGTCCGTCGGTGGGCTTGAGGACGGTCACCGGGTTACCCGGTACCGCTCAGTCACTTCGGCAGGGTCCATCCCGGTGACAACAGGCTTGGCAGGTAGGCAGCGGTCCTCGTAGGACGCTTGGATGAGTGCATCCTGGCTTGGGGCAGCAATGGCCTCCCAGGCGGCGGGCA
>JANPGU010000365.1:0-22561 GCA_031424095.1 Gammaproteobacteria bacterium
GCCAGCGATCGCGGCTGGCAGCTGCCATTGACCGAAGATTATGCTGAGCAGTTGCGCAGCAACTTTGCCGATCTGGCCAACATCGGCGGCCGCGATGGCGGGGCCATCACCGCCGGTGCATTCCTGGGTCGCTTCACGCAGGGCATGAAGTGGGCACACCTGGATATCGCGGGCACCGCCTGGAATTCCGGCGCACAGAAGGGCGGCACCGGCCGGCCGGTGCCGCTGCTGGCGGATTTCCTGATCCAGCGCGCCGGCGCCAGCAAGGCCTGAAGGCTGCTATCGGACAACATGGCCGAAGTCCGGTTCTACACGCTCAGCGATGCTGCCGGCCCGGCGCGGCTGAAGAAGATCTGCGCACTGACTGAACAGGCGTTTCTTGCCGGCGAGCGCGTGCTCGTATGGCTGGAAGACGCTTCCGCGCTCGAGCAATTCGACAGCCTGCTGTGGACGTTCGCTGATCGTTCCTTCGTGCCGCATGAACCGCTCGCGGCAGATGCTGCCGCCAGTGAAGCACCGGTGCAGCTGCATGCGGGTGCCCTGCCCGCCGCTGCGCTGAATGCGCGCTTCAGCACCCTGGTGATGCTGCGCGAACAGGCGGCGGCTGAAGCCCTGCAGTTCGGCACGGTGATCGAAGTCGTGGACGCGGATCCGGCCTGCCGCGCCGCCGGTCGCGCCCGCTTCCGCTTCTATCGTGATCACGGCATCACTCCGCAACATTCTGAAGTAACGACCTGACCGATATGGACAAAGCCTACGAACCCGCCGCTATCGAGCAGCGCCTCTACCGTGAATGGGAAGCCAGCGGGCGCTTCGTGCCGGCTGCAGCCGGCACGCCCTACTGCATCATGATCCCGCCGCCCAATGTGACCGGCACGCTGCACATGGGGCATGCGTTCCAGGACACCATCATGGATGCGCTGACGCGCTACCACCGCATGCGCGGTGACGCCACGCTGTGGCAGATGGGCACCGATCACGCCGGCATCGCGACGCAGATGGTGGTGGAACGGCAGCTCAACGCAGCGGGTGAAACCCGTGCCGGTCTCGGCCGCGAGGCATTTCTCAAGCGGGTGTGGGAATGGAAGGCCCAGTCCGGCGGCACCATTTCGCAGCAGCTGCGCCGGCTCGGTGCGTCGGTCGACTGGCAGCGCGAACGCTTCACGATGGATGAAGGGCTGTCGCAGTCGGTGACTGAAGTCTTCGTGCGCCTGCATGAGGAAGGCCTGATCTACCGTGGCAAGCGGCTGGTGAACTGGGATCCGGTGCTGCTCACCGCGCTGTCGGATCTGGAAGTGCTGGCGACGGAAGAGGAGGGCCACCTCTGGCATCTGCGCTATCCGCTGGAAGATGGCAGCGGACACCTGGTGGTCGCCACCACGCGCCCGGAGACTCTGCTCGGCGACAGCGCCGTGGCCGTGCATCCCGAGGACGAGCGCTATCGCGCGCTGCTCGGCAAGCGTGTCCGCCTGCCACTCACTGATCGCCTGATCCCGATCATCGCCGACGATTTTGTCGATCGGGAGTTCGGTTCGGGCAGCGTGAAGATCACACCCGCCCACGACTTCACCGACAACGAAGTGGGCCAGCGCCACAATCTGCCGCTGATCAATATCTTCACGCCCGATGCCAGGCTCAATGAGAACGTGCCGCAAGCCCTGCGTGGACTGACGCGCGAGCAGGCACGCGAACGCGTGCTGGCCGAGCTTGAGTCGGCCGGGCTCATCGAACGCATCGACAAGCACAAGCTGATGGTGCCGCGCGGCGATCGCAGCGGCGCCATCCTCGAGCCACTGCTCACCGACCAGTGGTATGTGCGCATCGCGCCGCTGGCCGAGCCCGCGATTGCCGCGGTGAAATCTGGGCAGATCAAATTCGTGCCGGAAAACTGGTCCAAGACCTATTTCGAGTGGATGAACAACATCCGCGACTGGTGCATCAGCCGGCAGCTGTGGTGGGGACACCAGATCCCTGCCTGGTATGACGCGGACGGCAATGTCTACGTCGCGCGAAGCGAAGCCGAAGCCCTGATGCAGGCCCGCCGGAAAACCGGTCGCGAAGTTACGCTGACGCGGGATGCCGACGTCCTGGACACCTGGTTTTCTTCTGCTCTATGGCCCTTCTCGACACTCGGCTGGCCTGACCAGAACGCCGACCTTGCGCGCTTCTATCCCGGCAATGTGCTGGTCACCGGCTTCGACATCATCTTCTTCTGGGTCGCGCGGATGATCATGTTCGGCCTGAAGTTCATGGGCGACGTGCCGTTCCGCGAAGTCTATGTACATGGCCTGGTGCGCGACGGCGAAGGCCAGAAAATGTCCAAGTCCAAGGGCAATGTCATCGACCCGCTGGACATCGTCGACGGCATCACGCTCGAGGCGCTGCTGCAGAAGCGCACCACCGGACTGATGCAGCCGCATCTGGCGCCGGCCATCGACAAGGCCACACGCAAGCAGTTTCCGAATGGCATCGAAGCGCATGGCACCGATGCCCTGCGCTTCACCTTTGCGGCGCTGGCCACACAGAGCCGCGATATCCGCTTCGAACTGGGCCGCGTCGCGGGCTATCGCAATTTCTGCAACAAGCTGTGGAATGCCGCGCGCTTCGTCACGATGATGACCACGGACAAGCCGGTGGCGCCGCCGGGCACGGTCTCGGCCAGCGTGGTGGATCGCTGGATCCTGTCGCGGCTGCGCGAGGCCATCCTCGCCACGGATGAAGGCTTCGCCGGCTATCGTTTCGACATGGCCGCCACCGCGCTGTATGAATTCACCTGGCACGAGTTCTGTGACTGGTACCTGGAACTGGCCAAGCCGGTATTGCAAGGCGACGATGTCGAAGCCGCAGCCGCGACGCGCCGCACGCTGCTCACGGTGCTGGAGACCCTGCTGCGCGCACTGCATCCGATCATGCCGTTCATCACCGAAGAGATCTGGCTGCGCATCGCGCCGGCTGCCTCGGTCGGCGGCGACACCATCATGACCGCGCCCTGGCCGGAGGCGCGCAGGCTGCGCGCGGATGCGGACGCGGCGCAGGATGTGGACTGGATGAAGGGTGTCATCCTGGCGCTGCGGCAGATCCGCGGCGAGATGGACATCAGCCCGGCGCGCAAGCTGTCACCGCTGGCGCAGGGTGCCACGGCGGGCGACATCGAACGGTTCACGCGCTATGAAGCGCTGCTCGGCCGGCTGGCAGGCATCGATGAACTGCGCGTGCTTGCGCCGGGCGAGACGCCGCCTGCCAGTGCGGCCTCGGTGGTGGGGGACATGACCCTGCATGTTCCCATGCAGGGTCTGATTGATCCGGCCGTCGAACTGACCCGGCTCAAGCGCAAGCAGGAAAAGAACCAGCAGGAAATCACCCGCGCGCGCGCCAAGCTTGAAAACCCGAACTTTGTGAACCATGCACCGCCGGAGGTCGTGGTCACCGAGCGCGAGCGTATTGCCCAGTTCGAAAAGGTGAACGCGAGCCTCGCGCGGCAGATCGAAATCGTGCAGGGTCTGGTGGTCAACTGACGCGTCCGGAAGGCTCAATGTCCGCGTTACCAGCAGCGCTCAGCGCCCTCGACACCATCATCCTCGGCAAGGGCCGCGCGCTGCGACTGGCGCTATCCTGCCTGATCGCGCGTGGCCACCTGCTGATCGAGGATGTGCCCGGCGTGGGCAAGACCACGCTGGCCCATGCACTGGCGCAGGTGCTGGGACTGTCGTGGCAGCGCGTGCAGTTCACCAGCGACCTGCTGCCCGCGGACATCCTCGGTGTATCAGTGTTCGACCGCACGGCGCAGAAATTCGAATTCCGCCGCGGTCCGGTTTTCACGCAGCTGCTGCTGGCCGATGAAGTCAACCGTGCGAGCCCACGGACGCAGAGCGCGCTGCTCGAAGCAATGGAGGAACGTCAGGTCAGCGTCGACGGCATCACGCACCCGCTGCCGGCACCCTTCTTCGTCGTCGCCACACAAAATCCCCACGAACAGCTGGGCACCTACGCCCTGCCCGAATCGCAGCTGGACCGTTTCCTGATGCGCATTGAACTGGGGTATCCGGATCCGCGTCATGAGCGCGTGCTGCTGGCAGAACAGGATCGGCGCAGCCTGCTCGCCAGCACCGCGGCCGCCATGACTGCCGCACAACTGCTGCAGCTGCAGCAGGATGCCGGTGCGGTGCATGCGGCCGCGCCGCTGCTCGACTATGTGCAGAAGCTGGTGGCGGCCACGCGCACGCGTACGGATCTGCGGCTGGGACTATCGCCGCGTGCGGCGCAGGGCCTGGTGCGGGCAGCGCGCGCCTGGGCACTGCTCGACGGCCGCAGCGCCGTGCTGCCCGACGATGTGCAGGCCGTGTGGCCCGCCGTCGCCCTGCACCGGCTCGAACCCCGCAATGCCATCGACCGCACCCCGGCCGTGCGCGAACGACTCACGCGCGCGATTCTCGAATCGGTCGCCGTGCCGCGCTGAGCCGCGCGAGGCGCACCATGGCGCAGGGCAAGCTCACCTCGGGACTTCGCAACGGCGTCAGGAACTGGGCGCTGCGGCGGCAGGGCGCTGACCGCCTGCCGCTGACGCTGCAGGCGCGGCGCGTCTACATCGTGCCGACCAGCGCCGGCTGGACCTTTGCACTGCTGATCCTGGTGACATTCGTCGCCGGCATGAACTATGGCAACGGCCTCGCCATGCTGTTCTCGTTCTGGCTGACGGGATTCGCACTGGTGGCGATGGTGCAGACGCAGCGCAATCTGGCGGGCACGCAGCTGCTCGACGCCTCCGCCCTGCCCGCATTCGCCGGCGCAGCGGTGGCCATCGCGCTATCGGTGGCGACGCGTGGCGCCGCGGCGGATCTGTCGCTGTCGGCAGAAGACGCGCGCATGCCTGCAGCGGATCCGGCAGAGATCCCTGCTGACATCCTGCACCTGCAGATCACGGCGCGCCGCCGTGGCCCCTGGCGCGCGCCACTGCTGCGCCTGACCAGCACCGCGCCGTTCGGCCTGTTTCGCACCTGGACCTGGCTGCGGCTGGACGTCGCCACCCTGGTGTACCCGCAGCTGGCCGGCAACCTGCCCGTGCCCGAGACAGCGGGGGAAGAAACCGGTACCGGCTACATGACCACTGGTCAGGACGAACTGGCCTGGTTGCGCGATTTCCGTGACGGTGATTCGCCGCGGCAGGTGGCGTGGAAAGCGTATGCCCGCGGTGCGCCACTGCTGGTGCGCGAGTATCGCGGCCATGCCGCTGCCAGCCGCGACCTGGATTTCTCCGCGCTGACCGGTCTGGACGTGGAGGCGAGGCTGTCGCAACTGGCCTGCTGGTGTGTGGAGGCCGCCGCGCGCGGGGAACGCTGGACACTGCGCCTGCCAGGAAGCGCGGCGCTTGCGGGCGCGGGTCCGCACCACCTGCAGCAATGCCTGCAGCAGCTCGCGCTGCACGACCACCATGGCACAGCGTCATGAGCACGGCGCTGCCGGCGAAACCCACGCGCATCATGCTGGCAAGCTTCTGTGGCGGCGCATTGCTGCACATCGATCGAGCGCCGCTGTGGTGCCTGGGAGTCGCGCTGGCTGCGGTGGTGTGGCACTGGCTGCACAGCACGGGACGCCTGCGGCTGCCCCCCACGGCGCTGCGACTGCTGCTGACGCTGGCGCTCTTTGCGGGCATTGCAACCTCATTCCGCACGCTCAGCGGCCTTGCTGCCGGCACCGCGCTGTTGCTGGTGATGGGCGCCGCCAAGCTGCTCGAAACACGCACACGCCGCGATGCCATGGTGGTGGCCATCGTGGCGCTGGTGCTGGTGCTAGCCGCCTGTCTCGACCGGCAGTCGCTGCTGCGTCTGCCGCTGTACCTGGCCGCAGCCTGGACTGCGCTCGCCGGCATCGCCGCCATGGGCGGCGCGCGCGAAACCGCTACCGCTCTGCGTGCCTTCGGCACTGCCGGCCGCGCACTGCTGTTCGCACTGCCGCTGGCGGCGCTGTGCTTCGTGCTGGTGCCGCGCGTCACCGGCGCGCTGTGGTCCATGCCCGGCGGGCAATCGCAGACCGGGCTCTCGGACGAGATGAGCCCGGGCAGCATCTCGGATCTGTCGATTTCGGAAGACATCGCATTCCGGGTGCGCTTCGAGGGCGCCGCACCGCCAATGGCGCAACGCTACTGGCGCGGCCCGGTGCTGCACGATTTCGACGGCTACACCTGGCGCCGCCAGCAGGGACAATTTGCATTGCGCGAAGTGGCGCAGCCACTGTCAGCCCCGCTGCGCTATCGCGTCATGCTGGAACCTACGGGCCGCAACTACCTGTTCGGCATCGATTCCATTGCTTCCATCGACGGCCCGCGCAACTTCCGCAGCTTCGACGGCCAGGTGTCGGCGTATCGCCCGGTGACTGCGGCGACGGCCTATGACGGTGTTTCCTGGGTGAACACGCGCTACGACGGCACGCTGTCGACAGTCGGTCGAAAGCTCGACACGCGGCTGCCGGCGAATCGCAACCTGCGCAGCGTGGCCATGGCCAGGGAATTGCGTGCCCGGGCCAGTTCCGACCTGCAGTTCTCGCGCATGGTGCTCGATTACTTTCGCAGTGCCGGGTTCGAATACACGCTGACCCCACCACTGCTCGACACCAATTCGGTCGACGACCTGATCTTCAACACGCGCCGCGGTTTCTGCGGTCACTTTGCTTCGGCCTACGTCACACTGATGCGCGCTGCGGGCGTGCCGGCGCGCGTGATCACGGGATATCTTGGCGGCACCTGGAATGCGGTCGGCGGTTACTACGCCGTGCGGCAGTCGCAGGCGCATGCCTGGGCGGAGATCTGGCTGGAAGGCCAGGGCTGGGTGCGAATCGATCCCACCGCGGCGGTCGCGCCGGAACGACTGCGCGACGGCGCAGGACCGCTGCTGAATCAGGACGGCGCGATTGATGCGCTGCTCGGCGATGCGCAGTGGCTGCGCAACCTGCGCGACTCCTGGGATGCCGCCAGCAACTGGTGGCAGGAACGGGTCGTGAATTTCAATCGCGACACGCAGCTCGACCTGCTCAGGCGCTTCGGACTGGACGGCATCGACTATCGCGGCATGGCGCTGCTGCTGGCCGCGGGTGGCATCCTGTGGGGATGCGCGCTGTGGTTGCTCAATCGCCGCCCGCCGCAGCAGACGCGCCCCGATGCACTCGGCCGGATCTGGATGCGCTTCATCGATCTCATGGGCCGCCGTGGGCTTGCCATTGCCGCGCATGAGGGCTCACGATCGATAGCAGCCCGGGCAGCACGCCACCTGCCAGCCGCCGCCGCCGGGATCAACAGCTTCGCCGACCGCTATGAGCAGCTGCGCTTCGGCAGGGTCACCGGCAGTGAGCGCGAACTTACTGCGCTGCGCGTCCAGCTGCGGCAAATCGCACGCGCCACAGCAGCAGGCCGCCGGCAACGAACAGCAGCAGCAGTGCCAGAATAGAAGCACGCGTGCTGCCAGTGAGCAGCGCCACACTGCCCATCAGCGCCGGCCCCAGCACGGTGCCGAATTTTCCAACCATGTTGTAGAAGCCGAAAAACTCGGCCGACTTGCCAGCGGGCACCAGCCGGCCGTACATCGATCGGCTCAGGCTCTGCACACCGCCCTGCACCAGGCCTAGCGTCGCCGCCATCAGGTAAAACTCGAAGGCTGAACTCAGGAAATAAGCCCATATCGTCAGCAGCGCATAGACCGCAAGACCAAGCAGCACGCCGGCACGAGCGCCGATGCGGTTTCCCAGCCAGCCGAACAGCAATGATGCCGGGAAGGCCACGAATTGCGTCAGCAGCAATGCGCCCAGCAGATCGGTGGATGCCAGACCCAGCGACAGGCCGTAATTGACCGCCATCTTGATGATGGTGTTCACGCCATCGATGTACAGCCAGTAAGCCAGCAGGAACCGCACCAGCGCCGGCTGCGCGCGCACATGGCGCGCGGTGTGGACCAGTTCATGCCAGCCTGCTGCCAGCGCGCTTTGTGAGGCGCTGCGGACGCGCGCCGGCGCTTCCCTCACGCCCACCAGCAGCGGCAGCAGGAACAGCGCCCACCAGATGGCAACTGTGATGAACGACCAGCGCACCGCCGCGGCAGCGTCGGCAAGTCCGAACAGCACCGGCTTGACCACCATCAGCACGTTGAGGGCAAACAGCACACCGCCACCAAGATAGCCCAGCGCGTAGCCCTGCGCCGAAACGCGGTCATAGTCCGCCGGCTCGGCCACATCCAGCAGCAGCGCATCGTAGAACACCACGCCACCGTTGAATCCCAGCGTGCCCAGACCAAACAGCAGTGCCGCCGCAGCCCATTGACCTTCGCCAACGAAGAACAGCGCAAAGGTGGTGCAGATGCCCAGCAGGCTGAAAGCCAGCAGCATGCGCTTGCGATGACCGCCGCGATCGGCAATGGCGCCCAGCAGGGGCGCCAGCAGGGCGATGGCAAGGCCGGCAGCGGCATTGACCATCCCGAGGCGAAATGTCGTCATCGCCGGATCCGCACCCGTGCTCCAGAACCTGCTGAAGAAGACCGGAAAGAACCCGGCCATCACGGTGGTGGCGAAGGCGGAATTGGCCCAGTCATAGAGGGCCCAGGACAACGCCGGCCGTGCTGCAAACCAGGCCTTCACCTGGGCGGCCTCGTCACGCCTGACTCTCACGGGTTTCGCTGAATCGCAGGTCTGGCCAGCGCTCCAGCGTCAACGACAGATTGACTCGCGACGGCGCCAGATAAACCAGCGCGCCGGAATGATCCACCGCGAGGTTGTCATAGGCCTTGATGCGGAACTCGGCCAGTTTCTTCTCGTCACTGCCAGTCACCCAGCGCGCCGTCTGCACACCGATGGTCTCGAACGCGCATTGCACGCTGTACTCATCCTGCAGCCGGAAAGCCACCACTTCAAACTGCAGTTGTCCCACCGCACCCAGGATCAGGTCGTTGTTGCGCAACGGCCGGAACAACTGCGTTGCGCCCTCCTCACAGAGCTGGCCCAGGCCCTTGGCCAGCGCCTTCATCTTGAGTGGATCCTTCAGCACCGCGCGCCGGAACATCTCCGGCGCAAAGTTCGGGATGCCCGTGAAGGCCAGTTTCTCGCCCTCCGTGAAGGTGTCGCCGATATTGATCGTGCCGTGATTGTGCAGGCCGATGATGTCGCCGGCATAGGCTTCTTCCACGGCCGAGCGATCGCCGGCCATGAAGGTCAGCGCATCGGCCACGCGCACTTCCTTGCCCAGCCGCGGATGAAAGAAACGCATGCCGGGTGCATATCGACCCGAGCAGACGCGCATGAAGGCGATGCGGTCGCGATGGCTGGGATCCATGTTCGCTTGGATCTTGAATACGAATCCCGTCAGCTTCGGCTCGACCGGCTCGACCACCCGCTCGCGCGTCGCGCGCGCCAGGGGTGGCGGCGAAAACTGCGTGAAACTGCGCAGCAGCTCTTCCACGCCGAAATTGCTGATGGCGGAGCCGAAGAACACCGGCGTCTGCCTGCCGGCAAGATAGGCCTGCAGGTCGAACTTCGTGGCAGCGCCGCGCACCAGTGCGACTTCCTCGCGAAAGTCATCGGCACGGTCGCCGAGAAATTCCGTGGCCGCATCGCTCAGCAGGCCGTCGATGATGCGATTCTCACCCACGCGGCCACGCTCACCGGCCTCGTAGACAAAGATGCGATCGTCGGTGAGATGGTAAGTGCCCATCAGTTCGCGACCCATGCCGATGGGCCAGATCACCGGTGCCACGTCAAGCTTCAGCACCTTTTCGATTTCATCCAGCAGATCCAGGGGCGCGCGGCCTTCACGGTCCAGCTTGTTGATGAAGGTAATGATGGGGGTGGCGCGCAAGCGGCATACCTCCATCAGGCGGATCGTCCTCTCCTCCACGCCCTTCGCGCAGTCGATCACCATCAGCGCCGAGTCCACGGCCGTCAGCGTCCGATAGGTGTCTTCGGAGAAATCCTCATGCCCGGGTGTATCGAGCAGGTTCACGATGCAGTCGTTGAAGGGAAACTGCATCACCGACGAGGTTACCGAGATGCCTCGCTGCTGTTCCAGCCGCATCCAGTCGGAAGTGGCATGGCGGGCAGCCTTGCGCCCCTTCACCGTACCCGCAAGCTGGATCGCGCCGCCGAACAGCAGCAGCTTTTCGGTCAACGTGGTCTTGCCCGCGTCCGGATGCGAGATGATGGCAAAGGTGCGACGACGCGCGACTTCGCTGGCTACCGTGCTCATCGCCGGCCCTTGCCCAGGACCTTGCGCAGCACCACGGCATCTTCGCGCCCGCCCACTGCCTGGTAGTAACCCCTGCGCACGCCGATCTGCGCAAACCCGCGCGACTGGTACAACCTTATCGCCACCGTATTGGACGGGCGAACCTCCAGAAACATGTCCACCACACCCAACCCCTTGGCAAATTCCATCAGATGTTCCAGCAGCTGGCGGCCGATGCCGCGGCACCGGTACAGCTCGGAGACACAAAGATTCAGCACATGCGCCTCGCCTGCGCCCGTGCTCATGATCGCGTAGCCGATCTGGATGTCATCCAGTTCAGCCACGCAGCAGTAATATCCCGCCCGCAGGCAATCGCGGAAGATCGCGTCGCTCCACGGAAATGTGTACGCCTGCCGCTCTATCTGGGCGACCGCCGCAACATCGTCAAAGCCCATGTCGCGCAGAAGTATCTCCGGCGGCGCCGTCACGTCTTGATGCCGCCAGCCACGCTGCGCGCGAACTTCAGGTCTTCCCAGGCCTTGCGCTTCTCGGCCGGCGCGCGCAGCAGATACGCGGGATGATAGGTCACCACCAGCGGTATGCGCGCGCTGCCGAAGGCATGCACCTGCCCGCGCAGCTTGCCGATCGGCGTATCGGTAGCCAGCAGGTTCTGCGCCGCGATGCGCCCCACGGCCAGCATGATGCGCGGCTGCAGCAGCGCGATCTGCCGTTCCAGGTAAGGCAGGCAGTGCGCCACTTCGTCGGGCTTCGGATCGCGATTTCCCGGCGGCCGGCACTTCAGGACATTGGCAATGAAGACCTGCTCGCGTGCCAGGCCGATGCCGCGCAGCATCGCATTCAGCAAACCGCCGGCGCGGCCGACGAAGGGCTCGCCCTGCTCATCTTCATCGGCCCCGGGCGCCTCGCCGACCACCAGCCACTGGGCCGCGCGGTCGCCGACTCCAAAGACCGTGCGCTTGCGACACAGGTGCAGCTCGCACTTGATGCAGCCGGCAACCTCGGACGCCACGGCGTCCCAGGAATCCAGCGCAGGAGGCGCCACCGCCACCGCTGGCGCCAGCGCCTGCCGCTGCTGCCAGTTCTCGATCCCGAGCGCAGCCAGATAGTCCGCGCGTGCCGTCACTAAACGTCTGCCCCGCCGCGGCCCCCGCTCTCAGCGCCGCGACGCCTGCCGCGCCGGATGCGACGCACCAGCCAGAACACGGGCCCCGACAGCGCATAGCCGCCGAAAATGGCCAGCAGCGAGGTCGGCGGATCGATGGCGATCAGCACAAAGCCCAGCGGCACGATCAGGAAAGTGGCGAAGCGCATCGGCCCTTCGGCATTGAGCTTCTTGAAACTGTTGTAGCCGAACGCGCTGACCATCAGCGCGCCGGCGACAAATGTGACCAGCAGCGCCAGGATCAGGCCGGGCAAGCCGGGTTCGCGCCATTCACTGGACGACCAGATGAACGCGGACACCACCGCTGCGGCCGACGGACTGGGCAGACCTTCAAAAAAGGCCTTGTCCTGGCCGGTGCGTGTGTTGAACCGCGCCAGGCGCAGCGCGGCACAGGCGGCATAGGTAAACGCAGCCAGCCAGCCCAGGCGTCCCCAGACGGCGCCGTATTCAAACAGACGGGCCACGCCCCACTGGTAGGCAACGATGGCAGGCGCCACGCCGAAAGACACCATGTCGGCAAGGCTGTCGTATTCCTTGCCGAAGGCGCTCTCGGTGCGCGTCATGCGCGCAACCCGGCCGTCCAGCGTGTCGAACAGCATGGCGGCAAATACCGCGAAACCGGCGCGTTCGTAGTTACCGTCGATGGCAGCGACAATGGCGTAGAAACCCGCAAACAGACAGCCTGTGGTGAACAGGTTGGGCAGCAGGTAGATGGCGCGACTGCGCCGGCGTTCGGGTTCTTGGGAGTCCATTGCGGTTGGCATGATAGGGCCGCAGCGGCCCCGCCACAACGAGCGTGGCGTGATCCGGCGGCAGTGGTGCTGCTAGACTCGCGCCCCTGTTCCGCAAGCAATTTCTTCAGGGTTTCATGCGCCTTTCCCGCTATCCGATCAATACCGCCAAGGAAACTCCGGCCGACGCGGAAGTCATCAGCCACCAGCTGATGCTGCGCGCGGGCCTCATCCGCCGCCTGGCTGCCGGCATCTACACCTTCCTGCCGATGGGCCTGCGGGCGGTGCGCAAGGTCGAGGCCATCGTGCGCCAGGAAATGGACCGTGCCGGGGCGCTGGAACTGCTGATGCCCGCCGTGCAGCCCGCCGAGCTGTGGAAGGAATCCGGCCGCTGGGAACAGTACGGCCCCGAGCTGCTGCGACTGAAAGATCGTCACGAGCGCGAGTTCGTGATCGGCCCCACGCACGAAGAAGTCATCACCGATGTGGCGCGGCGCGAACTGAAGAGCTACCGCCAGCTGCCGGTGAATTTCTACCAGATCCAGATGAAATTCCGCGACGAGATCCGCCCCCGCTTCGGCATCATGCGCGGCCGCGAATTCCTGATGAAGGACGCCTACTCGTTCCATGCCGATGAAGCCTCGCTGGTCGAGGGCTACGCCGCGATGAAAACGGCCTATACCCGCATGTTCGAGCGCATGGGCCTGAACTTCCGTGCGGTACGCGCCGACACCGGTTCCATCGGCGGCAGCGCGTCGGAAGAATTCCAGGTGCTGGCAGACTCCGGGGAAGATGCCATCGCCGTTTCCGACGCCGATGATTACGCCGCGAACCTCGAGCACGCACCCACTCCGGTGTTCGATGGCACCCGCGCCGCAGCGTCGCAACCGCATGCACGCGTCGCCACTCCCGGCACGCGCAGCATCGCCGAGGTCAGCGCCCTGCTTGGTGTGGCCGCCGACCGTTGCGTGAAGACGCTGATCGTCGACGGCAGCGACGGCGGTGTCGTGGCGCTGGTGCTGCGCGGCGATCACGAGCTCAATGCGGTGAAGGCGCAGAAGATCGCAGGCGTGATGAGTCCGCTGCGCATGTCCAATGCCACGCGGGTGTTGGCGGCGACGGGCACCGAACCCGGCTACCTGGGCCCGATTGGTCTCGCCTGTCCCGTCATCGTCGACCATGCGGCTGCCGCATTGGCCGATTTCGTCTGTGGCGGCAACGAGAAGGATGTCCACAGCACCGGTGTGAACTGGGGCCGCGACCTGCCGGAGCCCACCACCGCCGACCTGCGCAATGTGGTGGCCGGCGATCCCAGCCCCTCCGGCAAGGGAACCCTTGCCATCCGGCGCGGCATCGAGGTCGGCCATATCTTCCAGCTCGGCCGCAAATACAGCGAGGCCATGAAGGCCACGGTTCTCGACCCTGCCGGCAAGAACATGACGCCGCTGATGGGCTGCTATGGCATTGGTGTGACGCGCGTCGTGGCAGCGGCCATTGAACAGAATCACGATGAAAAAGGAATCATCTGGCCGGACCCGATTGCGCCCTTTACCGTGTTGCTGCTCACCCTGAATCACGATCGCTCGGAAGCCGTGCGCACCCTGGCCGACCGACTCTATGTGGAGCTGGGACAGGCCGGCATCGATGTGCTGTATGACGACCGCGATGCGCGACCGGGCGTGAAATTCGCCGATGCCGAACTGCTGGGCATCCCGCATGTCATCGTCATAGGCGATCGCGGCATTGCGGCGGGAAGGCTCGAATACCGCAACCGCCGCAGCGGTGAGAACGGAGAGATTGCTGCCGATGCTGTTGTTCCGGAACTGCAGAAACTTCTGGCGCGCTAGCTGCGCGCTGGCGCTGCTGGGTGCCACGTCGCCTGCCATGGCGGACGCCCAGCGCGATCCGGAGCTGCGTGGCATCGTGGCCGAAGCCATTGCCTCGGCCGAATGCTTCCCGGACAAGTTCGATTCGGCTGTCTGGTACACCCTGATGGAACCGAAGCTGCGCAACACCGTGAAGGATCACACCGAGCGCATGCAGATACTGAAGACCGCGTTCTGCGAGGCGCATCGCGCTGGCGAACAGCGCCTGCCGCCGGGCCTGGTGATGGCGGTCATGGATATCGAGAGTCGCTTCAATCGCTGGGCGGTATCGTCCGCCGGTGCGGTGGGGCTGATGCAGGTGATGCCCTTCTGGCCCGCTGATCTGGGCATGAAGCGTCACCAGCTGACGCAGATCGAGGCCAACATGCGCATGGGCTGCGCCATCCTGCGTTTTTATCTGAAGCGGGAAAAGAATGATGTCCGCAAGGCGCTGGCGCGCTACAACGGCAGTGTTGGGCGGCGCGAGTACCCCGACCTGGTCGTGCAACGCTGGACCTCGCGCTGGAACGGCGCCGACGACCTCGGCATTGCCGCCGCATCTGCCAGGCGCTGATCCATGAGCACGCCTGCCGAAATCCTGGTCGTGTATTACTCCCGCAATGGCAGCACTGCGCTGCTTGCCCGGCAGGTCTGCCGTGGCGTGGAATCAGTGGCTGGTTGTGTGGCGCGCCTGCGCAGCGTGCCGCCTGTTTCGGCGGACAGCGAACGCCCCGTGCGCGCCGTGCCGGAAGACGGCGCACCCTGGGCAAGTCTTGATGACCTGCGCGAATGCGACGGTCTTGTCATGGGCAGCCCGGTGCGCTTCGGCAACATGGCTGCGCCGCTGAAATACTTTCTCGACCTGACCTCGAGCCTGTGGCTGGCCGGCACGCTGGTCGACAAGCCCGCCGCGGCATTCACCTCTTCGCAGACCATGCACGGCGGACAGGAAAGCACGCTGCTGTCCATGATGCTGCCACTGCTGCATCAGGGCATGCTGTATGTCGGACTGCCATACACCGAAGCCGGACTCAACGTCACGCGTGCGGGTGGCACACCCTATGGTGCTTCGCATGTTGCTTCAGTCAGCGCCGACGGCAGTCTGGCCGAAGAAGAAGCCGCGCTCGCACGCGCCCTCGGGCGGCGCGTGGCCCGCATCGCGCTTGCGCTCAGTTCGGCTCGCCCAGCACCTGCCGGATAAACGGGACGGTCAGCCGCCGCTGCTGCTGCAGTGAGGCCAGATCCAGTCGATCCAGCAGGTCGTGCAGCCGGCTCATGTCGCGCGCAAAACGCCGCTGCAGGTAATGCAGTGTTTCATCGGGCAATTCGATGCCGCGCTGCGCGGCCCGTAACTGCAGCGCTTCGCGCTGCTGTGCTTCGTCGAGCGGCCGCAGCGCGAAATGCGGCATGGCGGCCAGGCGTGAGCGCAGATCCGGCAGGCTGACGCCCGCTGCCACAGCCGGCGCAGGCGCTGCCACCACCAGCCGCGTGCCACGTGCCAGGCACTCGTTGTAGAGCCCGAACAGCTGGCGTTCCCAGGCAACGTCTCCTGCCACCGCCTGCAGATCATCAATCGCCACCGCCGGCAGGCCAGCCAGGCCTTCGAGCACCTCAGATCCCAGCTCCCGCAACTGCGCCAGTGGGAAATATCCAGCCCCAGGCAGAGCCGCACAGAATGCCTGCAGCAGATGCGACTTGCCGGTGCCGCCTACGCCATGCAGATACAGCAACGCATCGCCATTGCCATTGCCATTGCCATTGCCAGCGGCAAGCGCCTGCGCTGCCGCCAGCGCCAGCATGTTGTTGCCGGGCAGAAAACTTGCGAACACCGCGCGATCCTGCAGCCGCATGCCCAGAGAGAGCTGTCTCAAGAATGATCTCCGCGCGCAGGTGCCGATGCCGTCATGCGGCTGGCAGCTGCGCGAATGCACGCTGCAGGAAGCTTGTTACATAGTCCACGCCACTGGCAACGGTAGTCACCACCATGACGGCCGCCAGCGCGTCGATGATCTCCCGCGGTGGAAAACCCACGGCACTGGCGAGGATCACGGCCAGCAGATACATGATCTGCACGCCGGTGTTGATCTTGCTGATGAGGGTGGGCCGGCCGCGCAGCTTGCCGAACCACACCCGGTACATGAGCGCGCCGCCGGCAATGATCAGATCGCGCGCCACGGCCACCGCCGCCACCCACCAGGGCGCGATGTCCAGCCAGGCCGCAGTGATGAACACCGACACCAGCAGCAGCTTGTCGGCCATGGGGTCGAGGAAGCGGCCCAGTTCCGAAGTCCAGCCGAAACGCTTGGCAAGGTAACCGTCCAGCGCATCGGATACCGCAGCCACGCAGAACAGCACCAGGATCTGCGCCTGCGAGCCGGCCAGCATGGCCTGCAGCAAGGGCACGATCAGTGCGATCCGGAACAGGCAGATGATGTTGGGTATATGGCGCATGGCGCGAGCTGAGCCGCTGAAGTCCTATACAATATCGCAGCCGGTACCCGGCCAACACCCTCGCTACAGGCGATCTCGAAAATGCATAAATCCACCGGCCTCACCTATCGCGATGCCGGCGTCGACATCGACGCAGGCGATGCTCTGGTCGATCGCATCAAACCCATCGTACGCCGCACGATGCGCCCGGAAGTGCTGGCCGGCGTCGGCGGCTTTGGCGCGCTGGTGGGACTGCCGCAGAAATATCGCGAGCCGGTGCTGGTTTCTGGCACCGATGGCGTAGGCACCAAGCTGCGCCTGGCCATCGACACCAACCGCCATGACCGCATCGGCATCGACCTGGTGGCGATGTGCGTCAACGACGTGGCCGTGCAGGGCGCCGAGCCGCTGTTCTTTCTCGATTACTACGCCACCGGCAAGCTGTCGGTGGACCGCGCCGAATCGGTGATCAAGGGCATCGCCGAGGGTTGCATGCAGGCCGGTTGCGCACTCGTCGGCGGTGAGACCGCCGAAATGCCCGGCATGTACCACGGCAATGACTACGACCTCGCCGGCTTCTGCGTTGGCGTGGTCGAGCGCAGCGAAGTGATCGACGGCAGCCGCGTGCGTGCCGGTGATGCCATCATCGGCCTGGCTTCGTCCGGCGTGCACTCGAACGGCTATTCGCTGGTGCGCAAGCTCATTGAAGTGGCTGGCGCCGACGACACCACCATGCTCGCCGGCAGGACGCTGTTCGACCGCCTGCTCGAGCCCACCCGCATCTACGTCAGGAGCATGCTGGCGCTCTCAGCCGCGCTGCCGGTATCGGCCTATGCGCATATCACCGGCGGCGGCCTGACCGACAACATTCCGCGGGTACTGCCCGAGGGCATGGAAGCGCATCTGCGCCGCAGCCAGTGGCATCGCGATCCGCTGTTCGACTGGCTCGCCACAACCGGCTCCATCGCCGCTGCTGAAATGCACCGCACCTTCAACTGCGGCATCGGCATGGTGGTCGTGGTGCCGCCGACCCATGTCGCGCAGGCGCTGCAGCTGCTGCAGGCGCAGGGCGAACAGGCCTCCCTCATCGGCGTGATCCGCCCTGGAAGTGCCGGTGTCGTCATCGACGACTGAACCCCGGCGCATGCGCCTGGCCGTGTTGATCTCGGGCGCAGGCAGCAACATGCTCGCCATCGCGCAGGCCTGCAGAGCAGGACAGATCAACGCCGACATCACTGTCATCGCCGATACGGCCACCGCCGCGGGCCTGGCGCGGGCGCAGGCGCAGGGCCTGAGCACTGCGCTGGTGGAGCGCTTTGCCTTCCGCAGCGCCGGCCGGCCCGACCGCGCAGCCTTCGAAACCGCGCTCGCCGCAGCCATCGACTCAACGCATGCCGACCTCATCGTGCTGGCGGGCTTCATGCGCGTGCTGTCGGCGGATTTCGTGGCCCGTTACAGCGGCCGCATGCTGAACATCCACCCGTCGCTGCTGCCGCGGCACAAGGGCCTCGATACCCACGCGCGCGCGCTTGCGACCGGCGATCGGGAACACGGCGCCAGCGTGCATTTCGTCACCGCCGAGCTCGACGGCGGCCCCGTATTGGCGCAATCGGTGGTGCCAGTCATTGCAGGTGACAGTGTTGCCAGCCTTTCAGCGCGCGTTCATGCTGGCGAACACATCATTTATCCCATGGTGATTGAATGGTTTACCCAAGGCCGCCTGCATTGGAATGCCGGCAGGCCAACGCTGGATGGAGTGCCGCTGACGGCCCCTGTGCAGCTGCGATGAACCCCGCTCAGCGCATGTCCGTCTGGCGCCTCGCCGTGGTCGCCGTGCTGGCTTTCAGCGCACCGCTGTTTGCCCAGCCCTCCCCCGAACTGCGACCTTTCAAGGCCAGCTACGCCATTACCTGGCACAGCATGTCGGCCGGCTCAGCCGATCTCGAGCTGCAGAGCCTGGGGGATGGACGCTGGTCCTACAGCTCGCGCAGTTTTGCGCGCGGCCTGTTCCGTCTCGCGATGCCGGCGGAACTTGCGTCACGCAGCACCTTCACCCTGCGTGACAACAAGATCGTGCCCGAACAGTTCAACAGCGATGACGGCGCTTCGAGCACGGAAAAAGACCAGCAGCTCAATTTCGACTGGAGCCGCGGCCGCGTTACCGGCGTGGCGGAAAAGAAGAAAGTCGACCTGCCGACGCAACCCGGCCTGCTCGACACCATGTCCGTGCAGGTGGCGCTGATGCATGAACTGCTGTCCGGCCGTACGCCGCAGCGCTTCGTGCTGATCGACAAGGACCGCATCAAGGAATACATCTACACCGCCGAGGGCAGCGAAACGCTGCGCACGGCGATGGGCGAACACCGCACCGTGATCTTTCGCAGCAGCCGTCCGGGTTCCAACAATGGCACCTGGTTCTGGTGCGCACCGGATCTGGGCTACCTGCCGCTCAAGGTCGAGCGGCGCGACGGCAAGGATGTGCAGTGGTCGATGGCGGTGAAGAACCTCGCCATCGACGGCATTAGCCACTAGCAAGGCGCGATCAGGCCTTCGGCAGCGTCACACCCTGCTGGCCTTGATACTTGCCGCCACGATCCTTGTAGGAAGTGCCGCAGACTTCATCCGACTCGAAAAACAACATCTGCGCCACGCCCTCGTTGGCATAGATCTTCGCCGGCAGCGTGGTCGTGTTCGAGAACTCCAGCGTCACATGACCTTCCCACTCCGGCTCCAGTGGCGTCACGTTGACGATGATGCCGCAGCGCGCATAGGTTGATTTTCCCAGGCAAACCACCAGTACATTGCGCGGAATGCGGAAATATTCCACGGTGCGTGCCAGCGCGAACGAATTCGGCGGGATGATGCAGACATCGGACTGCACATCGACAAAGCTCTGCGGATCGAAGTTCTTCGGATCGACAATCGTGCTGTTGATGTTGGTGAAGATCTTGAACTCGCGCGCGCAGCGCACATCGTAGCCATAGCTCGAGGTGCCATAAGAGACGATGCGCCCGGCACTGGTTTCGCGCACCTGCCCGGCTTCGAAGGGTTCAATCATCTGCTGGTCCGCGGCCATGCGGCGGATCCAGTGGTCGGACTTGATGCTCATGACGCTCTCTCTACAACAACACCCGGGAATGAACTGCTGCGGTCGCGCGGGCGCTGCGCCAGTGCCGCGGCGGCGCTGCGCGCCAGCTCGAAATACTTCTGTCCGCGGGGCGAATCCGGCGCCGTCACCACGGTGGGCCGGCCGCTGTCGGATTCGGCGCGCACGCGCGTGTCGAGCGGCAGTTTGCCGAGCAATGCCACCCCGCACTCCTGCGCCAGGCGCGCGCCACCACCGTCGCCAAAAATTGCATCCTCATGCCCGCAGTTCGTGCACAGGTGGGTGCTCATGTTCTCCACCACGCCCAGCACTGCGATCGACATCTTCTCGAACATGCGCAGGCCCTTGCGTGCATCGGTGACGGCAATCTCCTGCGGCGTGGTCACGACGATCGCGCCGGCCACCGGCACCTTCTGTGCAAGCGTCAGCTGCAGGTCGCCGGTGCCTGGCGGAAGGTCGATGACCAGGTAGTCGAGCTCGCCCCATTCGGTGTCCGCCAGCAGCTGCGTCAGCGCCTGCGTCACCATCGGGCCGCGCCAGATCGCGGGCTGGCCCGCGTCGATCAGCAGTCCGATCGACATCAGCTTCACGCCATGCGCCTGCAGCGGGATGATCCGCTTGTTCTCCACCGTCTGCGGGCGCTGACCTTCGACTCCCAGCAGCAGCGGCTGGCTGGGCCCGTAGATGTCCGCATCCAGAAGCCCCACCCTTGCCCCCATCGCCGCCCAGGCCAGCGCCAGGTTTGCGGCCACGGTGGACTTGCCCACCCCACCCTTGGCCGAACCCACTGCCACAATATTGCGGATACCGGACATGGGCTTGAGAGGCCGCTGGACGGCACGGGCAGCAATGTCCGCGCTGAGCTCGAGCACCAGTCGCTGCGCCATTCCAGTGCGCGCCAGGGCAGCCTGCAGGGCGGGTGCCAGCGCGGACTCATAACCCTGTACAGGCACGGGCAGGCGCACAGCCACCTGGACCTCCGTCGCCGTCATGGTCAGCGCCGTGAGCGCTCGCAGCTCGCCCAGGGTCTGGCCGAGCCAGGGGTCGCTGTAAGCCTCGATCGCTGCGCGCGCCGAAGCAGTCATATCCAGTTCGGTCATCTTGCCGCCTGCGAAAAATCGTGATCCTGATCAGGGAGGCGATTCTAGCAGTGCGCGCCCCGTCGCAGCTGTCAGCAGGAGGCGCTGTGGCATAATCCAGCAGTCACCCGAGGCTTCTCGCAACAGATGCAGTAATGGGCTTTTTCACGAACCTGCGTTCGGATCGATTGATCGTCCAGATCAAGTCGACGGACAAGCCCCTGGGCGAGGAAACCCTGAAGTCCGTTGCCAAGCTCAAGGCGATGGGCCCGGGCGCCATCGAGCCCGTTATTCAGTCCCTGGCCGATGCGGACAAGAACGCCACCGTGGCGCTGGTCGATGTGCTCTCGGCGCTGGTCACCAACAAGACCTTTCCGTTGTACGTGCAGGGACTCTGCGATGGCGGGCCACGCATCTCCGCGGGCATCGCCTGGGCGCTGAGCAGCAGTCGCGGCTATTCACCGGGCCTGCTGCTCGACGCACTGAACGTCAAGGGTGTTGCGAAGTCCTCGTTGCTGGAAGTCATCCATGGCCAGCGTGACCGATTCAACCTGCGCGAACTGCTGGCAGCGGCCTACGCGCAGGAGGCCAACGAGAAGGCCGCGCTGTTCCGCATCGTGGCCGAGATTGCCGATGAAAACGCGCTGGGCGAACTCACCAGCCGCATCGAGGGCAAGGATCCGATCGCCCGGATGCACATCATCAACATCCTGTCGAAGTTCAACAAGCCGGAAGTCAAGCGCGCCCTGCAGAGCCAGCTGCGCGACAACAACAAGATGATCCGCTCGGCGGCCCTCGCCGCGTTGTCGCGCATGGACGGCCCAGTGGACGTCGCCGCCATCTGCCCGATGCTGCGCGACGCTGAAATCGACGTGCAGAACCGCGCCATCGATGTGCTGATCCGTGCCAATGATCCGGAGACGATCAAGCATCTGATCGCCGTGCTGAAGGACGAAAACGAGTATGCGCGCCGCGCTGCGGTCGAAGTGCTCAATGAGATCGGCGACGCGAAGTCGGTGAAGTTCCTGCTCGAGGCGATCAAGGATGACGACTGGTGGGTGCGCAGCCGCGCCGGCGATGCACTGGGCAAGATCGGCGGCCCCAAGGTCATCGATGCCGTGCTGCAGCTGGCGCGCGACAAGGATGACGACATCCGCCGCGCCGCGATCGAGATCCTGAACCAGACCAAGGACGAACGCGCGGTCAGTCATCTCATCGAGGCCACGAAAGACCAGGACTGGTGGGTATGCGAGCGATCGGTCGACGCGCTGGCGGAGATCGGCAGCAAGCGCGCGGTGCCGCGCCTGCTCGAAATGCTGGCGACCACGCCACCGCGTTCACTAGCCGTGGTGGTGCGTGCCATCGGCCGGCTGGGTGAACCGAAACACGTCGAGGTGCTGCTGCCCTTCCTGTCGCGTCCGGAGAAGGAACTGCGCATCGAGGCCATGCAGGCACTGGTCCACATCAGCGACGAGCGTCGGGCAGAGCATGTGCGGCAGCAGTTGCAGTCCCAGATGCAGAATGCGGACGCCACGATTGCCAATGTCGCCGGCACGGCATTGCGGGAGCTGGCGGCGCGCCTGGCCGGGGAAACCGGCGGCACCATGGTGGTGGGCGGCGGCGGCACGCGGGCCGCTTCGGTCAGCAACTCGTCCAGTGGCGGCAGCGCGGATGGCTCGCGCGCCCTGCCCACGGAAGAAGCCGAGATCAAGCCCATGCTGCCACCGGTCGAGCAGCCCGTGGCGGCAGCGACCAAGCTGGACATCACCAGCCTGCGCAATGGCGACATCGTGGAAGGCCGCTACAAGTTCATCGAGCGCATCGGCAAGGGCGCCTTCGGCACCGTGCTGCTGATGGAAGACACGGTGGTCGACGACCGCCTGATCCTGAAGTTCCTCAATCCGAACGTGTCGGAAGACGAGGAAATGATGAAGCGCTTCGTGCACGAGCTGCGCTACAGCCGCAAGATCAC
>JANPGU010000366.1:0-12291 GCA_031424095.1 Gammaproteobacteria bacterium
GACCAGCAGTTTCGGCTGAATGGATCCATCCGCCCGCTGCCAGAAGATCTCGTCCGCGCCATTGCCCTGCGCCATGAACGCGATCCAGTCGCCGTCATCCGACCAGACCGGCGCCAGGTTCTGCGAAGTGGTGACCGTGGGCTGCAGCGCACGTCGCTGGTCCAGCTTGCCAAGCTCGGCTACATACAGGCGCAGTACCTGTGGTTGATTTGCAGCGGTGCGTGCATCCGCCAGCTCGAATGCCACCTTTGTGCCATCGGGTGAAACGCGCGGCGCGAACACGTAGTCCGGCAGCGTGCCCAACAGCCTCTTCTGCCCCTGCATGTCGACCAGAGCAAGTTCGAAGGGTGTGGGCGCTGGGGGCGGAGTCTTGGCCGCCGCAGGCGCCGCCGGCGGAACCGGAGCCGGATTCGGCACAGCAGCGTGCCCCACGGCGCAAACCGCCATGCCCAGCACGAGCATCCCCACTCGGTTCATGCCTCAACCCCGCTGCAATTGCGGCTTGTTCTTGTTTTTCAGCCCGCCAGGAACGGCTGCAGTTGCGCCAGCACACCGTCTGGATTGGCTTCCTGCAGATTGTGCCCGCCCGTCAGCGCGGCACCGGTCACCTTGGTGCCGCGCTCTTTCCAGATGCCGAGCACGTCGTACATGCGTCCCATGGCACCGTCGCTGGCCCACAGCACATGCAGCGGGCAGGCGATCTTTTTCGCCAGATCCGCCTCGTCGTAGGTCATGTCGATGCCGGCGGAGGCGCGATAGTCCTCGCACATGCCATGCACGGCGGCGGGATTGCGATAGACGCGCAGGTATTCCTCGCGCAGTTCCGGTGTGCCGGCGCGACCGAACTGGGCCACCACATCACGATTGAGGATGTCTTCGGGAAATGGCGCCGGCCGGATGTACAGGAACCAGTGGAAGTACGCATCGACGAAGGCTTTGGTCACATGCGTGTAGAGGTAATGGGTAGGCACGATGTCAAGCACGGCCATGCGCGTGACGGCCTCGGGGTGATCGAGCGCCAGGCGATGCGCCACGCGCCCACCGCGATCGTGGCCGACCACAGCGAAGCGTTCGAAGCCGAAGTGGCGCATCAGTTCCAGCTTGTCCTGCGCCATGCTCCGCTTTGAATAATTGATATGGTTGTCGCCATCCGCCGGCTTGCTGCTGTCACCATAGCCGCGCAGGTCGGGCGCGATGACCGTGTATTTCCTGGCAAGCTCCGGCGCCACGCGGTACCAGGACAGATGGGTCAGCGGCGCACCATGGATGAGCAGCAGGGGCGGACCACTGCCGCCAATCGCGACATGTAGTTCCGCGCCAGTAGTTTTGACTCGCTCGACCCTGAATCCCGGCAGCAATTTCGCGTCGCCAGGTCCGTGGTCGGCAGCAGGCTCGGCAGCCCGCGCATCGCGGCCCGCGGGCAACAAAGTGCTGGCTGCCAGGGCCAGGCCGGCTGTGATAATGCCGCGTCGGTCAGGAGGTGTCGGTTTGAGCACGATCTTGATCCCCGTTTGTATAGCCACTGTCGTTCGCACATGCTAAACCTGCCAACGGCAGAAGCAAGGTTGCACATAGAAATGCACCACGGGGTATGGATCTGGGTAATGGCCTTTCTGGCTGCGCCACTGGCATCGGCGGCCGGCGCGACCGTGGCCGATGCTTCGATGGCCGGCGATGCGGTGGCGATGCAGTCCCTGCTCAAGTCGCGGGCTGATCCCAATGCGCCGGGACAGTTCGGCACACCGGCCCTGCACTGGCGCGTGGATGCGGACGATCTGGCCGGCGCGGACAGGCTGCTTAAGGCCGGCGCCAATCCCAACGGACTCACCGAGCGCAAGGTTAGTCCGTTGAGCATCGCCATTGCCAACGGCAATACTGCAATGGTCACGCTGCTGCTGCAGGCCGGCGCCAATGCCAGCCAGCTGGAGCCAACCGGCGAGACACTGCTGATGCGCGCAGCTCAGGCAGGCGTGCTGCAGGTGGTGCAGTCGCTGCTGAAGTACGGCGCCGCAGTGGATGTGCGCGACGCGCGCTACGGCCAGACTGCGCTGATGTTCGCAGCGCGCGCCGGCCATGCGGACATCGTGGCAACGCTGCTGGCCGCTGGCGCCGCAGCCAATGTGGCCACGAAGGTAGGTAATGCGCCAGCTTTCATAGCGCCGAACTCCGTGCCGGGATTCGGATTCGGCGTCGGCATCCTGCGTGGCGGTGTGCCAGCCAACCGTGGCCGTCGCGAGCCACAGCCAGGTGGCCTGACCCCGCTGCATTACGCCGCGAGGCACGATCACGTGGAGGTGGCGAAGCTGCTGCTGAAGGCGGGGGCACAATTGAATGCGCGCGAGGCGAATGGCATCACGCCATTGCTGATGGCCATCTCCAGCAACAACATGGCGGCAGCGCAGTTTCTGCTCGCACAGGGCAGTGACGTGAATGCGCAGGACTGGTATGGCCGCAGTCCCCTGTGGGAAGCGGTGAACGTACGCAACCTCTATGTGCATAACGCGAACTTCAAGAACGGCATCGATCGCGCGCCGGTGCTAAAGCTGATCGAGGCGTTGATCGCGGCCGGCGCCAATGTCAATGCGCGCACCAGGGAAACGCCACCTTTCCGCAATCACCTGCTGGAAATTACCGGTTCGCTGGAGTGGGTGGACTTCACCGGGCAGACTCCATTCCTCACCGCTGCGCTCGCGGGTGACGTCACAGTGATGAAGCTGCTGCTGGCGCATGGCGCCGATCCGCGCATCGACACTTTCGAGGGCACTTCACCGTTGATGGCCGCGGCCGGCGTGAACTGGGTTGTGGCGCAGACCTGGACCGAGGGCCCCGAGCAGTTGCTCGCCGCGGTGAAGCTGTGTCGCGAGCTGGGCATGGATGTGAACCAGGCGAACTCGATGGGCATCACCGCGCTCCATGGTGCGGCCAATCGCGGTTCGGACGACATCATCCGCTACCTGGTGGAGCAGGGGGCTGACCTGACAGCGCAGGACAAGGAACACCGCTCGGCGCTGGACTGGGCCAAAGGCGTGTTCCTGGCGACGCATCCGCCGGAACCCAAGCCGTCATCGATTGCGCTGGTCACGAAACTGCTGCAGACACGCAGTGCGGCGGTGCATTGATGCGCTCGATTGCCCGACTCGCCTTGCTCATCATGTCCCTGGCGCCGGTGTGCGCGTGGTCGGCAATCGACTTGCGCGCGGTCACCGACAAGTACTGCATGTCGTGCCACAACTCCGAAGACTGGGCTGGCGGGCTGGATCTCGGCGCAGTCGACCACGGGCACGTCGGCAACAATGCCGCCGAATGGGAAAAGGTGGTGCTCAAACTGCGTGCGGGCATGATGCCGCCTGCCGGTGAAAAACGTCCCGCCTCGCGCGACACACAGGCCATTGTCCATCTGCTTGAGAACCAGCTGGATGCTGCAGCGGTGCCTGCTGTTGCACCGCCTGCGTTGCACCGTTTGAATCGCGTCGAGTACGCCAACGCCATTCGCGACCTTTTCGCACTGCAGGTGGATGTCGCCAGCCTGCTGCCGCCGGACGATGCCAGTGAAGGCTTTGATAACGTGGCCTCGGGCCTCGGCATTTCACCGGCGCTGATCCAGGGCTACACCACTGCGGCCATGAAGCTCTCGCGCCTGGCAGTCGGCGATCTCACCGCCACCGAGACCACTGCCATCTACCAGACCCCGGAAACGCTGGCGCAGGACCAGCATCTGGAAGGCCTCCCATTGGGGTCGCGCGGCGGTGTGCGCATCACGCATTACTTTCCACTTGATGCCGAGTATCACTTCAGCGTGCGCGGTGGCTTTGCGCTGGCGCGTAACGGTGCTGCACAGATCGATGTGGCGCTGGACGGACGGCGGCTCGACGTGCGAAATCAGCGTGATTTCCGCCTGCCGGTGAAAGCCGGTGAGCATGTGCTGACGGCCGCGATCTTCGACCTGCAACGACCGGCCGGTGTGAACGACATCTATTCCGTCTACCGGGTGGAAGGCGGAATCGATTCGGTGGAGATTGGTGGTCCGTTCAAGGTTACCGGCCCCGGCGAGACCGAAAGCCGGCGCCGTATCTTTTCGTGCAATCCTGCCATGTCCAATGAAATGCGCCACTGCGCCGAAGAGATTGTCACCAACCTCGCGTCGCGCGCATTTCGCGGGCCGCAACGTCCTGCAGATCTCGCCGTCATCATGCAGTTTTATGAACGCGGGCGTGCAGAAGGTGGCTTTGACGCAGGCATCCAGCAGGCGTTGTCACGCATCCTCATCGATCCGCGTTTCCTGTTTCGTTTCCGGCAGCAGGCGGGCGATCTCGCGCTCGCCTCGCGGCTGTCGTTCTTCCTGTGGAGCAGTATTCCCGACCAGCAGCTCATCGACCTGGCCGTGGCCAAGCGGTTGCACCGTCCCGAGGTGCTTGCGGTCCAGGTGAAGCGCATGCTGGCCGATCACCGGGCGGAGGCGCTGGTCGAGAACTTCGCCGGTCAGTGGCTGTTCCTGCGCGAACTGGCTGCGGTCACACCCGAGGTGACCGGGTTCGACGAGAACCTGCGCGAGGGATTCATCGAAGAGACGCGCTCGCTGGTGCGCTGGGTGCTCGCACAGGATCGACCAGTCACAGAGCTTCTCAATGCCGACTACACATTCCTCAACGAGCGTCTCGCACGCCACTACGGCATACCTGGCGTGCGCGGTTCCCACTTCCGCAAGGTGGCGCTGCCGCCCGACGCGCACCGTCACGGGCTGATGGGCCACGGCAGCGTGCTCACCATCACCTCCACCGCAACGCGCACATCGCCGGTGCTGCGCGGCGCGTGGATACTCGGCAACATCCTGGGTTCCCCACCCCCTGCGCCGCCACCTGGTGTCGAGACCAACATCGACGGCGACGGCAGTCATGTGCTTACCTCATCGGTGCGCGAGCGGCTCGAGGCGCATCGCGCCAATCCATCCTGCGCGTCCTGCCATGCCGTGATTGACCCAGTGGGATTCGCCCTCGAGAACTTCGATGCCATCGGGGCCTGGCGCGAGCGTGACGGCGATACCGCGGTGGATGCGCGCGGCACGCTGGTGGACGGCACCCGCATCAATGGACCCGACGACCTGTCGATGGCGCTGCTGGCGCGCACCGACCTGTTTGTCACCAATTTCACCCGCAGGCTCATGACCTATGCGCTGGGTCGCGCGGTGGACTACGGTGACATGCCGGCAGTGCGCAGCATCGTGCAGCAGGCGGCGCGCAATGATTATCGTCTGGGCACGCTGGTCATGGGTGTGGTGCAGAGTCCGGCATTCCGGCAGGGGAGCGAGTAGATGGCGCACTTCATCACCCGTCGACATATCTCGCGCCGCGCCGTACTGCGCGGCGTGGGCGCGTTGCTGGCGCTGCCCCTGCTCGACGCCATGTGTCCCGCCATGTCTGCTGCGCCAAGGATCCGGCCGCGTTTTGGTGCTATCTACATTCCGCATGGCGCCACCATGTCGCGCTGGACGCCGGTGGATACGGGCGCAGACTTCACGTTCAGCGAAATCCTGAAGCCACTGGAACCTTTCCGCGCGCAGATCAACGTGATCTCGCAGCTCACGCATCCACTGGCTTATGGTCCCGGTGGCGCCACCGGCAACCACAATCGTTCATCTGCCACTTTCCTCAGTGGTGCCAAGGCCGCAGCGGGCGCGCAGCCCAAACTCGGTGTCACGATGGATCAGGTTGCCGCGAAGACGCTGGGGCGCGATACGCCGTTTCCGTCCCTGGAGCTGATGATCGAGGACAGCAGCATGAACTGCGGCGAAGGCCTGAGTTGCGCATATCGCAACACGCTTTCCTGGCAGGGGGAGCTCGCGCCGCTGCCCATGCAGAACAACCCGCAGGTGTTGTTCGAGCAGCTGTTTGGCGATGGCGCCGATCCGGCGCAGCGCAGCGCGCGGCGGGCACAGTCGCTGAGCCTGCTGGATTCCGTTGCTGACCAGCTGCGTGGCCTGGATCGCCAGTTGCCACCCGTCGACCGGCAGCGTCTGGACCAGTTCGTCACCGATGTGCGCGAGATCGAGCGGCGCATTGCGCAGGCAGGCGAGCGCGTGGCGGGCGACATCCCAGTGCCCATCAAGCCCAATGGCATTCCGGATGATGTGGAGCAGCATATCAAGCTGATGCTGGATCTGACGGCACTGGCCTGGCAGACCGAAATCACCCGTATCTGCACCTTCATGCTGGCGAAGGAACTCAGCAATGCCGTGTATCCGAAGAGCGGCATCCGCGACTCTTTCCATATCCTGTCGCACCATTCGAACAATGAGGACAACAAGGCCCGCTTCGCGGTGCTGAACCGGTATCACGTCGGGCTGCTGGCGTATTTTCTGGAACGGCTGCAGAAGACCCCGGACGGTGATGGCACGCTGCTCGACCACTCGCTGGTGATGTATGGCAGTGGCATGAGCGATGGGAATTCCCACAATCATGATCCGTTGCCGGTGGTGCTGGCCGGCAGGGCAGGTGGCACCCTGCAGGGCAATCGGCATCTGCTGCAGCCGCAAGGAACCCCCATGTCGAACCTGCTGCTGGCGCTGCTGGCCAAGCTCGGCGCCGAGAGCGAGCACTTCGGTGACAGCACCGGTCGGCTGGCGATCTGACGCAGCCTGGCGCCGGAGCGGGGCAGTCATGAACATCACGCGCCGGACGCTGCTGCAAGGTGCCATCGCGGCCACCACCGCGCGCCTCGCATCGGCGGCAGCGCCAGCGCCAGCGCCAGCAATACAGGCCCCGATCGTTCGCGTCATTCCTTCGACCGGTGAGCGCATTCCTGTCGTCGGCATTGGCAGCAACGCCTACGACGTGGAAGCACCTGCGGACCTGGCCGCGCGCCGGGATGTATTGCGGGAGTTTCCTTCGCGGGGCGGCCGGGTCATCGATACGGCGCGCGGCTATGGTCGTTCCGAAGCCGTAATCGGGAAGCTGCTCGCCGAGCTTGGCAACCGCGACCGCTACTTCATTGCCACCAAACCTGTCTCTGATCCACAGGCGGATGCCAACATCAACCGGGCACTCGTCGACCAGTCCTTCGTGAGCCTGCGCACCGGCGTCATCGATTTGCTGCAGGTCCACAGCCTGGTGCGCTTCGACGACCTGATGCCGCTGCTGCGCGAGTACAAGCAGGAGAAGCGCATCCGCTATATCGGTGCGACTACTGCAGCGCCTCGCCAGCATGCCGAGTTCCTCGAGGTGATGCGCAGACACCCGCTCGACTTCGTGCAGGTCGACTATTCGATCGCCAATCGCGAGGCGGCCAGGGATCTGCTGCCAACAGCCACGCAGCGCGGCATCGCTGTGCTGAACAATGTGCCACTCGGTGGCCGCAATGCCAGCCTTTTTGCGCGCGTGGCGGGCAAGCAGTTGCCTGCATTCGCGGCGGAATTCGGCGCCACCACATGGGCGCAGTTCATGCTGAAATACAACCTCTCACACCCGGCCGTCACCGCGGTCATTCCCGGTACGACCAACCTTGAGCACCTGCGCGACAACCAGGGGGCCGGGCGCGGGCTATTGCCGGATGCAGCGATGCGCAGGCGGATGGAGCAGTATTGGGACGCCTTGTAAACCGGAGACGCAGATGTTCGGCACACTGAATTCGATATTGGCTCTCAGCATTCTGCTGGGTCTGTTCCACATCCTGCTGGCCGGCGCGCTAGTCACTGCCAGCCGTGGCGTGAAATGGAATGCGGGCAATCGCGATGGCGAACAGGCACCGGTGCCAGCGCACGCGGCGCGTGCCGAGCGGGCGTCCCGCAATTTTCTCGAGACCTTCCCGTTCTTCGCGGCGGCCGTCGTGTGCGCAATCGCCAGTGGTCGGGATGGGCGCCTGGCGGAGCTCGGAGCGCTGATCTACCTCCTGGCGAGAGCCGTCTATCTGCCGATCTACGTTATCGGCATTCCGGTGATCCGGACGCTGGTGTGGATCGTTTCGCTGCTGGGATTGCTGATGGTAGTCACGGCGATCTTCTGACCGTTTCAGACGGGTACCTGCAATCGCAGCATGCTGATGACGGCGGCGAGCAGGGCCGCCACAGCGGCACAGCGCAGCAGCATCGGGCCGGATGCGACCCCCATCCAGTGAAATCCCGCCGCTACGAACACGGCACCGCAGGTCTGTCCCAGCAATCGTGCCGTCGCCAGCATGCCGCCGGCTGCGCCGGAGCGCGTGCGGGGCGCGGCATTGACAATGGTGCGGTTGTTGGGCGACCGGAAGAAGCCATAGCCGGCGCCACACAAGGCTATTCGCCAGAGCATGTCGCCGTCGCGTGCCGAATGACCCAGCATCGAGAGCGACAGCAATCCGAGCGCGAACAGTGCGAGCCCGATGCCGCCCAGCAGTCCGGCGCGATATCGGTCGGCGAGCCTTCCTGCCAGAGGCGCCGTGACACCAACGGCTAGGGGCCACGCCGTCATCAGCAGGCCGGTTTCCACCACACCGCGATTGAATACGCCCTGCAAAAGGAATGGCAATGCAACCAGGGCGAGCATCTGCGCTGCGAAGGACGTGACCGATGTGGCAATGGACAGCGAGAAGATGGGAATCCGCAGCAAATCAAGGGGCAGCAGGGGCGCTGGACGAGTCCAGTCCCTGCGAACCAGCAGCACGCCCGCAGCCACGCCAAGGGTGAGTAGCGGCGCCCCGCTCTGTCACTCGCCACGCGCCAGTGTCTCGATGCCGAACACCAGTGCGCTGAGTGCAATCGCGCTCGATGTCGCAGAGATGTAGTTCGGCCGTCCGCCATGGCCCGTGCTCTTTGGCAGCGCCCGCATGCCGATGAGCAATGCGGCGAGGCCGAAGGGCACGTTTACCAGGAACAGCCACGGCCAGGAGCCGACACTCAGGATCAGCGCCGCGACGCTGGGACCAGCCGCGGCAGACAGCGACAGCACCAGCGCGTTGTAGCCGATGCCCTTGCCAAGCATGGCGTGTGGCTATGTGGCGCGCACCATGGCCGTGTTCATGCTCATGATCGCTGCGGCACCGATGCCCTGGAACATGCGCGCCGCAATCAGCGTTGCGAGGCTGTTGGCAAGCGCGCAGGCAACCGAACCGGCGATGAAAACGGCAAGTCCCGGCAGGTAGACACGGTGGTAGCCGTTGCGATCACCCAGCGCAGCCAGCGGCAGCAGCAGCGCGGTGATCGCCAGCTGGTAGGCGTTGATGATCCAGATGGATACGGCCGCCGACGCGTGGAGCTGGTCGGCGATGGTGGGCAAGGCGATGCTCGCGACCGAGCTATCGAGCACCGCCATGGAGATGGCAAGCCAGATGGCGAGCACTGACCAATAGCATCGGGGCGCGGGCAGGCCATCCAACTCTCTATTCCCTTCTTTGAGAGACGCTATTGGACCATACTGGCTCATGACTTACTGTGTCGGTGTCCTTCTCAATGATGGCGTAGTGCTTGCGTCCGACTCCCGCACCCATGCGGGCGTCGACAACTTCGCCTCCTTCTGCAAAATGACGGTGTTCGAGCGCCCGGGCGACCGGGTGATCGTGCTGCTGAGCTCGGGAAACCTGGCCGGAACGCAGGCGGTGATCAGCATGCTGAAACAAAAGGCCGAAGCTGCCGTCGGCAGTATCTGGAGCGCGCGCACGATGTTCGATGTCGCGGTCATCGTTTCCGATGCCGTGCGCGACGTGGAGCGTCGCGACGGCGCGCCGCTGGCGGGCACGCCCAATCCCTTCAACGCGTCCTTCATTATCGGCGGGCAGATCACAGGCGAGCCGCCGCGGCTGTTCCGCACTTTCGCCGAAGGCAACTTCATCGAGGCGGGTCCCGACACGCCGTTTTTCCAGACTGGCGAGACCAAGTACGGCAAACCCATCATCGACCGGGTCATCACGCCGGCCACGAGTCTCGCCGACGCAATGAAATGCGTACTCGTCTCGTTTGATTCCACCATGCGCAGCAATCTTTCGGTTGCCATGCCCATTGACCTGGCGTGCACCGTCAGGAACAGCCTGAAACTCGGGACACGCCATCGCTTCGAACAGGATGATGCCTACTTCAACAGCCTGCGCAGCGAGTGGCGCGATGGCGTCCGTGATGTCTTCCGGCGCTTGCCAGCGGTGCCTGGCGAGCCGCATTGCTGAGTCCAGGCATTCATGCATAGCGATGAACTGATCGCCGCCGATGAGCCCGCGCCATTCCGTGTGGCGCGCAAGCTTGGGCAATCGCCCTTTTTCCTCATCTGCGACCACGCCGGTTCGCGCATCCCGCGAAGACTTGATGGGCTTGGCGTCGCCGCGCTGGATCTGCAGCGCCACATCGCATGGGATATCGGCGCAGCAGCGGTAACCGAGCTTCTGGCGGAGCGACTCGATGCCTTCGCGATCCTGCAGACCTGGTCGCGGCTCGTCATCGACTGCAATCGGCCGCCTGGCAGCGAGCAATCGATACTGCAGATGAGCGAGGCCACGCCCATTCCCGGCAACGTCGCTGTTTCACCCGCGGATGTGCTGGCACGCGAACAGGCGATATTTAAACCGTACCACGACCGCATCTGCGCCGAGCTTGCGCTGCGCAAGGCGCAGCAGCGGCGCACTATTCTCATTGCCGTGCACAGTTTCACGCCTCGTTACCATGATCAGCAGCGCCCCTGGCACGCCGGGCTGCTATACAACAGGGATCGTCGATTCGCGCAGCGGCTGCTGCGCGCCCTGCGCGCAGATCCTGCACTCGTTGTAGGCGACAACGAACCCTACGCCGTCAGCGACAGTACGGACTACAGCATTCCCGTGTATGGTGAACAGCGCGGACTGTTGCATGTCGGAATCGAGCTCCGTCAGGATCTCATTACCGAAGCGCCCGGTCAGCGCGAATGGGCTGAACGATTGGCACAGGCACTGCTGGCAGCAGATGCCACCTTCGCGGAGAAGCAACCTGAAGATTCGAATCGGCTATGAACTGAAGTATCGGTGTCCGCAGCCGACGCCGATGATCCTGAATCTGAATGTCCACTACTCACGGGCTGCCGATCTGGACCGCCCCGACTTCATGATCACCGACCCCTCCGTGCCGCTGGTGCTGTATCGCGACGGTTTTGGCAACTGGTGCACACGGCTGGTGGTGCCAGCGGGAGTTACGCGCATCACTGCCGATGCGGTGGTGAATGACCGCGGCTGGACCGACGCCGTATTCCCCAATGCGATTCAGCACGATGTCGAAAACCTGCCGGAAGAGACGCTGGTCTATCTGCTCGGCAGCCGCTATTGCGACACCGACAATCTTTCCGTCGCCGCCTGGAACCTCTTTGGCAACACGCTGCCCGGCTGGTCGCGCGTGCAGGCGATCTGCGACTTCGTCCACCAGCACATCACCTTTGGATACCAGTTCGCGCGTGCCAGCAAGACCGCCTCCGAGGCATTCAATGAGCGTCAGGGTGTGTGCAGGGACTATGCGCATCTGGCGATCGCTTTCTGCCGCTGCCTGAACATTCCCGCCCGCTATTGCACGGGCTATCTGGGCGACATACGCATCCCCCCCATGGATGCGCCGATGGATTTCGCCGGCTGGTTCGAGGCCTATATCGGCGGCAACTGGTACACCTTTGACGCCCGCAACAACACCCCGCGCATCGGCCGCGTGCTGATCGCACGCGGGCGCGATGCGGCGGACGTTGCCATCAGCATGACCTTCGGTCCGAATGTGCTCGAAGGCTTTCGCGTCTGGGCCTATGAAGTGGGTTCCGCGTAGTTTCCACGGTCTGCCAGGCCGCAGCAAACAACAGATGCCCAACGCTCATCTGCGGAGTCGCCCAGAACGCGATCATGAATCCCGCATCGATGGGATGGCCCTCTCCCGCTTACGGGCACTGCAGGCGGTGGAACTCGCGTTGCGCACTGGCTCGCTCAAGGATGCTGCCGCAGGTCTCGCCATCACTCCCGCTGCTGTGGGGCAGCGGATCAAGGCGCTTGAGGACTACCTTGGAACCGAGCTGCTGGTTCGTGGCCGTTCGGGTCTACGTGCCGCGCCAGCCCTCGCAGCCGTGCTGCCGAATCTGGTTGGCGCGTTCCGTGATCTGGAGAACGTGGCTGCGATGCTGGACATGCAGCGCGGACATGACATCCAGATCGCTGCATCCTCGGACTTCTTGGCGCTGTGGCTGCGGCCGCGGTTGCATCGATTCCAACAGACCTTTCCCGATATCCGTTTCTGCATCAATGGCGAAGGAGATGCGCCGCTGGGGATTGGGCCCGTGGACTGCGAACTTGCCTTTGGGGCGTCACGCGAGTCCGGCGTCGTGGTTCAACTGTTCCGCG
>JANPGU010000367.1:0-20763 GCA_031424095.1 Gammaproteobacteria bacterium
GTCGGCGGGCGTGCGCCTCGAACGGCGCGGCGCCAGCTATCGCGACAGCAATGCGCTGCGCAGCAGCCCGGTCGATCTGATGTCGGGCGGTCATTTCGCGCTCACCTGGCAGGTGGCGGAAGGCCGTTCGCTGTATGCGGCGCTGACGCGCGGCTACAAGGCGGGCGGCATCAATCCCACCGCTGCGGAAATCGATCCCGCGCTGCGCAACTTCGAGCCCGAGTCACTGTGGAGCCTGGAAACGGGACTGCGCACGAAATCTACCGATGGCCGCTTCGACAGCCAGACCAGCCTGTTTTACATGCGCCGCAGTCACCAGCAGGTGTCGAGCTCGGTGCAGGCTGATCCCGGCAATCCACTGGACTTCGTACTGCTCACGGACAATGCCGCGCGTGGCGACAATCTGGGACTGGAGGCCGAGCTCGGCTGGCGGCCGGTCACTTCGCTGCGTCTCGGCGCTACGCTGGCGCTGCTGCGCGCGCAGTTCCTCGACTATGTGCTGGAGGGCCGCGATCTCGGTGGCCGCGACGCGCCACATGCGCCCAGCTATCAACTTGGCCTCTCGGCCGGCTGGCATGGCGCCCGTGGCCAGTTTGCGCAGGCCGAGTTCCAGGCAGTCGATGCTTTCTATTTCAGCGCCAGCCATGACGAGCGCGCACCGGCATACCAGCTGGTGAATCTGCGACTTGGCTTCCAGGCGCAGCGCTGGAGTGCAACGCTGTACGCGCGCAACCTGCTCAATGAGCATTACGCGGTGCGCGGGTTCTACTTCGGCAATGAACCGCCGGACTATGCCGCCAAACGCTATATCCAGAACGGGGATCCGCGCCAGGTTGGTGTGCGCTTGGCATTCACCTTCTGAACAATGGGAACCAACATGAACATCGCCGTTGAAATCAGCATGTATCCACTGGCGGAAGAATATCTTCCCGCCATCCAGTCGTTCATCGACCGCCTGCGCAGCAATGACAGGCTGCAGGTGCTCACCAATACGATGAGTACGCAGGTGTTCGGCGACCTGGATGAGGTATTCGCAACATTGCAGCGTGAAATAAAGTCCAGTTTTGAAGCCGGTCCGCGGGCCGTGTTCGTGACCAAATTTCTCGCCCCGGCAGCGAACTAGCATGGACGTGCCCAGCGCCGCATCCCTGTGGGCCAGCCTACGTGCAACCAGTGCCGCGGAGTGGCTGGCGGTGGCAACGGGCGTGGTATACATCCTGCTCATCATGCGTCGCAACCGCTGGGGCTGGCTGGCTGGGGGCATCAGTTCGCTGATCCTCGCGGCACTTGCGGCCCGCTCGCATCTGCCCATGCAGGCGCTGTTGCAGCTCTCCTATGTTGCTGCCGCCGTTTACGGCTGGTGGAGCTGGGCACCTGAAACCCAGGCGCAGCGCGTGTCGACATGGAACTGGCGTGGGCATGCGCTGGCGCTGGCGGTTTGCATTGCAGTGAGTCTGGGCCTTGCACGGCTGCTGGCCGGCGAGGGGTATTCAGCCTTTCCGTTCTTGGACTCGCTGGTGGCCTGCGCGGGGCTTTTCGCCACCTGGCTGGTGGCACGCGTCTATCTGGAAAACTGGCTGTACTGGATTGTCATCGACACGATCTCCATTTTCCTGTTTCTCTCGCAGGGACTGGTGGTCGCCGCCAGCCTGTTTGCGATGTACCTGATCATCTCCGTGCTGGGCCTGCGCAGCTGGTGGCTGATCCGCCGTGATCAGCGGGCAGCATGATTCCGCCAGATATCCTGGCCCTTATCCCGGGATGCGCCGAGGGTCAGCCGCCCCGGCTGGTGCAGGCCTTGCCTGGTGGACGGGGTTGCAACCTGGTGCTGCGGGTCGACACTGCCGCCGGACGTTTCGTATTGCGGCAGCGCCAGCCGCCACTGGACCGACCCGGTGCCGCGGCGCAGATGGAGCTGCGCAGCCACGTGCTTGCCGCCGCTGCTGGGCTGGCGCCGCGGGTCATCAATGCGGCGCTGGATGGCCGCTGGCTGCTGATGGACTTCATCGATGCGCCGTTGTGGACCGAGGAACAGCTGCTGTCTGCCGAGGGCGTTGCGCGACTGGGCTCAAGGCTCGCGCAACTGCATGCACTGCCAACACCTGCCGGACTGTCTATTTTCGATGCCTCGTTGATCGCCGACCGCTATATCGACCAGTTGCGGGCGGCAGACGCCGCAGCAGCCACCGCGCACCTGCCCCTGCTGTCGCGCGTGCGTGACCTTTCGCAGGCCATTTCGGGCCTCGCCGGCAGCAATGTGCTCAATCACGGCGATCTGCAGGTCGCCAACCTGCTGGGCAGCGCGCCGGTGATGATCGACTGGGAATACGCCCAGATCGCCGATGCGACCTATGACATCGCCTGTCTGTTGACTTATTACCCTCGCCTGGAGACCCGGCTGGACCGGCTGCTGGGAAGCGCCGGACTGTCGAATCTGGCCGAACTGGCCGTTCTGGCGCTGCAGCGGGAGTGCTTTGGCTGCCTGGACCGACTCTGGAACGCAGTCAACAGTACGAAAGCTGGATAAGTACCTGCCGGCGCAGGCAAAATGGCCTGCTATCCCATTAGCCCTAGAGGCGCGCTGCGACATCATGGCATTGATCAAGGTTAAGGACCGCGACGGGGTCGAGCACGATGTCGAAGGCAACCCCAGTTTCACATTGATGGAGAACCTGCGCGACCTGGACTATGGCGTGGCCGCAGTCTGCGGCGGCATGTGCGCCTGCGCGACCTGTCATGTGTATGTGGATCCGGAATGGCTGGCGAAACTTCCGCCCATGCATTCCGACGAAAAGGACCTGCTTAGCGATCTCTCCACCTTCCGGCCGAATTCGCGCCTTTCCTGCCAGATCAAGTTTTCCGAAGCGCTGGCGGGCCTGAAGGTCCGCATTGCCGACGACGAATGAGGACCGGATGAAGCAGCCCACCCTTAAGCCTGGCAAGGCACTGATCTGCGGTTCGATGGCCTATGACACCATCATGGTGTTCAACGACCAGTTCCGTAATCACATCCTGCCGGACAAGCTGCACATGCTGAATGTGTCGTTCCTGGTCCTCGAGATGCGCCGGGAGTTCGGCGGCTGCGCCGGCAATATCGCCTATAACCTCAAGCTGTTGGGCGATGTCGGACATGTCATGGCCACAGTGGGGCACGATTTCGGGCCCTATGCGCAGTGGATGGACAGCCATGGCGTGCCCCGCGATTACCTGCAGACTGTGCTGACCGAGCATACCGGCCAGGCCTTCATCACCACCGACCTCGACAACAACCAGATCACGGCCTTCCATCCTGGTGCCATGGGGCATTCGCACCTGAACAATGTGGCGGATGCAGACAATGTGTCGATTGGAATCGTGGCCCCGGATGGTCGCGACGGCATGATCCAGCATGCGAAACAGTTTGCTGCAGCGGATATCCCGTTCATTTTCGACCCCGGTCAGGGCCTGCCGATGTTCAGCGGTGAGGACCTGCGCAGCTTCATCGGCCAGGCGACCTGGGTGACCGTCAATGACTACGAATGGAGCCTGATGTCGGACCGCACCGGATGGGATGAGGCGGACGTATCGGAACAGGTCGCGGCGCTGATCGTGACGCATGGTGGCAGCGGTTCCACCGTGTATACCGCAGATGGCAAGCTGGACATCCCGCCCGCGCCAGCCCGCTCGGTGGTGGATCCGACCGGATGCGGCGATGCGTATCGGGCTGGCCTGCTGCATGGGTTGATGCACGGGCTGCCGTGGGAAAAGACTGCCCGGATCGCTTCATTGCTCGGGTCACTCAAGATCGAGTCGCGCGGCACGCAGAATCACAGCTTCACGCCGGTCCAGTTCCGGCAACGTTACGAAACACTTTTCGGTGCACTGTAGTAGTAAGGACAGCATCCAATATGAGCCACAGCTATCTGTTTACGTCCGAGTCGGTGTCGGAAGGCCATCCGGACAAGGTTTCGGACCAGATTTCCGACGCGATCCTCGACGCCATCCTGGCGGAAGACAAGTACTCCCGTGTTGCTGCCGAAACGCTGTGCAATACCGGGCTGGTGGTGCTTGCCGGTGAGATCACCACCAAGGCGAAGATCGACTATCACTCGGTGGTGCGCGGTGTCATCAAGGACATCGGTTACGACAACACCGACTACGGCATCGACTACAAGGGCTGCGCCGTGCTGGTGGCGTATGACACGCAGTCGCCCGACATTGCGCAGGGTGTGGATGAAGGCAAGGGCCTGAATCTGGATCAGGGCGCTGGCGACCAGGGTCTGATGTTCGGCTATGCCGTCAACGAAACGTCCGAGCTGATGCCGCTGCCGCTGCATCTGTCGCATCGGCTGGTCGAACGCCAGGCTGCGTTGCGCAAGAACGGCAAATTGCACTGGCTGCGGCCGGACGCGAAATCGCAGGTCACCGTCAAGTATGTGGATGGCAAGCCGAGCGAGATCGACACCGTGGTGCTGTCGACGCAGCATCACCCGGAGATCAGCCACAAGGATCTGAGCGAGGCGGTGATCGAAGAGATCATCAAGCCGGTGCTGCCGCCCGAACTGGTCGGCAAGAAGATCAACTACCTCATCAACCCGACCGGCCGCTTCGTGGTCGGTGGCCCGCAGGGCGACTGCGGCCTGACGGGCCGCAAGATCATCGTCGACACCTATGGCGGCGCTGCGCCGCATGGTGGTGGCGCGTTCTCGGGCAAGGATCCGACCAAGGTCGATCGTTCGGCGGCCTATGCGGCGCGCTACGTGGCGAAGAACATCGTCGCCGCGGGCCTCGCCGATCGTTGCCAGGTGCAGGTCTCTTATGCCATCGGCGTGGCGAAACCCACCAGCATCATGGCGACCACGTTCGGCACCGGCAAGATCTCCGACGAGAAAATCGAAGAGCTGATCGCCCGGCACTTCGACCTGCGTCCGAAAGGCATCGTGCAGATGCTCGACCTGCTGCGCCCGATCTATCGCAAGACGGCGGCGTACGGGCACTTCGGTCGCAACGAGCCGACCTTCAGCTGGGAAAAGACGGACAAGGCCGCGGCACTGGCCGCGGATGCCGGCATCAAGAAGTAATCTGAAAGGCGAACCGCCGAGGAGCGCTGCAGCGTCCTGGGACGCGAGGCTCGGTGGGTTCGCCGGTTTGGTCAACGGCGCTCTCTAACTACTTACAATTGATAGAGAGGTTCACATGAACGCAGTAGCAAAGACGGGCATCGGTAACGACTACCGCATCGCCGACATCGCCCTGGCCGACTGGGGTCGCAAGGAAATGAACATCGCCGAGGGCGAAATGCCCGGCCTCATGGCGATCCGCAAGGAATTCCAGGCCTCGCAGCCGCTGAAAGGCGCGCGCATCACCGGCTCCCTGCACATGACCATCCAGACCGCAGTGCTCATCGAGACGCTGCAGGCGCTGGGTGCCGATGTGCGCTGGGCCTCGTGCAATATCTTCTCGACCCAGGACCACGCGGCCGCCGCCATTGCCGTTCGCGGCACGCCGGTGTTTGCGGTGAAGGGCGAGACGCTGAAGGACTACTGGGAATTCACCCACAAGATCTTCGAGTGGCCGGGCGAGCAGGCCAACATGATCCTGGACGACGGCGGCGACGCGACGCTGCTGCTGCACCTGGGCACCCGGGCGGAAAAGGACGCAAGTCTCCTCGACAAGCCGGGCAGCGAAGAAGAGATCGAGCTCTTCAATTCCATCAAGGCCACGCTCAAGCGTGATCCAAAGTGGTATTCCACGCGCCTGAAGCAGATCAAGGGCGTGACCGAAGAGACCACCACCGGCGTGCATCGTCTGTACGAGATGCACAAGAAGGGCGAACTCGCATTCCCGGCCATCAACGTCAACGATTCGGTGACCAAGAGCAAGTTCGACAACCTCTACGGCTGCCGCGAGTCGCTGGTCGATGCGATCAAGCGTGCCACCGACGTGATGGTGGCCGGCAAGATTGCCGTGGTTGCCGGTTACGGCGACGTGGGCAAGGGCTCGGCCCAGGCGCTGCGGGCGCTGTCGGCGCAGGTGTGGGTCACCGAGATCGACCCGATCAACGCGCTGCAGGCTGCGATGGAAGGCTATCGCGTGGTGACCATGGAATATGCGGCCGACAAGGCCGACATCTTCGTGACCGCCACCGGCAACTTCCACGTGATCACGCATGACCACATGAAGGCGATGAAGAACAACGCCATCGTGTGCAACATCGGCCACTTCGACAACGAAATCGATGTCGCGGCGCTGTCCGGTTGCAAGTGGGAAGAGATCAAGCCGCAGGTCGATCATGTGATCTTCCCGGACGGCAAGCGCATCATCCTGCTGGCGCAGGGCCGCCTGGTGAACCTGGGTTGCGGCACGGGCCATCCGAGCTACGTGATGAGTTCCAGTTTCGCGAACCAGACTATCGCGCAGATCGAGCTGTTCACGCAGACCGCGAAGTACCCGCTCGGCGTTCACGTGCTGCCGAAGCATCTGGACGAGAAGGTGGCGCGGCTGCAGCTCGTGACGCTGAACGCGCAGCTCAGCACGCTGACGGACACGCAGGCGGCCTACATCGGCGTGAAGAAAGAAGGTCCGTACAAGACGGACCAGTATCGCTACTAAAGGATTAAGCGAGGCATGCTGTGACGGCAAGAATCATCGATGGCAAGGCGGTCGCCCGCAAACTGCGGGCCGAGTACGCCTTGCGCGTGGAGAGCCTGAAGTCACAGCATGGCCTGACGCCGGGAATTGCAGTGGTGCTGGTGGGGGATAGTCCCGCCTCCCAGGTCTATGTGCGCAACAAGATCCTGGCCTGCAAGGAAGCCGGCATTCATTCCGAGCTGTACCACATGCCGGCCAGCGCTTCCGAAGGAGAGTTGCTGGCCCGCATCGATGCGCTCAATGCCGATCCGAAAGTGCATGGCATCCTGGTGCAGTTGCCGCTGCCGCCACAATTTGAAGTGGCTAATGTGCTGGAACGAATTTCAGTGGAGAAGGACGTCGATGGCTTCCATCTCTACAACGTTGGCGGCCTGGTAACGGGCAACACGGTATTCCCGCCCTGCACTCCATTTGGAGTGCAGAAACTGCTGGAGTACGAGAAAGTCCCCATTGCGGGGCAGAATGTCGTGGTGGTGGGTGCCAGCAACATTGTTGGCAAGCCCATGGCATTGATGCTGATGCAGCAGGATGCAACGGTCTGCATCTGCCACAAGAAGACCAAGGATCTCGGGCAGTTCACGATGCTGGCGGACATCCTCGTCGTCGCGGCCGGCGTCCCCGGCCTGATCGTGCCGCAGATGGTCAAGACCGGTGTAGTCGTGATCGACGTCGGCATCAATCGCCTGCCAGACGGACGCCTGGTTGGAGACGTGGATTTCGAAGGAGTGAGCAAGAAGGCGTCACTCATCTCGCCTGTGCCAGGTGGTGTGGGTCCGATGACCATCACCATGCTCCTGCACAATACTATTGTTTCCGCAGAGCGCTCCTTGCGGGAGCGCGCTGCAACCTGATCAGCCTGCGCAAGCTGATGCTCAGTGATGATCGTGCGGCGGCGGCGGTGCGCCGTAGATTTCGCTCCAGGCATGGACACCGCCACCCAGATTGATGGCATCGCGCCCCTGCGCGGCGAGCAGCCTGCACGCCGCCATGCTGCGCACGCCACCGGCGCAGATGAAGACCGGCGTGAGCCCGGCAGGAATTTCCTGTGTCCGCTGCGGCAGCGTGCCCAGCGGTATATGCAATGAGCCCGGCAGTCGTCCGGCCTCCCACTCCCAGGGTTCGCGCACGTCGACCAGCAGCAGCCGGTCTTCAGCGCCTTGTTTGAGCTCTGCTGCGAGCTGCTGTGGGGTCCATTCGGTAATGACGCTCAATCCACGCTCCTCATGCTGTGCGATGCTGGTGATCGTCGGGTGTTCGCCGCAGACCGCGCAGTCGATCCGTCGCTGGAAGCGGAATTCGTCAAAGGTCAGCGACAGGGCATCGTACACCAGTAGCCGGCCGGCCAATGGCTCGCCGATTCCCAGCAATACCTTCAGCGCTTCCGTGGCCTGCAGGCTGCCCATGACGCCCGGCAGCACGCCCAGCACCCCGGCTTCCGCGCAACTTGGAACGAGGTTCTCGGGACTGTCGGGATAGAGGCAGCGGTAGCAGGGCGCTTGACCGGGAATGTAGGTCATGGCCTGACCTTCGAAGCGGTGGATCGCAGCGCTGACCAGCGGTTTGCCCAGCAGCACGCAGGCATCGTTGATCAGGTAGCGGGTGGCAAGCCGATCGGTGCCGTCTATGATGACGTCATACAGCGCGAACAGCTGCAGCACGTTGTGCGGGGCGAGCTTCAGTTCATGGGCCACCACCTGCACATCCGGATTCAGTTCGAGCAGCCGGGTGCGGGCAGCCTGCGCCTTGCTCTTGCCGATCGCCGCTGTGACGAACAGGATCTGTCGCTGCAGATTGCTGATCTCGATGCGGTCGTGGTCCACCAGTCCGAGTGTGCCGATACCCGCGGCGGCCAGATAGAACGCCGCCGGCGAGCCAAGGCCGCCCGCGCCGACCACCAGCACGGACGATGCCGCGAGGCGTTGCTGCCCGGAGGTGCCGATCTCAGTCAGTGCGAGATGCCGTGCATAGCGCGCCGGATCGGGATTGGATGGTGTTTCTTTCGGCATCGGCGACAGGATCGCCGTCGCGCAGGTGGAGTGTCAACGGCGTACAGTCGCAGCGGGCCCACGCTAGACAGGCCACCTGCGCTTGCCTAGGCTTGCCAGGCACTTTACGGGAATTCCATGAGAAGACTGCTCGCCATCCTGCTCCTGCTCAGCGCCGCTACGGTGCAGGGCGCTGCTTCAGTCGCTGCGCCCGCGATGCCCCCTGCGCCGCGTCTGGAATTCGAGAAATACCGGCTGGCGAATGGGCTGGAAGTAATCCTGGTCGAGGACCGTCGACTGCCGCTGGTGGCCGTGAACCTCTGGTATCACGTGGGACCCGCGAACGAGAAAGCAGGGCGCACCGGCTTCGCGCATCTGTTCGAACACCTGATGTTCCAGGGCTCGAAGAATGTGCCCGGCGATGGCCACCTGCGCATGCTCGAGGGAGCATGCGCCGGCGACCTCAATGGCACCACGGATTTCGACCGCACCAATTATTTCGAGACGCTGCCTTCCAACCAGCTGGAACTGGCGCTGTGGCTGGAAAGCGATCGCATGGGCTTCCTGCTGGAAACCCTGGACCAGGCGAAGCTGTCCAACCAGCAGGACGTGGTGCGCAACGAACGCCGGCAGAGCACCGAGAACACGCCCTATGGTCTGGTGGAAGAAGGGTTGTTCCATACCCTGTTCCCGCAGGGGCACCCTTACTATGCCTCGGTCATCGGCTCGCATGCAGATATCGAGGCCGTGCGACTCACCGACGTGCGCGAATTCTTCGGCGAGTATTACGCACCGGGTAACGCCAGCATCGCGATCGTCGGCGACATCGACAAGCAGCGCACCAGGCAGCTGGTAGAGAAGTATTTCGGTCCGCTGCCGGCCGGCAAACCGGTGGAACGCGTCAGTGTCGAAACCCCGGCGATCACTGTCGAGCGCCGCGCGGTGTTCACCGACAAGGTGGAGTTGCCGCGCGTGTACATGGCGTGGATCACGCCGCCGATCTACACGCCCGGCGATGCCGAAGCAGATCTGCTCGCCGACATACTGGGTGGCGGCAAGGCGAGCCGTCTGTACCAGAAGCTGGTTTACGAGAAGCAGATGGCGCAGGCGGTGTCGGTTTCGCAGTATTCGCTGAAGCTGGGATCGGTCTTCACGATTGAAGCCACGGCGCGCCCGGGCGTAAAACCGGAACAGCTTGAAGACGCCATTGATGCCGAGTTGGCGCGCATCCGGCAACTGCCGCCTGCGCAGGCGGAAGTCGACCGCGCACGCAATGGCATGGTGTCCGGTATCATTCGTGGTCTGGAGACGCTGGGCGGCTTCGGCGGCGTGGCGGATCGGCTCAATCGCTACAACCACTACCTGGGTGATCCCGACTACCTGCAGCAGGACATCGCGCGCTACGCATCGATCACACCGCAGGCGCTGCGCACCGCCGCGGCGGCCATGCTCACCCCGCAATCGCGCGTGGTGGTGTATGGCGTGCCGGGTGACAAGGTGCGCAACGATCCAACGCGCGGAACGCCGCCAGCAGAGGGCGCCGGCATCGAAAGGACGGCGGCAGACTGGCGCGCCACTGCGCCCGGTGCCGGCCCCGCCAGTGCCTTGAAACTGCCGGTTCCCCAGCAGTTCAAGCTCGCCAACGGCCTGGTCGTGATGCTTTACGAGCAGCACAAGCTGCCGGTGATTGCGGCGAATCTGACGCTGCTGGCTGGCAGCGACCACAATCCGGCGGACAAACCCGGCCTCGCGAATTTCACCGCCGACCTGCTGGATGAAGGGACGTCCACGCGCAGCAATCTGCAGATTGCCGAGGACCTGGCGACCCTGGGCGCCGCGCTTGGCGTGGGTTCAAGCACAGATTCCACCAACCTGTCGCTGCGCACACTGAAACACACTGCGTCGCAGGCATTCGGAATCCTGGCCGATGTGGTGCTGAAGCCGGCCTTTGAGCCGGCCGAGATCGAGCGGGTCCGCACCAGCCGGCTCACACAGATCCTGCAGCAGGGCGACAACCCGACTGCCATCGGCCAGCGCGCCTTCAACGCTGCGCTCTATGGCAGGGAACACCCTTACGGCTACATCGAGCTTGGGACCGCGCAGTCGGTCACCAGCATGCGCCGCGAGGATCTGGTGGAATTCTGGCGCAGGGGTTATACGCCGGACAACGCGGTGTTGTCCGTGGCGGGTGATATCAGCCAGCAGGAACTGCGGGCACTGGTACAAAGGAACTTCGGCAGGTGGCAGGGCAGGCTTGTTGCGTCGCCTGTGCCCGCCACCGTCCAGAAGACCACCGGGCAGATGCTGCTCATCGATCGGGATGGCTCGCCACAGACGGCCTTGCGCATCGGACAGATCGGTGTGCCGCGCAGTTCGCCGGACTATGTGCCGCTGTCGGTCATGAACGGCGCGCTGGGCGGATTGTTCTCCAGCCGCATCAACCTGAACCTGCGTGAGCGCAATGGCTACACCTATGGCGCCAGTTCGGCGTTTGGATTCCGGCGCGGTGCAGGGCCATTCGTGGTTGCCACGAATGTGCGCACCGATGTCACGGCGCCTGCCGTGAAAGAGATCTTCAGCGAGTTCTTGCGCATGCGCACTGCAGGGGTGTCTGCGGATGAGCTGGCGCTGGCGCGCGATTCCTTTGCGCGTTCGCTGCCGGGCCTGTTCGAAACCACCGGCGATGCTGCTGGAACGGGCAGCACGCTCTTTGTATACGGCCTGCCGCTGGACTACTACACCACCCTGCCGGCGAAGCTCGATGCGGTGACCGCGGGCGATGTGCAGCGCGTGGCGCGGCAATACCTGCAGCCGGAACGCATGGTGACCGTGGCGGTGGGTGATCGCGCCAGGATAGAAGCAGAACTCAAGGCGCTGAACATCGCGCCAGTGGAGAATCGTGTCCCCGAGTGAGTCCGGTATTAACGCAGGCACCGAGGTGGTGTCGCTGCGCCGGCTGGAGCGTCGCGTCGCGCTGGTGACCGGCGGGGGCTCTGGCGCTGGCGCGGCCGTTGCGCGCCGCTGCGCGTCGCTGGGTGCAAGCGTGGTGGTGGCGGATATCGACTACGCGCTGGCAGGCGAGGTCGCCGCCAGCATTCGCGCCACCGGGACGGCAGCGCTGGCCCATCGCTGCGACGTCGCCGTGGAAGAAAGCGTCGTCGCCATGGTCGATCGCGCGGCGCGAGAGTTTGGGGCCCTGGATCTGGTCTTCAATGTGGCCGGCCCCTGGCTCAATGGCGATCCGCTGGGATACTGGTCGCGCATTGTCGGTACCAATCTGCTCGGTACCATGCATGTGACGCGTCATGCCATTGAATATCTCAAACGCCGCGGCGGTTCGATCGTGAACGTCGCCGCGGATTCCGGTCTCGGCTTCGGTGCCGAAGACCGTCCCGCCTACTGTGCCGCCAAGGCCGGGGTAATGCGCTTGACGGCAGCGTTGCGCTCGCTGCAGGAACAGAAGATCCGCGTGAACTGCATCGCGCCGGATGTCATTACTTCCGCCGATGATTTTGCGATCGCCGCGGTCAATCTGGCGCTGCGCGAAGACTGCGCGGGTCGGGTGGCGCTGTATCGCACCGGCATGGCAGTGCAATTGGTGGACTACGGCGATCCGGGCTATCGTCAGGCGCAGACCATGCAATGGTGAACATCGATCATTTCATTGGCGGCCGTATCACGCCTGCAGCGGGTCGCCGTACTGATGTGTTCAATCCCGCCACAGGCGCCGTTACCGGGCGCGTGGCAATGGCCGATGCAGTGATGGCGGATGCGGCGGTGGCCAGTGCTGCGGCCGCGTTTCCCGCCTGGTCGCAGCTGTCGCCATTGCGCCGTGCGCGCGTGCTGTTTCGCTTCCGTGAATTGCTGGAAGCCAATCGGGGCCGGCTTGCGTCGGCCATCACTGCAGAGCATGGCAAGGTGCTGGCAGATGCCGAAGGGGAAGTGACCCGCGGCATCGAAGTGGTCGAATTTGCCTGCGGCGCGCCGCGGCTGCTGGCCGGCGCGCATTCGGACAATGTCGGCGGTGGCATCGACAACTGGAGCCTGCGCCAGCCGCTGGGTGTGGTGGTGGGCATCACCCCGTTCAACTTTCCGGTCATGGTTCCCATGTGGATGTTTCCGCTGGCGCTGGTCTGCGGCAACACCTTTGTGCTCAAGCCGTCGGAGCGCGATCCATCGGCCAGCCTGCTGCTGGCGCAGTTGCTGAGTGAGGCCGGATTGCCGGATGGCGTGTTCAATGTCCTGCAGGGCGACAGGGAAGCCGTGGAGGCATTGCTGGTGCATCCCGCTGTGCAGGCCGTCTCGTTCGTCGGGTCCACGCCCATTGCACGGCTTGTGCACGACACTGCCGTGCAGCACGGCAAGCGCGCCCAGTGCCTGGGTGGAGCGAAGAATCACATGGTGGTCATGCCAGATGCCGACCCTGAGCTGGCCGTCGATGCCGTGATCGGCGCGGCCTACGGATCAGCGGGCGAACGCTGCATGGCCATTTCCGTGCTGGTTGCGGTGGGTGACATGGCGGATCGGCTGTTGCCGCGGATTGCCGAGCGTGCGCGCGGCTTGCGCATCGGGGCAGGTCAGCAGGCTGGCGTGGAGATGGGACCACTGGTAACCGCGGCACACCGCGCCCGCGTCGAAGGTTACATCGAGCGCGGCGTGCAGGAAGGCGCCAGCCTGGTTGTGGATGGTCGCGGGTGTGCAGTCGCCGGCCATGAAAATGGATTCTTTACCGGCGCAACCCTGTTTGACCAGGTGCGGCCGCACCACGCCATCTACCGTGAAGAGATCTTCGGACCTGTGCTCTGTGTGTTGCGCGCTCCTGACCTCGCGGCGGCCGTGCAGCTGATCAACCATCACCCGCTGAGCAATGGCGCCGCCTGTTTCACTGCCGATGGCGCCACTGCGCGCGCCTTTTCCCGAGGTGTGCAGGTGGGCATGATTGGAATCAATGTTCCTGTGCCAGTTCCCATGGCCTGGCATTCGTTCGGTGGCTGGAAGCAGTCGCTGTTCGGCGAGCATCACGCCTACGGCGACGAGGCCCTGCGGTTCTATACGCGCTACAAGAGCGTGATGCAGCGCTGGCCGGAAGGTCCCGGCAAGGGCGCTGAATTCACGATGCCGGTGAACGGATGATCAACAGCATTGCTGATCTGCGCCTGCTTGCGCAGCGGCGCGTTCCGCGCAGTATTTTTGAATACCTCGACCGCGGCTCCTACGACGAGCTCACGCTGGCGCGCAATCGCAGCGATTTCGACGCGCTGCAACTGCGGCAGCGCGTGTTGATCGACGTGTCGAAGCAGGACCTTTCGCGTTCCATACTGGGCCGCGCCGCAATCATGCCGCTGGCACTGGGCCCAACCGGCATGGCGGGAATGGTGCATGGCGATGGCGAGATTCATGCGGCCCGCGCGGCTGAGTCATTTGGCGTGCCTTTCTGCCTGAGCACAGTCTCCATCTGCTCGATTGAAGATGTGCGAGCCGCCACTACGGCGCCATTCTGGTTCCAGCTCTATGTCATGAAGGATCGCGGTTACACCGCCGAACTCATTGACCGGGCCGAGGCGGCAGGTTGCCCCGCGCTGATGATGACCGTGGACATTCCAGTCGGCGCGCTGCGGCGCCGGGATGCCAAGAACGGCCTGGCCGTGCCGCCGCGACTCACGATGCGCAGTGCGATGGACATTGCCACCAAGCCTCGCTGGGTCTGGGGCATCGCCAGTGGCAAGCGCCGTGAGTTCGGCAATCTGTCCGCGGCGGTGGCCCGCACCGGCGGCATGCCGTTTGCGCAGTGGATCGCCACCCAGTTCGATGCGTCGGTGACCTGGAAGGATCTGGAAAAGATCCGGGCGCGCTGGCAGGGCAAGCTCATCGTCAAGGGCATCATGGATCCGGACGATGCCAGGCAGGCGGTGGCACTGGGAGCCGATGCGCTGGTGGTTTCGAATCACGGCGGGCGCCAGCTCGACGGCGCGCCATCCAGCATCTCGGCGTTGCCGCGCGTGGTGGACGCCGTGCAGGGCGGGTGCGAGGTCATGCTGGATGGCGGTATCCGCTGCGGCCAGGACATCCTCAAGGCACTGGCCATGGGCGCTGATTCGACGCTGATCGGCCGGGCTTTCCTTTACGGCCTGGGCGCGATGGGCGGCGCGGGTGTGAGTTCTGCGCTGGAGATCATGCGTCGCGAACTGCAGGTGAGCATGGCGCTGACGGGCTGCAACGACATGCGTGCCGTGGGGCCATCCATCATTTACAGATAAGTGGGTGTAGGGACCAGCTGCACGCCTCGCACCTTGCTCCGCACTCTGGTCTTGAAGTCAGTTGGCTTCAGCACCAGCACGTCGCAGGACAGGGAATCGAGCACCTGTTCGGCGATGTTGCCGACCACCAGACGCTTGAGGCCCGAGCGCGAGACGGCTCCCATGACCACGATGCCGGCGCGGTGCTTGCGCGTCAGCGCGGGCAGGACATCCACCGGATTGCCGGCAATGAAATGCCGGCGCGCCTTGCTGATGCCCGCAGATTTCAAGGCTGCCGCGAATGCCGCGCGCGCTTCGCTGCGGGCGCGTTTGTTGGCGGTGACGTTCAGCCCAGCCGCCAGGGACTCAAGTTCCATGGGCATCGTGACTCCCTGCCAGGCGTGCGCGACGTGCAGCGTGCCGTTCAGTGTCAGGGCCATCAGGTTGGCTGCAGCCAGAATCTCCGCGTCGAGCCGTGCCGGCTTGGCAAAGCTGTGTGAGGGATCGATCGCAGCCAGCACCGCCGTCTTGCGATAGGCCTGCGGCCGTTTGATCAGCAGCACGGGAACAGGGCTGCGGCGCAACAGTTCCCAGTCATTGAATCGCAGCAGCCAGGGCAGCACATGCCGGGTTGCGTGGCGCTCGGCCACGATCAGGTCGGCATCGCTGCGCGCGGCGCGGCGAATGATGGCTTCGTAGGCGGGAAAGTCCCACTCGCAGCTCACGTCAACGGCAATGCCCTCCTGGCGCAGCGGCTCCGCAAGTTTCTCCAGGCGGGCTTCGGCGCGCGCGCGCCATTGCCGCTGCGTCTGCTGCAGCGTCATGCCTTCGATGGCGAAGGCGTCCATGTAGACCGGGGCGGTGATGGCGTGGAACAGCGTCAGTCGGGCGCCGCTGGCGGCGGCGATCTGTGCCGCCTTGCGCAGCGCCGGTTGAGCACGTGCGGCCGGGCTCTTGATGGCAACGAGAATGCGACGCAGGTTTTTCATGGCCGTCTCCGCAAGGGTGGTCCCCGGGACACACATACTGCGCTTTGGAGTACGCTTGCGCATCTGTCAGCACAGTATTCAACTGGAGATTCTGCATGCAGTCCAAGGTTGCGCTTGTCACCGGCGCTGGGTCGGGTATTGGCCGCGCGGTGTCCATTGCGCTGGCTGAGGCCGGCTATCAGGTCGCTATTGCAGGCAGACGCGTGGCACCGCTGGAAGAAACCGCTGCCGCCGCCAAAGGCGCCACGCTGGTGCTGTCAGTGGACGTGACCGACGCCGCGGCTGTCGCAGCAATGGTGCAGCAGACCGTGGCCCGGTTCGGCCGGCTGGACGTGCTGTTCAATAACGCCGGCGCCGCCGCACCGCCTACGCCGGTGGAAGATCTGACACTGGACGTCTGGCGCCGTGTGATCGACACCAACCTCACGGGTGTTTTCCTGTGCGCGCAGGCAGCGTTTCGCGCCATGAAGGCACAGACTCCACAGGGTGGCCGCATCATCAACAATGGATCCATTGCTGCGGTGACGCCGCGGCCCAATATGGCCGCTTACACAGCCTCGAAACACGCGGTCACCGGTCTGACCAAGACTCTTGCCCTCGAGGGGCGCCAGTGCAACATTGCCTGCGGCCAGATCGACATCGGCAATGTGCAGACCAACCTCGGAATTCCAATGGCCAGTGGCACGCTGCAGGCTGATTATTCGCTCCAGCCCGAGCCAACCTTCGATGTGAAGCATGTCGCCGAAGCGGTGCTCTACATGGCAGGGCTGCCGCTTTCCGCCAACGTCCTGAACATGACGGTGATGGCCACGGCCATGCCATTCGTCGGACGCGGCTGAGAATCGGGGGCGCCGTGACATCAATGGGCAAGCCGGTGATCGGGATCTATCACGCTCCCGCAGGCCACTGGGTGGGCGACGGATTTCCAGTGCGATCGCTGTTCTCCTACGATCGACTGGGAAAATTGCTCAGTCCATTCCTGCTGCTGGACTATGCGGGGCCGCACGAGTTCGAGCCGGCGGGCAAGCCGCGTGGTGTAGGCGAACACCCGCATCGTGGCTTTGAAACGGTCACCATCGTCTACAGCGGCGAAGTGTCGCATCGGGACTCCGCCGGCCATGGCGGTACGATCGGTCCGGGCGACGTGCAGTGGATGACTGCCGCAGCGGGGGTGCTGCACGAAGAGTTTCATTCCGAAGCCTTCACGCGTCAGGGTGGCCTGCTGAAGATGGCGCAGTTGTGGGTGAACATGCCCGCGCGACACAAGATGAGTCCGCCGCGCTATCAGGCCATAGCCGCTGCACAGATACCGGTGGTGGAACTTCCGGGTGCAACCGGGCGCGTGCGTGTCATTGCCGGCCGTTGCGGCCAAACCGCCGGTGTCGCAAGCACGTGGAGCGAACTGAATGTGTGGGATGTCGACCTTGCAGCAGGCACCTGCACGCTGGATGTACCGGCAGGACACAATTCCCTGGTGGCTGTGCTTGGTGGCGAGGTTATGCTCGGGTCAGGCGCGCAGCTGGGCGATGGCGATCTGGCGGTGTTCGGCAAGGAGGGTGCCCAGGTTTCGCTGCAGGCGAAGTCACCGGCTAAGCTCCTGTTCCTTACCGGCCAGCCTATCGACGAGCCGATAGTCGGCTACGGGCCATTCGTCATGAACACGCGCGAAGAAATTGTCGCGGCTTTTGAAGACCTAAACGCGGGGCGTTTCGGCAGACTGGGCTAGAGAAGGGGGCGATATGGCGGATTATTCTGGGTCGGCGGCAGGGCGCGGATTCGCGGCTCCCATGCGCTTTGAAGCGGACATCTTCGACTGCGAGGTAGTGGGCAAGATACCCGCCGATCTCGATGGTGCCTTTTATCGAGTGGGGGGCGAGTGGTTTTATCCACCGAAGTTTCCCGATGATGCTCCGCTGAATGCGGATGGCTATGTGAGCATGTTCCGCCTGCACAATGGCAAGGCCGATTATCGCGGCCGATGGATTCGCACCGAGCGCTTCCAGAACAATCACAAGGCCGGACGACAGCTGTATGGCTACTACCGCAATCCGTATACAGACGATGCACCCATCAGCGACGCAGCGCGCCCGAATCGCCGGACTGTCTCCAATACTTCTCCGCTGATTCATGCCGGCAAGCTGTTTTCGCTGAAGGAAGATGGACTGCCATTCGAGCTCGACCCCAATACGCTGGCCACGCGGGCGCAGTGGAATGCCGGCGGTGCATGGAAGAGTCAGACCTTCAGTGCGCATCCAAAACTCGACCCGCTGAGCGGTGAGATGGTTGCTTTCGGCTACGAGGCGAATGGCCTGGCCAGTGATGATCTCTACATCGCGACGCTCGATGCCAAGGCGCGTATTACCGACAGTGTTACTGTAAAGGTGCCCTATGTCAGCATCATCCATGACATGGCGTTGACGCACCGTCACGTGATCATTCCTTTCGGTGGCTATGTGACCAGCGCCGAGCGCCTCAAGCAGGGCAAGATCCACTGGGGCTGGGATGCCACCAAGCCATCGATGCTCGGCGTGATGCCGCGTGGCGGCAACGCGAAGGACATGCGCTGGTTCCAGGGTCCCGAGCGCTGCATGATGCACACCTTCAACGCGCACTCGGAAGGCAACAAGGTCATCCTCTACGCGCCGTTCTTCGATTCGAATTTCTTTCCGTTCTTTCCTCCCGTGGATGGCACGCCATGGAATCCCGCCAAGGCGCGCTGCTTTATCCGCAAGATCACCCTTGATCTCGACAAGCGCAGCAATGACTGGCAGGAAGAGATCCTCTGGCCCATGCAGGTGGGGGATCTGGGCAAGGTGGACCCGCGCGTGCTGACCCTGCCCACGCGCTACCTGTACACGATGTTCACCGATGAGGAGCGGCCGGTGGATCGCGCCAGGATGGGCGCGGGTGCGCCTGCGCGCCCAACCAACAGCTACGGTCGATTCGACATCGAGAGCGGCAAGATCGACAAGTATTTCGCCGGTCCCACGCACAGCCTGCAGGAATGCACCTTCGTTCCAAAGGGCGTGGGGCGCGAGGGTGAGGGCTATCTCATCGGCGTGGTGAACAATTACGCCGAGATGCGCTCCGAGCTTGTGATCACCGATGCGCAGCGACTGGGCGAGGGCGACATTGCGCGAGTGCTGCTGCCGTTCCGCATCAGTCAGCAGGTGCACGGCGTCTGGGCGAGCGCCAAGGAATTGCCGCTGACCTGAAGCGCAGCGGCGCGGAGCTACCCGAGCCAGTCCTTGCCGCGCAGCGTGGTGAGATAGGGCAGCAGCTTCTGGTCCATCGTGGCGTCGGGGCTGCGATAGGACCAGTGCGCCTGCGGCGGCATCGACACCAGGATGGCTTCGGTACGACCGCCGGACTGCAGGCCGAACAGCGTGCCGCGGTCGAACACCAGGTTGAATTCCACATAGCGGCCGCGCCGGTAAAGCTGGTATCTGCGTTCACGCTCTGTGGCTGGAGTGTCCCTGCGCCGGCGCATGATTTCCAGGTAGGCGTCGTGGTATGCGGCGCCCACCTTCTGCATCAGCGCGAAGCCCTGCTCCCAGGTGAGCGGCATGCCCGGGGTGTGCTCGTTGACATCGTCGTAGAAGATGCCGCCGATGCCCCGTGATTCGCCGCGATGCTTGAGCCAGAAATATTCGTCGCAGGTGTGGCGCGCCAATGGATAAATGGCGGGCGAGATGGAATCACAGGCGTCGCGGGCGGCGCGGTGCCAGAGGACAATGTCCTGTTCATAGGGAATGATTGGCGTGAGATCGAAACCGCCGCCAAACCACCACACATCGCCAGCGCTGAAGAAGCGCACATTCATGTGGCTGGTGGGCGCATGCGGATTGTGCGGATGCATCACCACCGATACACCCATGGCGCGAAACTCGCGGCCGGCCAGTTGCGGATTGCGGGCCGTTGCCGATGGCGGCAGGTGCGAGCCGCGCACATCGGACAGGGCAACACCGGCGCGTTCCATCACGGTGCCACCTTCCTGCACCGCCGTCACGCCGCCACCCAGCAGCTTGCCTTCGCCGGCCGGCCGTTGCCATGGATCGCGCAGGAAGTCGCCGCCCATGTCGGTGCCGAAAGTACTGCAGAGGGTGTCCTGCAGGCTGTGCAGGTATTGCAGTACCTGCGCTGCTCTGTCATTGCTCATGAAGCCATTCTACGGCGCGGCAGCGCGGGCTGCTATTTGGGCCAGGTGTGCTGGAACTGCTGCAGCACATCGCGCAACGGGCGCGGCTTGCGACCGGTTATCGTTTCCACATGGTTGGTCAGCACATTGAAGAATCCTTCGCGGATCGACTGGCCAAAGGTGACCATGTCATCGCTGGACCAGGGGATCGCACCCTTGACCGGGTCATCCGAAGCATGTCGGGGCACGCCCAGCGAGTCGAAGTAGGCAAACATCTCGTCGTCGGAAACTTCGCGATACACGATGGGCTTGCCAGTCATCCTCGACGCCATGGCCGCGGCCTTCGGAAAGGTCAGCAGTTCCGGACCGGTGATGTCATAGGCCTTGTTCTCGTGGCCGGGCTGCGTCAGCACGCCGACGGCGCAGGCCACGCAGTCATCGCGTGACACGAAGGCGATCTGGCCATCATGGCAATTGTCCGGCAGTGTGCCCGACGCCAGCGCCGGTGGAATAACCGCCATCGCGATGGCTTCGGAATACTGGCTGTCCCGCAGGAAGGTCCAGTTCGCGCCGGATCGTTCGATGATCTCTTCGGTGGCGCGATGATCCAGTTTCACCAGGGCGGGGTTGTCAGGCTTTTCTGCACTCATCACCGAGGTGTAGACGATGTGGCGCACGCCGGCCTTCACGGCGGCCGTGACGGCATTCTCATGCTGACCGACGCGGCTGCCGACGCGTGCGGTGCTGATGAGCAGCATGCGGTCGCCACCGGCAAATGCGGCGGC
>JANPGU010000368.1:0-7329 GCA_031424095.1 Gammaproteobacteria bacterium
AGTGTGTTCTGGTGGGATGCGCCCCTTTCGGAATGGAGCAGGGGAAGCGTGATAGCAGGGGCAAGGGTGCTGGTCAGCAATGTCCTGCTGTCCGTGGCCTACATCGCCAGCTTCCGCTCGATGTTTGCCGTGCGCGCAAGCCTCACCAGCACGCTGCAGGCACCGACCATGAGGCAGCTGGCACTGGCCGCTCGTGTGATCTTCGGCGCGTGGATGTTCGCGAACGGCGCCAACCATTTCTTCTTTTCGCTCTGGCCGACCCCCACCGGGCAGGCGCTGCTCTCCACCGAGCTCATGAGCGCGCTGGTCAGCTCGCAGCTTCTGGATGTCTGCATGCTGATCGAGCTCGTCGCGGGAGCGCTGATCCTGCTGGGCTACTTCGTGCCGGCGGCGCTTTGCGTAGTAATGGCGGTGTCGACCTGCGCGTTGTACTGGGCCATCCTGGACCAGCAGCCTGCAGGATTGATTCTCGGGTTTGTCGCTTTTGCCCTGAACGGCTTGCTGATGCTGGCCTATCTGCCTTACTTCAAGGGTGCCCTGGAGCGCGCGCCGCTGACGCTTGGCGAATCGGATCGCCATACATCCTGGAACACCCTGTTCGTGCAATCCAACGGCCGCACGTCGCGCGGCCATTTCGTGGCCGCGTTGCTCCCCCTCGCGCTGGCCGTCCTGTGGTATGCGATCAAGGGCCCTGCCATCGACTATGCGTCGTGGGGCGTATTGGTCCTGTTGTATCCCGCAATAGTCCTGCACGTGCGGCGCCTACATGACATGGGTCGCAGCGGCTCGTGGATCCTCCTTCCCGCGGTGCTTACCCTGGCCGCGATGCTCATCTGGGCGCATCGCATCAGCTTCGGCGCTCAACTCGACGTCGCAGTACCTCTGGCCGCGCTCGTTGTTGTCGTCGGATTCAGCCTCTGGGGTTGCATCGCAAGAGGGCAGGCAGAGACCAACAACTTTGGCCCGCCGGTAGCGGCCTGACCCAGTCGTCAGACTTCACTCCGGCAGGTCGAAACGACTGCTCTACTCCTGGTCGACCATGAGGTACCCAAACTCCCAGGGTTCGCGGAACGGGCCCATCAGCACCCCCGTCTTTCCCATGCGCCACTGAACCGAATAGATGCGCAGCTTGACGGCGTTGGCCGGCAGTGGCGCTTGCAGGTTCAGTCGCGTATTGAATGGCAGTTCAGCGGCTTCAGCATCCGCCTTCCCCACGGTCCGGTCCTGGACGTCGAGGAAATCCACCGTTACAGCTACGTCGCGCAGGGACCGGTCGTTGGTGTTGACGAAGCTGCCCGCCCAGATCCGCTGGCCAGCGCCCTCTGTCACAACGTCACTGCGGATCAGGGCCAGGATCTCGTCGTCCTGGTGCACGACCCTGAACCACATCACCAGGATTGGCAGGATGACCACCGCAGCAAGAATCTGCCATACCTTGATCGCGACGGTCCGGCTGCTCCATCGCATTGGCTTGTCTTGCCCGGCTGTCACGCACTGTCCTCCAGTTCCTGGACTTCAGTGTGCGCCGGTGTACGGACCCGAAGATGGAGATTTCATGGAGAAGGGCGGTTGGCGCCAACGTGGACAACACGCGATCTCCACGTTGGCCTGGAGCGCAGATGCAAGACTTCACGCTCGACAGTGGAGGATCCGAAATGACACCAGCACCGCAAGCGGATGAGGGCGGGGCCGCACACCTCTGGCAGCTTCTCATGGTGGCGCAGGTGCCCATCGTGGCTTACTTCGCGATCAAGTGGATGTGGCGATCAGCGGCTGGACTGGCGATCGTCGTGCTGCAGATCTGCACCGCAATTGCGGCGGCAGCATCCGTGTTCCTGCTGGGCTGGTAGTCTCGAACGGATCGGTCGCACCGGATGGACACAATATCGAAGCGGTGTGCCACGCACCCGAAGGCTGATCGACCATGAACCTGCAAGCCCGGACGCTCGTCCTCTCCCTGGTAATCATCCCGTCTCTGGTAATGACGGCTCCGGCTAAGCCGCCCGCCGAGTCCGTTGGCGTCCTGCTGTTGCGGCTGCAGGAGGAAAGCGCAGCGCCGCTGGTTCAGCATTGTGCCGCGCAGGTTCCTTCCCTCAAGCGCCCGCTCGAAGCGGAGTACGCGCAATTCAGGAAGCGGTTCCGCAAAGCCACCGCGCCACTGCGCGCCGGAATCGGCACGAACGACGAACTCTCCCGAACAGCGACCCCCGAGCTGATCATGCAGTTCAAGGGAATGGACGCAGACATGCTGCTGCAGATCCAGAAGCGCGATCCGCGCAGCTACTGCCCGCTTTTGAAAGAAAACCTTGCCAATGCCACCGCCGATTCCATGCGCAGGAACATGGAAAGCGCCTTTGCGCAATACACAGCCGTGGCTCGTCAAGGCAGGTAGCCGCCTGCCATCGCCTGACGCCGCGTCAGACGCCCGAAATGTTCCGCTTGCGTGTTGCCTTGCGATGCGCAATCTCCTGCGCATAGATCGGCGTGCGCAGATAACGATCGCCCGCGCCCTCTGTCATCGATGCCGGCATCGGTGTGACCGGCACCATCGATTCCAGCAATGCATTGGCGCGCGCTTCAACGCCCGTGCGCCACTCCGGCTGCAGCACGATGAACAGGTCATTGTTGAGGATGCCGTCGATCACCACGCGGCCGACCACCAGCGGATCCTGCGGACGTGCCCAGTAAGGGGACGGCGGTGTCGGCGCGGGTGGGCGCGCCGCAGCGGGCGGTCGCGCACCACCCGCAGCAGCCGGTCGCGGCGCTGCCGGCGCATCGTTCTTCAATGTCTCCGGCCGGTGCGTCTCGCTCTGGCCGATGTTCGTGGTCGTATTGCCCGGCACGAACGCCGAGGTGCCGATGTTGGTGCCGGCCAGTTCCGCGCGCAGGGTTTCCATCAATCCCACCGCCGCGATCTTGCTGACCGAATAGATGCCCGCGCCCGAGTTCGGCAGGATGCCGCTGGTCGACGTGGTGGTGACGATCTGCGCACCCGTGCCCCGCGCGCGCATGCGCGGCACGAAGGTGTTGATGCCGTAGACGGGGCCAAAGAAGTTGACGCCCATGCCCCACTCCCAGTCTTTCAGCGACCCTGCATTGGCCGATTGCTGCAGGCCGACGCCGGCATTGTTGACCAGGATGTCCACCGGGCCGAACTTCGTCTCGATGGCATCGGCCGTGCGCTGCCAGCCATCCTTGTCCATCACGTCATGCACCACGGTGAACACGCGCGGGTCATTCGCCGGGAAATTCTTCAGGGCTTCGGCAAACTGCTTGTCGTCGAGATTGCCCAACACCACCTTGGCGCCGGCTTCATGCATGGCGCGTGCGATGCCAAGTCCGATGCCGCTGGAGCCACCGGTGATGTACGCCACCTTGTCCTTGATGGAGGCGATGGTTGGAGCCTGCGCATAGCCGGGCCCGGACGTGGCGGGCGCATCAGCGGCAGCGGCAGTGCGCGCGGCTGCGCCAAGCAGGCTGGCAGCGCCAGCTGTGACGGCAAGGCCACCGAGAATCTGTCTGCGGTTAAGTGACTTTGCGTCCATGGTCTTCCCCCGTTTCTGGATTTCTTTGCCTGGGTGCCAGGCGGGCATCCAGACCTTTCAGCTTAGCACCAGCACCGCAAGGTCTTCATCCGTGCGCAGCAGCGCGTGTTGCGTTTCGCCCAGCGACGCGACTGATTCGCGCTGCATACTGCCGCCGATCACGCCGAGGTCAGCGCCCACTGGCTGCCTGAACATCAGCGTCGGCTCGGGCAGCGACCGCCGCGCATGACAGGCCAGCGGCGTGCCCGCCACCGTGAATCCCTGCCACGGGTCTTCGCTGTCCACCACTTCGAAACCCAGCGCCCGCCAGAATGCTGCCGCCTGGTCGAGGCGGCACGGCAGGCTCAATGCAAGGAAGCCGCCGAACTGCGTCTCTGCGGGAATCTCTGGCGGCGGCGAAAAGCTCCGCGCCTCCAGCACACGCACCAGCATGCCGCCCGGCTCGCGCAGCGCCAGCTCGTTGAACACATCGCTGCCCAGCCGCGCCTGCTCCACCTGCACGCCACGCACAGCAAGATCGCGGTGCAGCGCCGCCACATCCGGTCGCACGAACGTCACACTCATTCGCTCTGCGCCACGCGCATGCAGTCCGACCGCCAGGCCGCGACAGGCCACCACGCCATATGCGTAGTTCCATACATCGCCGGTTTCTGCCGCGGCAAATCCAAATTGCTGATAGCGCTGCCACGCCGGGCCGGGATCGTCCACCACCAGCGCCAATTCCAGAAACCTGCCCAGCATGGAAAGCGCGGGCTGCCTCAGAGCAGCGGGCGCAGCAGTCCCGCAATGAGATTGATCTGCGCCGACCCGGCATTCAGGGCCGGGATATAACGCAGCTTCGTGCCGCCCGCAGCACGGAAGGTCTCGTCGCATTCGTGGCCGATCTCATCAATGGTCTCGAGGCAGTCCACCGCGAAGCCAGGGCAGATCGCATCGACCGTGCGCACACCGCGCCTGGCCAGTTGAACGATCACATCATCGGTATAGGGCCGCAGCCATTCCGCGCGCCCCACGCGTGACTGGAAACTCAGGCTCCAGTCCTGCTCGGAAAGTCCCAGTGCAGCGGCCAGTGCATTCGCCGTGAGCCGGCACTTGCGCTCGTAAGGATCGCCTTCTTCCACATACTGCCTGGGAATGCCGTGGAAGGTGACCAGCAGATGATCGGCACCGCCATGCTGCTGCCGATGCGCACGCACCGTGTCGGCCAGCGCGGCGATGTACTGCGGGTCCGCCGCATAGTCCGCCGCCAGGTGCAGTTCCGGCACGAAGCGCCAGCTGCGCAGCGCGGTGCCGATCTGGTCGTAAGTCGCGGCATTCGTCGTGCCCGAATACTGCGGAAACATCTGCTGCACGATGATGCGCTGAGCGCCGGCGTCACGCAGCGCGGCCAGTCCCTGCGCGACATCGGGCGTTGAATAGAGCATGCCGATTTCGACGGCGACTTCGCGGCCGGCCAGTTCCGCCAGCCGGATACGCAGCGCATCGGCCAGCGCCCGCGAATGCAGCAGCAGCGGCGAACCCTGATCGGTCCACACCCGCCGGTACTTCGGCAGCACGCGCGCGGGGCGCAGCGGCAGGATGATGAAGTAGAGGACCCAGCACCAGATCGCCCGCGATACCTCGATGGTGCGGCGATCCCGCAGCAAGCGGCGCAGGAAGCTGCGCACGCCCGCTGCAGTGAGTGAATCCGGTGTGCCGGAATTGACCAGCAGCACGCCGGTCTTGTACGGCCCTGCGTCGCGGAACGCAGGCGAAGGTTCATAGCGGGCCATCAGGCGTCTGCCGTGGAATCCAGTGGTTCGTCCTGTCCCCCCAGATTGCGCGCGAAGAACGCGAGCGTGCGCCCGCGCGCCAGCTGCGCCGCCGCCGCATCGAACGCGGCGCGGTGATCGCAGTTGAAGCCGTGATCAGCGGGATAGGTGAAGTACTCGCCCTGCGGATGCGCGGCGCGGATCTTCTCGATGGCATCCGGTGGCAAGGACTTGTCCAGCTCACCGAAGTGGTATTGCACCGGCACGCGCGGCTGGCGATCCAGCATCTGCAGGGTGCGCGTGCCGTAATACGACACCGCGGCGCGCACCGGCAGTTCACAGGCCGCGAGATAGGCCAGCGATCCACCCCAGCAATACCCGACCACGCCAACCGCACCCGCATGCTTCACCACATTGATGCAGGCCTGCAGATCGCGCAGCAGCTCTTCTTCCTTGATCTGCGCCACATAACCGCGGCCCTGCTCCAGTTCCTGCGTGCCATAGCCCAGATCCACATTGCGCCGCACGCGATCGAACAGGCTGGGTGCAATCGCCACATAGCCTTCGGCCGCGAAGCTGTCGGTGACGGCACGGATGTGGGCATTCACGCCGAAGATCTCCTGCAGCACCACGATGGCGCCGCGCGGCCTGCCCTGCGCGGGCGTCAGCCAGGCATCGAACTCATGACCGTCGCGCGCCATCAAACGCGTGAATTCACCCATCATCCTGCACGCTCGACGATTGCCGTCACGCCCATGCCACCTGCCGTGCACACGGAAATCAAACCGCGCTGCGCAGCCGGCATTTCCTCGAACAACTTCGCGGCCACACCCAGGATGCGCGCGCCCGTGGCCGCAAACGGATGTCCGACGGCGATGCTGCTGCCTTTCATGTTGAGCCTGCTGCGATCGATGCTGCCCAAGGGCGCACTGCGATGCAGGCGGTCGCGGCAATACTCGGCGGATTCCCACGCCTTCAGGGTGCACAGCACCTGCGCTGCGAAGGCTTCGTGGATTTCATAGAAATCGAAATCCTGCAGCGCGAGGTTCGCGTCCTTCAGCATCTCGGACACCGCATAGGCCGGCGCCATCAGCAGGCCCTCCTGTCCGCTGGCGAAATCCACCGCCCAGGTCTTGCCGTAGGTCAGCAGCGCCTGCACCTGCAGCCCGTTCTGCTGCGCCCACTCTTCACTGGCGAGCAGCACCGCGGCGGCGCCATCGGTGAGCGGCGTGCTGTTGCCCGCCGTCAGCGTTCCCGCCGCGCCGGGATCAAACACCGTGCGCAGCTTCGCCAGTTTTTCCGCCGTGCTGTCCGCGCGCACATTGTTGTCGCGGTCCAGTCCTTCGAAGGGCACGACCAGATCCTTGTAGAAGCCGGCCTTCCAGGCGGCAGCGGCATTGGCATGGCTGCGTGCCGCCAGCTCGTCCTGTGCCTGCCGGGTGATCTGCCAGGTCTTGGCCATCAGCTCGCAGCTCTGGCCCATCGAAAGTCCGGTGCGCGGCTCGATCACCCCCGGCAACACGGGCTTCAGATGCTTTGGCCGCAGTCCGAACCAGGGCTTCAGGCGCTCCATGAAGGTGCGACCGCGATAGCTCTTCAGCAGCAGTTCGCGATACGAAGCCGGGAACACCACGGGCGGATCACTGATCGTGTCCACACCGGCGGCGATGCCGGAATCAATCTGTCCCAGCGCAATCTTGTTGGCCACGAGAATCGCGGCTTCCAGGCTGGTGCCACAGGCCCGCTGGATATCCAGCCCCGGCGTCTGCGGATCCAGTCCCGCCGACAGCACGCATTCGCGCACCAGGTTGAAATCCTTGGAGTGCTTGAGCACTGCGCCGGCGATCACATCGCCCAGGCGTTTGCCGCCCAGCTGGTAGCGGTCCACCACCGCCCGCAGCGCGGCGGTCAGCATTTCCTGATTACCGACCTTTGAATACGCGCCATAGGCGCGTGCAAAGGGAATACGGGCGGCACCGACAATGGCCACGCGTCTGACGTTCTTTCCGACCAGCATGTTCAACCTCTACGCG
>JANPGU010000369.1:0-1661 GCA_031424095.1 Gammaproteobacteria bacterium
CTGCGTGGTCGACCGCAGCTACGTCGCGGTGTACTGGCGGGCGCTGCGGCAGGGGCCGGAGTCGGTGCCGCAGCTGGCCGGCAGCCTGGCTGCGCGCGCGGCACGCATGGCGCCGGCGCACGCCGCGGTGCAGGGCTCGCGTCGGCGAGCAGCGGGCCGTCGCGTCTTGCCATAGCCCGCTGCCCGCCGGTTTGCGCGCCGCGATTACGGAATTACGCGTTCCCAGCTCAACGGGCCAATAGCCGTAGCCGACGCCGGATAATTCTTGCGCGGATCAACCGTCAGCCGAATGTACTCCATCGGAAAGACGCTGCCATGCACCACGAGCCGGTGGAAGTTCGTCACGCCGCCTGCGTAGTACGGATGGTTGTCGTAATTGTCATCCGTGCACGCAGCAGTTGCAGTGCCGCCTCCGGATTCGATAACACAGGGTGCACCATCAAGCAATGGATTGTCTGACCGGAACTTGTGCGAATCGCCGTTGATCAGAAGCACCGGCTTGCCGAAGTCCTTGGTGCGAGCGGCAACCGCGGCAATGATGGGCTCGTAGCCGGCGATATGCGCCATCACATTGCCGTCGAGATCCCACATGTCAGCCTGTTCGACGATCACAACTGCCTTGGCGCCATTCTGCTTTGCCATCGCGAATGCCGTTTCGAGCCAGCGCAGATCTGCAGCCGTGCGGTTTGCGACTTCCTGAATCTGGGGAGCGGATTTCGTCGTGCCGAAGGCGCCCGTGTTCCAGAGATCGTCGTCATTGTTGGAGCCGCCTGGAACATTGATCGTGACGAAGAGAACCCCTGACTGCTCCCAGATCACGTTTTCGACGTACTCGGCGTCTGATGGGTGAAGGGGGTCGAATGCCTGCGCTTGCGTCATCACATGGCGCTTGCGGCCACCAAGTGATTCTCCGGCTTTCGAGAAAAACATGGCGCGCACCAAGGCCAGATTCGCGACGGGATGCCCCGCAGCGTAAGCCACGTATTCCCCGACTGCGTTCTTGACGCCACCGCCTTCCTTGGCTTTCTGGCAGTCAGTCCACTCGTTGTCGCCGGGCGTATAGATGAGCGGATCCTTGAAATCCAACCAGAGATTCAGGACCCGCTGGTTGTATTCCAGCGTGCAGTAGCCGGAACCAGAATGTATATCGCCGGTATGCACCACGAGGCGTACCTTTGGATCGCGGTTGATCGCGGCAATGAAGGCGGGAGTGGCATTGAGCTGTCGCGGGTCGCCTGGATTCGGACCGTTCGGGCTATCGGGGGCGACTCCAGCACCCACCGGGCATTCATCGGAAGCGGCCGCCGACGTGGGTGCCTTGCAACCATAGGGCGAGTCTCCATAGACAGCGATGGAGAACGAGTCCGATTCGCGATTCGTTCGAGAATCATTGTCATTGCCGCCTGATTCGGCCATGACCGGCGATGCCAGTGCCATTGCCGCAGACAACAGGACCGTAGCAGAAATCAGCTTCTTCAAGGGAGCCTCGCATTTTGCAATGGGATCATCGGGGCCGAGGCAAAAGTCTAGGATGTCCGTGTGTCAGCCTCGTGACCGCCGCGGACGGCTGGCGCTTGGCGCGCGTTGGCGGCTAGTGCCGCAGTGGGCATCGGTCAGCAGAATTATCAGCAGCTGCGTCCTGAAGTGCGTCGCGTGAATTG
>JANPGU010000370.1:0-25078 GCA_031424095.1 Gammaproteobacteria bacterium
GGCGGTGTCGAGCAGCGCGGCAAAAGGCAGCAAGAAGCTGCCCTGCACTTCCGTCGCATCGATGCGCGGCGCAAATGACTGCGCCAGCCGCGCCACGACCGGCGTGATGCGAAAACCCGTGAGCACGATCTGGTCGGGTAGAAAACCCAGCACCTCGGCATCCTGTGGTGCGAGGCCGACCTCTTCCTGGGCTTCGCGCAATGCTGCGGCTGCGGGACTGGCGTCGGAGTGCTCGATGACGCCGCCCGGAAACGCGATCTGGCCGGCGTGATGACGCAGATGTCCGGCGCGCACCGTAAGCAGTATTCCCGGACCCGCGGTGGCTTCGATAAAACCGATCAGCACCGCAGCGGGACGTGGATGGGCGGGAATCATGTTCAACAAGCGCGGATCGGTCTGATCCGTTACGCCGGCGCCGATGCGCACGAACTGGTCGCGGTGCTCCGGCTGCGTGGCGGTGAGCCGCTGCACGAGACGACGCCACGCGACATCCGCTACCAGGCTGACCGCTGCGGACGCTGCCATCAGCCGCTGCCGGCAGCAAGGGACGCAGACAGCAATTGCGCGCGATCCATCATCCGCCTCCGCTCGTGCCTCCCTTGATGCCACCTTCCGTCAGCGCCTTCGGATCGAGCAGCGCCTGCAGCTGTGCCAGCGGCAGGTCGGTGTTCTTCGCTGCCACCTCGATGATGGGCTTGCCCTCGGCATAGGCCTTCTTCGCGATCGCCGCGCCCTTTTCATAGCCGATCACTGGGTTCAGCGCCGTGACCAGAATCGGGTTGCGCTCCAGGGCTTCCTGCAGCCGCGGCTCGTTCACGGTGAAGCCGGCAATGGCGGCATCCGCCAGCGCGCGCGACACGTTGCCCAGCAGCCGCAGGCTCTCGATGAGCTTGTAGGCGATCACCGGCAGCATCACGTTGAGCTGGAAATTTCCCGACTGCCCGGCCACGGAAATCGTGACGTCATTGCCGATGACCTCGGCGGCTACCATCGCCGTTGCTTCGGGAATCACCGGATTCACCTTGCCCGGCATGATGCTGCTGCCAGGCTGCAGCGCCGGCAATGCGATTTCGCCGAGGCCAGCCAGTGGCCCGCTGTTCATCCAGCGCAGATCATTGGCAATCTTCATCAGGCTGACTGCCACGGTCTTGAGCTGGCCCGAAAGTTCGACGGCGGTGTCCTGCGTGGCAATGCCCTCGAACAGGCTGGAGTTCGGCACAAATGGCAGACCCGTGGCGCGCGACAACTCCGCACAAAAACGGGCCGCGAAATCCGGATGCGCATTGATGCCGGTACCGACGGCGGTGCCGCCCTGCGCCAGCTGGAACAGATGCACCTCGACTGCGGTCAGGCGCTCGATGCCCTTCTCGACCTGCGTGCGCCACGCAGCGATTTCCTGACCGAAAGTCACCGGCATCGCGTCCATCAGGTGCGTGCGGCCGGTCTTGACGATATGCCCGACCTGCTGCTCCTTGTTGCGCAGCGCCGTTGCCAGGTGCTGCAACGAAGGCTGCAAGGCCTCACGCCACAGCAGTGCGGCGCTGACATGGATGGCGGTGGGAATGACATCGTTGCTGCTCTGGCCCATGTTCACTTCGTCATTGGCGTGCACCGGACGACCAAGGCGCTGCGAGGCAAGTCGCGCCAGCACCTCGTTGGCGTTCATGTTGGTGCTGGTGCCGGACCCGGTCTGGAAGATGTCCACGGGAAACTGCGCATCGTACTGGCCGCCGGCAACGTCTTCGGCCGCCGCGACGATGACCTCGGCAATGGCGGCGTCGAGCAGACCCAGCGAGCTGTTGGCACGCGCTGCCGCAGCCTTGATCAGCGCCACTGCACGAATGAAGGCACGCGGCAGCGGTCTGCCACTGATCGGAAAATTCAGCACCGCGCGTTGGGTCTGCGCGCCCCACAACGCATTGGCGGGCACCTTGAGCTCGCCCATGCTGTCGCGTTCGATCCGGAATTCACCCGTAGCCATGCGTGTTGCTCCGCCGTCTCTGCAGCATCAGTTATGATGCGCGCATCCTAACATTCGTACGGTCCAAGAGCCGCCGCCAACACCATGGATTTCAGCCTTACTGCACTCTCGCCCGTCGACGGGCGCTATCGCGCGGCCACCGAAGGACTGGCAGCCCTGCTGTCGGAAAGCGGCCTGGTGCGCGAACGCATCCGGGTCGAGGCGTTATGGACGCTGCAGCTGGGCGCGGTGCTGCGCGGGCAAGCGGTTGCGGATTTTGCGCCGGCCATGCGCAAGCGGCTGGAACAGCTGGCGGTTGATCCGGGCGAAACCAGCCCGGTCACCGTGAAGAACATCGAGAAGCGCATCAATCACGACGTCAAGGCCGTCGAATATTTCGTGCGCGACGAGATCAAGGCCAGCGGCGCGACGCCGGCACAGCTTGAGCTGGTGCACTTTGGCTGCACCTCGGAAGACATCAACAACCTGAGCTATGCGCGACTGCTGGCGCGTGCCCGCAGCGAACAGCTGCTGCCCGCGCTGGACGCGCTGCTGCAGTCCGTTGCCGGCATTGCGGCTGCCAATGCCGGGCTGCCCATGCTCGCGCGCACGCATGGACAGACGGCGTCGCCCACCACGCTGGGCAAGGAATTCGCGAACATCCACGCGCGCCTGCTGCGCGCCCGCCGCCGGCTCGAGCGCGTGGAAATCCTGGGCAAGTGGAATGGCGCGGTCGGCAATTTCAATGCGCATGTGGCGGCATACCCGCAGACCGACTGGATCAGTGTCTCGCAGCAGTTCGTGCAGCGCTGTGGACTTGCCTGGAATGGCCACACCACGCAGATCGAACCGCATGACTGGATCGGTGAATACTGCGATGCGCTGGCTGCGATCAATGTCATCGGCATCGACATGTGCCGCGACATCTGGGGCTATGTTTCGCTGGGCTACCTGCGGCAGCGCGCAGTGGCAGGTGAAGTCGGCTCGTCGACCATGCCGCACAAGATCAACCCCATCGATTTCGAGAATGCCGAAGGCAATCTCGGCGTGGCCAATGCATTGCTGCGGCATTTCTCCGAAAAGCTGCCAGTGTCACGCTGGCAGCGCGATCTCACCGACTCCACCGTGCTGCGCAATGTGGGCGTAGCACTGGGCCACTGCCTGATCGCCTGGCGGGCTGCGCTGCGCGGCCTGGGCAAGATCGCGCCAGATCCGGTCTGCCTGGCAGCAGATCTGGACGACGCCTGGGAAGTGCTGGCCGAAGCCGTGCAGACGGTGTTGCGCGCCGAAGGGGTGCCGGATGGCTACGAGCTGCTCAAGGAACATTCGCGCGACAAGCCGTTGACCCGCGAGCTGCTGGCCGATCTGATCCGTGCCCTGCCCCTGCCGGAAAGCCGGCGCAAGACCTTGCTGGAACTGACCCCGTCCGGCTATCTGGGCCTTGCCGCGACGCTGGCAGCGTTGCCACCGGTGTAGGCAGGTTACATAACGCCGGCATTTCTGCGACGTGCTGCGCAGTTTGCTTTCAGCTATTTCCCGATAGGGAAGAAAGCGTGAACCGGCCCACAATTGCGGCCCACCCCGGGTTCCTAATATGTGGCCATGAGCGGACCCCAGTACTACTTCGCAGGCCAGACCCCGGTTTCGGTGCCGCCACTGCCGGTGCTGGGACGCGGTGGTGCAGGCAGCCAGGCTGCGCCCGAACCGCTGCAGGTACTGACCACGCTGGACGATGTACGCACCGCCACCCGCCGCGCCGTGGCCGGGGCGCAGCGGTTGCTATCGATCTACACGCTGGATCTGGAACCGCAGCTGTATGAGCAGCCCGCGTTCCTCGAACTGATCAAGCGCTTCCTGCTCAGCCACAGTTTTGCCAAGGTGCGGCTGCTGACGCATCGGCCCATTCCCTACACATCACCGCACAAGCTGGCCGCCATGCGCCGCCGCCTGTCTGGCCATATCGAGATCCGGACCGTCAACACGCAGTTCGCCGCTCGCACCAGCGGCATGCTGATCGCCGATGCGAAGGCCATTGTGTACCGCGCCCAGGTCACCAGCTGGGAAGGCGCGGCCGGTTTCGAACAGCCACCGATCGCCAAGCTCTACCTGCAGGAATTCGACGAGATGTGGATAGCGAGCGTTCCCAAGTACTAGGGATCGTCGGCTCCTCTATACTGCACGGATGACCTGGCGCCCCGATTTGACGGTAGCTGCCATCGTGCAGCGTGACGATGGTCGCTTCCTCATGGTGGAGGAGCGGATCGGCGACGCCATCGTTTTCAACCAGCCCGCGGGCCATGTGGAAGACGGCGAATCCATCGTCACCGCGGTAGTCCGCGAAACCCTTGAAGAGACGGCCTGGCAGATGCAGCCGCGCCATCTGATCGGGCTGTACCTGTGGCGCAATCCCGGCAACGGTCGATCCACGCTGCGGAGAGCGATCAGCGGCGAAGTCCACGCGCACGAGGCGGCCCGTCGCCTGGACCACGGCATCCTGGCTGCACACTGGATGAGCCGTGAAGTCCTGCTGGCGCAGCCGCACCGGCTGCGCAGCCCGTTGGTGCTGCGCTGTATCGATGACTATCTCGCGGGCAAGCGCTTCGCGCTCGATGCGTTGACATACATGGCGCTGCAGCCGGTCGCGCAGAGCGCCTGATCGATGCCGGTCCATTCGCAAGCCGGTTGAGCGGCATTGGCCCAGCGCGTCGTCGTCGGACTCTCAGGGGGCGTGGACTCCGCCGTCACTGCGCTGCTGCTGCGACGGGCTGGCCACGATGTGCAGGGCCTGTTCATGCACAACTGGGAAGAAGACGAACAGGGCTACTGCACTGCCGCCGAAGACTTCCAGGATGCGCGGCGCGTAGCCATGGAACTGGGCATTCCCCTGCATCGCGTGGACTTCGCCGCGCAATACCGCGAGCGGGTGTTCACCGATTTCCTCGCCGCCTACCGTGCGGGCCTCACGCCCAATCCGGATGTGCTGTGCAACCGCGAGATCAAGTTCGGCGATTGCCTGCAGCATGCGTTGCGGCTTGGCGCAGTGCTCTTCGCCACCGGCCACTACGCCCGCATCGAACAGGGGCCGGACGGACCGGAACTGCACAAGGGCCTGGATTCCGGCAAGGACCAGTCGTATTTCCTGCATGCGGTGCAGCGGGAACGGTTTAGACAGGCCGTGATGCCGCTGGGCGTGCTGCACAAGGAGGAAGTCCGCGAGCTGGCGCGGACGGCAGGCCTGCCCGTTTTCAACAAGCGCGACAGCACCGGCATCTGCTTCATCGGCGAACGCCCGTTCCGGCAATTCCTGGAGCAGTACATCGAACACCGCCCCGGGCCGATCCGTGACACCGGCGGCGAACTGCTGGGCGAACACGTGGGTCTGCCGTTCTATACGCTGGGCCAGCGCGGCGGCATCGGTATCGGTGGAACAGCAGGTTCCAGCGGCCAGCCCTGGTATGTGGCCGCCAAACACCCGGCCGACAATACGCTGATCGTCACGCAGGGAGACCATCATCCGGCGCTGTTCAGTCGGCAGCTGCGCACTGGCGCCGTGAACTGGCTTGCCGCCGAGCCTGCCCTTGCAGCCGGCGATATCACGGTTCGCCTGCGATACCGTCAGGAAGACCAACCAGCCCGGGTCGACCAGAACCCCGATGGCGGCGTGACCATCACGCCGGTCGCGCCACAGCGGGCGGTCACGCCCGGGCAGTCGGCAGTGATCTACCGGCACTCCCGCTGCCTTGGCGGGGGAGTGATCGAGCAAACCGATATATAATTCGCGACTTCGACGCATGGAGAAAGGCATGACCGACAGCTTCAAGGCCCGTTCAACACTGAGCGTGAACGGCAAGCAGCACACGATCTGGAGTTTTCAGGGCCTGCCGCAGGAGAAGCTGGCGCGCCTGCCCTACTCGCTCAAGATCCTGCTCGAGAACCAGCTGCGATTCGAAGACGGCGTCAACGTGACGCGCGCGGATATCGAGGCCTTGCTCAACTGGGATCCGAAAGCCGCACCGAACTACGAAATCTCGTTCACGCCGGCGCGCGTGATCATGCAGGACTTCACCGGCGTGCCCTGCGTGGTGGATCTGGCCGCCATGCGCGAAGCCATCACCCGCCTTGGCGGTGATCCGGAAAAGGTCAACCCGCTGGCGCCGGCCGAACTTGTCATCGACCATTCGGTGCAGGTGGATGAATACGGCACGGCGCAGGCGCTGGCCAACAACAACCGCATCGAATTCGAACGCAATGGCGAGCGCTATTCGTTCCTGCGCTGGGGCCAGAGTGCGTTCCGCAATTTCAAGGTAGTGCCACCCAACACCGGCATCGTGCACCAGGTGAACCTGGAGTTCCTGGGGCGCGTGGTGTTTGCAAAGGAAGGCGCACTGCCAGAGGCGTATCCGGACACCGTGGTCGGCACCGATTCGCACACCACGATGATCAATGGCCTGGGCGTGCTGGGCTGGGGTGTGGGCGGCATCGAAGCCGAAGCCGCCATGCTGGGGCAACCGGTCACCATGCTCATTCCGCAGGTCATCGGCTTCAAGCTCAATGGTCAGCTGCCTCCGGGAGCCACCGCCACCGACCTGGTGCTGACGGTCACCGAGATGCTGCGCAAGAAAGGCGTGGTCGACAAGTTCGTCGAGTTCTTCGGCGATGGCCTGGCCAATCTGCCGCTCGCCGACCGCGCCACCATCGGCAACATGTCACCGGAATTCGGCAGCACCTGCGCCATCTTCCCCATCGACGAAGAGACCATCCGCTATCTCACGCTGTCGGGTCGTCCGGCAGAACAGGTGGCGCTGGTCGAGGCCTATGCGAAGGCGCAGGGCATGTGGCGCCTGAACGGTCAGGTGGCCGCGGACTATACCGACGTGCTGGAACTGGACATGACTACGGTCGAGCCCAGCCTGGCCGGCCCGAGTCGTCCGCAGGATCGGGTACCGCTGCGCAGTGCCAAGACCATTTACGGAGCTGCCGTCCGCAAGCAGTCCGATGAACGTGCAAAGCGCAATCCTGCGGCTACTGGCAGCGGTGCGGTCGCGGTGGATGGCAAGAGCTTCAACGTCAAGGATGGCGACGTGCTGATCGCCGCCATCACCAGCTGCACCAATACCTCCAATCCCTATGTGCTGATTGCAGCGGGCCTGGTCGCCCGCAACGCGCGGCGCGTCGGTATCACCAGCAAGCCCTGGGTGAAAACCTCGCTGGCTCCGGGCTCCCGCGTGGTCACCGATTATCTGGAGGACGCGGGCCTGCTGTCGGAACTGGCAGGAATCGGCTTCAACCTGGTGGGTTATGGCTGCACCACCTGCATCGGCAACTCCGGGCCCCTGAAGCCGGAGATTTCGGCCGGCGTGAAGGCCGGCGATGTCATCGGCTGCTCGGTGCTCTCCGGCAACCGCAACTTCGATGGCCGCGTGCATCCGGAAGTGCAGCAGAACTATCTCGCCTCACCACCGCTGGTGGTGGCTTATGCGCTGGCCGGTTCCCTCGACATGGATCTGAACACCGAGCCGCTGGGAACCGGCAGCAACGGCCAGCCTGTCTATCTGAAGGATATCTGGCCCAGCACGGCGGAGATTGCGGACTACGTGCACCGGCACATCACCTCGGCCATGTTCAAGCGCAGCTACGCCGGCGTGTTCGACGGCGATGAACGCTGGCGCGCCATCAAGGTGCCGGCGGGCAAGACCTACGCCTGGGACGCGAAGTCCACGTACGTGAAGAATCCGCCTTATTTCGACGGCATGACGATGACACCGGCGGGTTCTGGCGATATCCGCAATGCACGGGTGCTGGCGTTGCTCGGCGATTCGGTGACCACCGACCACATTTCACCGGCAGGCAACATTGCGAAGAGCAGCCCAGCCGCGAAATACCTCATGGAACTGGGCGTGCAGCCGGTGGACTTCAACCAGTACGGCGCGCGGCGCGGCAACCACGAAGTGATGATGCGTGGCACGTTCGCCAACATACGGCTGCGCAACCTGCTGCTGCCCGGCACCGAAGGCGGCATCACGCTGCACATTCCGTCCGGCGAACAGATGTCGATCTTCGACGCCGCCATGCGCTACAAACAGGAAGGCACCACGCTGATCATCCTCGCCGGCAAGGAATACGGCACTGGCTCGTCGCGTGACTGGGCCGCGAAGGGCACGCTGCTGCTGGGCGTAAAGGCCGTGATCGCCGAGAGCTTCGAGCGCATCCACCGCTCCAACCTGATCGGCATGGGCGTGCTGCCTCTGCAGTACCTGCCCGGCGCGACGGCGGCGTCGATCGGACTGACCGGCAAGGAAACCTTCGCCATCGAAGGTGGCAGCGATGCTGCGCGCAAGACTGTCACCGTGACGGCCACGCCGCAGGATGGCGGCGTGCCGCTTACGTTCGAGGCGCGCGTGCGCATCGATACGCCGAAGGAACGCGAGTACTACCAGCACGGCGGCATCCTGCACTACGTCCTGCGTCAGCTCGCCACCGCGAGTCGCGCTGCGTAGGCGGCGCTAGTTTGAGCGTACCGCCCGAGTTCCCGCCGGCCACGCGCCGGCTGGCGCTGTTCGACATGGACGGGACGCTGACTCGCAGCGACACTTTCTTTCCCTTCGTGCTGGGGCTGCTGCTGCGTCATCCGTCGCGATGGCCACGGGCGGCATTGCTGCCGTTTCCAGCCCTCGGTTATCTGCTGCGCCGGCTTGATCGTGGCGCGCTGAAGGGCGCGATCCTGCATTGCCTGTTCGCGGGAATGCCACGTGCCGTGATCAGCGAACGCGCCCGGCGCTACGCCACGGCGGTCGTGCCCGCAAGGATGTTCCCGGAAGCTCTGGCGGCGTTCCGGGCGCACCTGGCGGCGGGCGACCATGTCGTGGTGCTGTCGGCCAGCCCGGATATCTTCGTGCCGGAAATCGCGCAGGCCATCGGCGCACGGGAGGTCATCTGCAGCGAGGTACGCTGGCGTGGTGACCTGCTGGACGGTCGCCTGGCAGGCCCCAACCGGCGCGATCACGAAAAGGCCCGCGTGCTGGCTCAGCTGCGCGCCCGCCTGCCCGGCTTGCCGGTGATCGCCTACGGCAACAGCGCGGCGGATCTAATACACATGTTCGAATGCGAGCAGGCCGTATTCGTGAATCCCGGCGCCGCGCTGGCCGGCAAGCTCAAGGCGCGCGGGCTGCGCGTTGTGCGCTGGCATTGAAGGCGTAACATCGGGGTTGTCGCGCACGTACTATCCGGTGAGCCTCATCGTTTCTGGAGATCCGCATGAAGAATGACATTCCGCGCATTGCGCCCAGCGAAATCACCGCCGAGCGGATCTACATGGACCGGCGGCAGCTGCTGGCCGCAGGCTTCGCCAGCGCCACCGTGGCCACGCTGGCTGCCACCAGCGCCTGCGGCGCCACGCCGCCTGCCCTTGCGGCCTTGAAGGCAACGCGCAACGCGGCCTTTTCCATCACCGACCCGCCGAACTCCTACGAAGACATCACTACCTATAACAACTTCTATGAATTCGGCACCGACAAGGCCGACCCGGCGGTCAATGCGCGCGATTTCAAGCCCTCGCCCTGGAGCGTGACGGTGGATGGCGAGGCCGAAGTCCGTGGCAAGTTCACCATCGAAGACCTGCTCGCGCCGCATGCGCTCGAAGAGCGGGTGTACCGGCTGCGCTGTGTGGAAGCCTGGTCCATGGTCATTCCCTGGGCCGGATTTCCGCTGGCCGACCTGCTGCAACGCTTCAAGCCGACCTCGCGGGCCAAGTATGTGGAATTCACCACGCTGAAGGATGCCAGGCAGATGCCGGGCCAGAAATACGGCGTGCTCGACTGGCCGTACGTGGAAGGGTTGCGCATGGATGAAGCCATGCATCCGCTGACCTTCATGGCAGTGGGCCTGTATGGCAAGGTGCTGCCCAACCAGTCCGGTGCGCCGCTGCGCCTGGTGGTGCCGTGGAAATACGGCTTCAAGAACATCAAGTCGATCGTGCGCATCCGTTTCGTGGAGCAGCAGCCGCGCAACAGCTGGCAGATTGCAGCGGCGAATGAGTACGGCTTCTATGCCAACGTGAATCCGGCCGTCGATCATCCGCGCTGGAGCCAGGCCACCGAGCGCCGCATCGGCGGCGGCCTGCTGGCCAAGCGCGCTGCCACCCTGCCGTTCAATGGCTACGCCGAACAGGTGGCATCGCTGTACAAGGGCATGGATCTGCGGCGGAACTTTTGAATATCGGCCAGCAGTTTAGTTTCATCTACAAACCGCTGGTGTTCGCCGCCTGTGCGACACCAGCCGTGCTGATGGCGCTGGGCATTGCAACGCAGGTGGGAGTGATCGATTTCGCGCCCATGGATCTGGGTGCCGACCCGGTAAAGCGGCTGATCCACGCCTGCGGCATCACCGCACTCAACATGCTGTTGATCACGCTGGCAGTGACGCCGCTGCGGCAGATCACCCACTGGAACCACGTGCTGCGCTTGCGCCGCATGCTTGGTCTGTTTGCCTTCTTCTATGCCTTGCTGCATTTCACCAGCTATGCGTGGCTTGATCAGCAGCTGGACATCAAGGCGATCGGCGCCGACATCCTCAAACGGCCGTACATCACCATCGGCATGGCGGCGCTGCTGATGCTGGTGCCGCTGGCGGTGACTTCAACCAATCGCATGATGCGGCGCATGGGCCGCAACTGGACCAGGCTGCACCGCCTGATCTATGTGCTGACCGCACTTGGCATCTGGCATTTCTACTGGCAGGTGAAGAAGGACATCCGCGAGCCGCTGCTGTACGTCGGCATCTTCGCGGTGCTGATGGCCTGGCGGCTCAGAGCGAAGTTCTGGCCTGCCAGAGTTCCGGGAAGAACCTGAGCTCGAGCGCCTTCGCCAGGTAGGAAACGCCACCGGTGCCGCCAGTGCCCTGCTTGTGGCCGATGATGCGTTCCACGGTCTTCATGTGCTGGAACCGCCACAGCTGGAAGCGATGATCCAGGTCGATCAGGCCTTCGGCGAGCTCGTACAGGTCCCAGTCTTTTTCGGCATTGTGATACACCCCCAGCCAGGCGCCGGTGACGGCCTTGCTGAGCACATAACTCTCCGAGAAATCGCGATCCAGCAGTTCGGGCGGCACGCCGTAGCCACGGCGGCTGAGCAGGCGCAGCACTTCGTCGTACAGGCTGGGCGCATACAGCGCGCGCTTCAACCGCGCATGGTCTTCAGGATTGCGCTCGTGTACGCGGATGACCTCCGCGTTCTTGTTGCCCAGCCCGAACTCCAGCAGTCGGTATTGCACGGACTGGAAACCGGAGGAACGGCCCAGGGAATTGCGGAAGGCGGTGTAGTCGGAGGGCGTCATCGTGGCGAGGACTTCCCAGACGCCGAACAGCTGCGCCTGCACCTTGGCGATCCGCTGCAGGGCCTTGAAGCTTGGATCGAGGTCGTCACGCACCACGCAGCGTTGCACGAAGGTGAGTTCGTGCAGGAACAGGCTGATCCACAGCTCGGACACCTGGTGCACGATGATGAACATGGTTTCATCGTGCTCATCCGATACCGGTTTCTGCGCACCGAGCAGCTCCGCCAGGTGCAGATAACCTTCATAGGACTGGGACTTGCCCAGATCCCAGTGAACGGCCTCGCCAGTGAGATCTATCCGTCCAGAGACCGGTGGCTCTTCGTGGCTCATGCGCGTTCCTCGCGCAGCCAGCCCGGCACGTTGCGCCAGCCTTCACACAAAGCCGCATCGAGCTCGCGATAGCGCGGCTCGCACTCTTCCACGCAGCGCCAGAACCTGGGCGAATGATTCATGTGCCGGGTGTGGGCCAGTTCGTGGCAGAGCAGATAACGCACCACATCCATCGGCTGGAACAGCAGCGCCAGGTTCAGGGAAATCAGGCCGCGTGACGAACAGCTGCCCCAGCGCATGCGCTGGCAACGGACGCGCATGGTCGCGAAGCTGAAACCGTGCTGCTGCGCCAGTTCCGCAAGCAGTGGTGCCAGCGCGCGCCCGGCCCGGCGCACCAGCCAGCGCTGCAGGGCGCGTTGTTGCTGCACGCGCGTGCCAGTGCCGCGCAGTTCGAGCACAGTGCCTGCTTCACGCACCCGCATGGCGCCTGCGCCACCGGCCTGGAACACGCGCCATGATTCGCCCAGCATCTGCAATGCGATTGCCGGCGGCGGAAACGGTGCATCCGGCGGCGTGCTGGCGCGACGACGCTCCACATGGTGCCGTACCCATTCCAGACGACTTTCGAGAAATGCGCGGGCGTGGCGTTCGGACACACCGCGCGGCACCACCAGTTCGACCGCACCGCTGGCACTGATGCGCACTGCGACGCGCCGGGCGCGCTGGCTGTATCGCAGTCGCGCCACCGGCTGTTGCGGTGGCTCTGCCCAAAGCGGCAACTGCGGTGCGACGGCCCTGTTGTCGGATATCCTCACGGCTTCGATGATAGCAGCCACCCCACCTGAACTGATCGACATCGGCGCCAATCTGTCGCACGAGAGCTTTGCCGAAGATCTGCCGCAGGTGCTGCGCCGCGCCGCGCACGCCGGGGTACATCGCATGGTCGTCACTGGCACCAGCGTCACGGCGACGCGGGCCGCATTGGCGCTGCATGACCAGTATCCCGCAAGGTTGTTTGCCACGGCCGGGCTGCATCCGCATCACGCCTCGGATCTGACGCCGGCATTGCTCGACGAACTGCGGTTGCTGGCTGGCCAGCCCGGCGTCGTGGCCATCGGCGAATGCGGACTTGACTACTACCGCAATTTCTCGCCGCGCGCAGCGCAGCTGCAGGCTTTTCGGGCGCAGCTTGAACTGGCTGTGGCGACGCGCAAACCGGTGTTTCTGCATCAGCGCGATGCGCATGCCGATTTCATCAGCATCCTGCGCGAGTATCGCAGCGGCCTGGCCGATGGTGTTGCCCATTGTTTCACGGGACATGCCAGCGAGTTGGACGACTATCTGGCGCTCGATCTTGCCATCGGCATCACCGGCTGGATCTGCGACGAGCGTCGCGGCCTGCACCTCTTGCCGATGATGCCGAGAATTCCAGCGACGCGGCTGATGATTGAAACTGATGCGCCGTATCTCTTGCCGCGCAGTCTCCGGCCGCGGCCTTCCGGTCGACGCAACGAACCGGCCTTCCTGACCGAGGTGGCGGCAACCGTGGCGCGCGCCAGAGGGGAATCGGTGCAGCAGCTGGCCGCCAGCAGCGCGGCCGCGGCGCAGGCGTTTTTCCGCCTGCCCGCTGACAGCGTCTAGAACTTTTCGTAGAACACCTCGGCCAGGAAGCCGCGGCGCAACCGCAGCGTGCTCGGCGCGACCGCGGCGGCAATGGTCTGCCAGTCCTTGCTGTAGCGCTCGATCCAGCTTTGCGAAGCCTCCGAGTCCACTGGCGGGAACTCCGCGCGCAGTGAATCCACCATCAGCGTCCAGCGTGGCAGTCCCTTGGGAAACTTGCCGCGGCGCGTGAACAGCACACGCCCTTCCACCGGCAACTCGCCCGCCAGTGCGCGCACGGCCGCCACCCGGTCATACAGGGCATGTTGTGGATTATGGAAGGTGGCGCGGGTGGCGCCGCTCATGACCGTCCACTCGGTCATCTGGTCACCACCGAAGATATTGCCGCGCACATCACGCAGGTCGATCACCACTACGCCGCGCGAGGTGAGCAGCAGATAGTCCACATGCATGGATGCGCCCATGCCGTCCGGCACCAGCACGTTGTGCAGATATTCGGTGCCGGTGGAGACAATGCCCTGATGCAGGCGCTTGTACGCCGCGCGGCGGCGCAGTGCGCGTACCACATAGAAACCCAGCGCCGCCACAGACACCAACGCCACCGCGGTGAGAATCAGGCGATTCTGCGGCGTATCCAGCTGCCCCAGCGTATTTTCAACCTGCAGTTGCACGACGGAGGTCACTCAGATCGGGATCGATTTCGGCAAACACGGATGGCAGGTCATACAGACGCTGCAGATTTTCTGGGACCGGCACGGTTCCCACCAGTGGCTCCACGATCTCCCGGAACTTGGCCGGATGCGCGGTCGATACCAGCACCCAGTGGTGCGCCAGCTTCTCGGTCTCAGGCAGCAAGGCATAAACCTCGGCCGCGGTGGCCGTGTGCGGGCACCAGATCTCGCCATAGGTCGCATGATCGATGCGGATGCGCGACCGGATGGCCTCATCGGAAATGGACCAGGCGCTGAGCTGCCCCCCCAGTGAAGCGGCGTCCGGGTAAAGATTCAGCAGCCGTTCCAGGTTGCTCGGATTGCCGACGTCCATCGCCGAAGCCAGCGTCGCGACGCTGGCGCGCGGCTGCAGCACGCCGGTCTGCAGAAACTGCGGCACGGTGGCATTGGCGTTGTGGGCCAGCACGATGCGTTCGATCGGGAAACCCATCAGACGCGCCCAGATGCACGCTGCCGCATTCCCCAGGTTGCCGCTGGGAATGATGTAGGAAGCCTTTTCACCGGTCTGGGCGCGCACCGCGAGACTGCTGGCCGCGTAGTACACCGCCTGCGGCAGCAGACGCCCCAGGTTGATGCTGTTGGCGGAAGACATCTCCACCTTGGCGCGGAATGACTGATCGAGGAAGGCTTGCTTCACCAGGCGCTGGCAGTCATCGAAGGTGCCGCGCACCGCCAGGCTCGTGACATTCCCGCTCCAGCACGTCAGTTGCTGCTGCTGCGTGGGCGAGACCAGTCCCTGCGGGAACAGCACCACCACTTCCATGCCGGGCCGCCGATGGAAGGCCGCCGCGACGGCGCCGCCCGTATCGCCGGAGGTCGCTACCAGGATCCGCAGAGGGCGCCCGGATGGCCGCGGAATGCGCGCCAGACTGGCAGCCAGAAATCGCGCGCCGAAATCCTTGAAGGCTGCCGTAGGGCCGTGGAACAGTTCCAGTACCCGCAGCCGACCGGAAGGCGTCAGAGACTTCAGCGGTGCCGGAAAATTGAAAGCTTCGTGGGTAATGACCGGCACCGCGGGCGCCAGCACATCACCTTCGGCAAAGGCGCCGATGAGCAACTGCGCAAGCGTCGGCAGCGACGCAGGCGCGCTGCCTGCGAGATCGGGCCATTGCTGCGGAACATACAGGCCACCATCGGGCGCGAGTCCCTGCAGCAGCGCCTGACTGAAGGTCACATCGGGGGCCTGCCCCCGAGTACTGGCAAACCTCATTCGCTGCTCACCACATGGGCGCCACCCGACTGCACGGCTACGATCCATTTGTCCGCTTCTATCTTGTGGGAAGCAAAGGCCTGCACCATCCCATCACGTACCGCACGCGCGTCGCGCTCCAGGCACAAGGCAAACACGGTGGGGCCTGCGCCGGAAATCGAGCAGCCCAGCGCACCCTTGTCGAGTGCGGCGGCGCGCACATCGGTGAAGCCGGGGATCAGCACCTGTCGCTGCTTCTCGATGATCACGTCTTCCAGCGAAGCCTTGATCAGCTCGATGTCATTGGTATAGCAACCGGAGATGAAGCCAGCGAGATTCGCCGTCTGCCAGACGAAATCCGACATGTTCACGGTGCGGCTGAGAATGGCCCGCGCCTGCTTGGTCGACACCTGCAGATGCGGATGCACGATGACCGCGTAGATCGCTTCCGGCACGGGAATCTGCTTCACGCGCGGATTGTCGATGCCGACGGTCAGCACCAGACCGCCATACAGCGACGGCGATATATTGTCCGCATGGCGCGAGCCGCTGGCGACTGCCTCACCTTCCATCGCCACCTTGAGCAGTTCGATGCGGGTGAGCGGATCGTCGATCATGGCATTGGCCGCAACCACGGCGGCAACCGCCGACGCCGCGGAACCACCGAGGCCGGAAGCCAGCGGAATTCCCTTGTCGATCTGCATCTCGAAACCATACGGCAGGTCGCGCGCCTTGATCAGCGCCAGCAAGGCCTGGCCGGCGGTATTCTTTTCAGCCTCCAGCGGCAGATCCATCACCACGCCACGGATGGACTTGATGGTGACGCCGGGCGTGTTGCTGCGTGTCAGCGTGACGCGGTCGCCCACTGCATCCACGGAAAATCCGAGGATGTCGAAACCGATGGCGACATTCGCCACTGACCCGGGCGCAAACGCAGTGACTCTGGTGACGATCACAGGCGAGCTCCCAGGTAGGCGGAGAGGCGCAGCAGGTCCGCAAACACGCCACCGGCCGTGACTTCGGGACCGGCGCCGGGGCCCTGCACGATCAGCGGATTGTTGCAGTAGCGCGCGGTGGCGAAACGCACCACGTTGTCCGTGAGCGCGATATTGGCAAAGGCATGCTTGCCTTCCAGTTCCACCACACCCACAGTAGCCTCGCCCTTTGAAGTAATGCGGCCGACAAAGCGCAGCACCTTGCCCGCCTTCTTTGCCGCCTGATAGCGCTGCAGCATGGCCGCATCATAACGGGTCAGCCCGTTGAGGAATTCGTCGATGGAGCCGCCGGCAAGATCGGTGGGCACCAGGCTCTCGACCTTCACATCGCCCATTTCCAGCCGCAGGCCCATTTCACGCGCCAGGATGATGAGCTTGCGCGCCACGTCGGTGCCGGAGAGATCATCACGCGGGTCCGGTTCGGTATAGCCGCGCGTCTTGGCTTCGCGCACGATGGCCGAGAATGGCACCGTGCCGTCGTAGACATTGAACAGATAGGCCAGCGTGCCCGAGAAGATGCCCTCGATGCTGTCCACCACGTCGCCGGTCTCACGCAGGTCGCGCAGCGTCTGGATCACCGGCAGACCCGCACCGACCGTGCCCTCGTACAAATAGTGCGAACCGCCCGTGCGACGGGCCTCGCGCAGTGAATCGTAATAGGTCATTTCGGCCGAGTTGGCCTTTTTGTTGGGCGTGACGATGTGGATGCCATGCGCCAGCCAGTCCCGATAGTGCCGGGCCACCGCTTCATCAGCCGAGCAGTCGATGATCACGGTGTGCGGCAGATAGTCCACTTTCACGTGCTCGATGAAACGCGCGATGTCGGCCGGCGACTGGGAGGCGGCCTCGACCTCGTCCTGCCAGCGCGCCAGCTCCACGCCGCGGTCCGACAGCAGCATGCGCCGCGACGACATGATGCCGCGCACGCGCAGATCCAGCTTGAATTCACGCGACAGCCGCGCCTGCTGCGAGGCCAGCTGGTCCAGCAGCACGCGACCCACGGTGCCCGGCCCGATCACACCGATCGACAGCGTATTGGGCGACAGATAGAAACTCGCATGGGTGGCACGCAGCGCCCGCGTCGCCTGCTTGCCGTCCACCACCACCGATATGTTGCGCTCGGAAGCGCCCTGCGCGATGGCGCGCACGTTCACGGCGGCTGCACCCAGGGCATTGAAGACCTTGGCCGACACGCCCGGTGTCCCGGCCATGCCATCGCCCACGACGGCGAGAATCGCGAGGTCCTTCGAGGTTTCGACGCTCTGGATCTGACCTTCGGCCAGTTCGCGCATGAATGCCGCGCGCACCACCTGCGCGGCGCGATCGGCTTCCTCGCCGGGAATTGCGCAGCAGATCGAATGCTCGGAGCTGCCCTGCGAAATCAGGATGACGTTGATGCCTTCGTCACGTAGCGCACCGAACAGGCGGTGGGCAGTGCCGGGAACGCCGATCATGCCCGCGCCCTCGATGTTCACCAGCGCCACGTTCTCGATGGTGGTGATGCCCTTCACCGTCAGTTCGGAGGTCGGCGCGGCACAGATCAGCGTGCACGGCTTCGTGGGCGCAAAGGTGTTGCGGATGTAGATGGGAATCGAACGGCCGATGGCTGGCGCCATGGTCTGCGGATGGATGACCTTGGCGCCGAAGTACGCCAGCTCCATCGCCTCGTTGTACGACAGCTGGTCGATGACCTGAGCGTTGGGCACGCGGCGTGGATCGGCAGAAAGCACGCCATCCACGTCGGTCCAGATATGGATTTCACCGGCGTCGAGCAGCGAGCCGAAGATCGACGCGGAGAAATCGCTGCCATTGCGGCCCAGCGTGGTCTGCACGCCCTGCGGTGTGCGCGCCACGAAACCGGGGATGATCAATGTTCCCTGAAACCCGGCGACTCCAGTTTGCGTCAGCCGGGCGCGGGAGGTGTCCCACTGCACCGCCGGCCCGAGCGGACCCCATTCCACCACCACGCACTGGCGGGCATCGAGCCAGCGCACCGCGGCCGCACCGTTGCTGCGGCGTGCCGCAAGGAAAGCCGCGAACAGCGTCGTCGACCAGATCTCCCCGTAGCCCGCGACCAGGTCGCGCACGTTCTGTGCGGCCGAGCGCATCAGGCTGGTGGTATGCAGCACGCCGTCCAGGTCGGCGCGGTCCTGATCGAACTGGGCCAGCCATTTTTTGGCGCCGGCCGCATCGAGCAGGGTTTCGGCGATCACGCGATGCCGGTCGCGCAGCGCCTGCAGCTGCCCGCTGACCGCACCGTCCTGCTTTTCCGCCATGTCGACCAGGGCCAGCAGCACGTCAGTGACGCCCTTGCAGGCCGACAGCACTACGCCGACCCGCGGGCCCGGCTGCGATTCGATGATGTCCGCCACTTTGCGGAAGCAGGCGGCGTCGTAGACGCTGGTGCCACCGAACTTGTGTATGACCCAGGGCGAAGAGGCAGTGGATTTCATCTGATGTTGCAGCCGAAGTTGCTGTTTAATAGGAAAAAACCCGCGAACTCTAAAGGTCGCAGGCCACCCGTGCAAGCAAGCTTCAGACAGTTCGCAACAAGGGCATGAATCCGGACGCCAATCTGCATGTTCTGGTGCTCGCCGCAGGAGCCGGCAGCCGCTTCGGCTCGGCGAAGCAGCTGGTGCGCGTCGCGGGTCAGCCATTGCTGCACCGGGCCGTGTCCCAGGCCACGCAGGTGGCCGGTGGGGCGGTTACGGTGATCCTGGGCGCCCATGCCCAGCTGCTCAGCCCCCTGCTCAAACACAGCCCTGCTTCGATACTGGTGAACCGCCATTGGGAGGAAGGTCTGGCCAGTTCCCTGCGGCTGGGAATTGCCGGATTGCCAGCCGGCTGCGAGGGCGTGTTGGTGACGCTGGCAGATCAAGCTGCCGTTACCGTGTTCGACCTCCAGCGCCTGGCCAGCGCCTGGCGGCGCCAGCCGGACTGGCTGATTGCTGCCAGCTACGCAGGGCACACCGGCGTGCCAGCGGTCTTTCCGAGCCATACCTTCAGCAGCTTCGCGACGCTGCGCGGCGACGCCGGTGCCCGCTCCATCCTGTCGCGCCATGCGGACCGCTGCCTGCGGATACCGATGCCCAATGCCGCCATCGACATCGATACACCGGAAGACCTGCTGAAGCTTGCTCCCGAAAACGGTTAGCCGGCGCTGGCGGCCAGCTCGCGCCATGCCAGTCAGGGCAGCCGACCCAGGAGCATCTCCTGCAGGCCCGCCTCATCCAGCACCGGCACCTTGAGCTCACGGGCCTTCGCAAGCTTGGAGCCGGCGTCGGCACCGGCTACGACATAGCTGGTCTTGTTCGACACACTGCCTGCCACTTTGGCGCCCAGCGCCTCGAGCCTCTCGGTAGCCAGTTCGCGCGTCAGCGCGAGCAGCGTACCGGTCAGCACGATCGTCTTGCCTTCCAGCGGTGCGGCGCCGCCAGCGGCGACGGGAGCGAGCGCCAGCAATTCCTTCTGCATCGCGAGGCAGGCGAGCAGCAGCTTGGCGTTGCGCTTGTGCTTCAGCCAGGCCGCCAGCGCCGCGGCTGCATCATTGGGCAGACCAGCCGCGAGCAGCTCCGGGACCGTTGCCGATGCGATGCGCTCACCCTCCGGCATGGCTTCAGCCAGTTGCCTGGCGCGCAGTTCGGTGAGCCGGGGAATTGCCAGATCGACCAGCAGCGTCACGGGATTGAGCGCCGCGCGCAGTCTGGCACTGGGCAGATGGGTATCCGCGATACGCACGCCGTGCTTCAGCAGCGCATCCAGCACCTTCTGGTTGCCCCGCTGGTCGAAGAAATGGCCCAGGGAACGGGCGACCTCACTGCCGATGTCCGGCACGCACTGGAACAGCGGCCACGGCAGCCGTCGCACCAGCTGCAGATCGCCGAACCATTCCGCAATGGACTTGGCGGTGCTCTCACCGACGTGCTCGATGCCGAGCGCATACAGCAGCCGTGCGAGCGTGGTCTCGCGGCTGTGCTCAATGGCCGCGACGAGATTCTCCGCCCACTTCGTCGGCACCTTGCCGGCCTTCACCGTTTCGGGCGTGCTGCCGTCGCGCTCATGGACGCGGCGCTTCATCTCCAGCAGGTCCGCGAGCTTCAGCTGGTAGAGATCGGCCACAGACTCGACATAGCCGAGATCAGACAGGTCTTCGATGAAGCTGTCACCCAGCCCATCGATATCCATGGCCCGACGCGAGGCGAAGTGACGAATCGTCTCCTTGCGCTGGGCGGGGCAGGCAAGTTCACCGGAGCAGCGCCAGGCCGACGCGCCCTCCTCGCGTACCAGCTCCGAGCCACAGACCGGGCACTGCGGTGGCATGGTCCAGGCGCAGGTGCCCGCGGGACGCTCGGCTGCGATCACGCTCACCACCTCGGGGATCACATCACCAGCACGCCGCACGATCACCGTATCGCCGACGCGCACATCAAGGCGCGCAATCTGGTCGGCATTGTGCAGCGTCGCATTGGTGACCGTGACTCCGGCCACCTGCACGGGCGCGAGCCGCGCCACCGGCGTCGCGGCACCGGTCCTGCCGATCTGGATCTCGATGGCCTCGACGCGGGTGGTCTGTTCCTGCGCGGGAAACTTGTGCGCAAGCGCCCAGCGCGGCGCGCGCGACACGAAACCCATCTCGCGCTGGCCGGCAAGGTCATCGAGCTTGTACACGACTCCATCGATGTCGAATGGCAAGGTGTCACGCTGCACGCCGATGCGGCGGTAGTAGTTCAGCAGGCCGGCGACGCCGCGCACCACCTCGCTCTGGCTGCTTACCGGGAAGCCCCACTGCGTCAGCAATGCAAGCTGCGCGGAGTGCGTGGCCGGCAACTCACCACCCTGCACCTCGCCCAGTCCGTACGCAAAGAAGGCCAGCGGACGCTGCGCGGTAATGCTGGCGTCGAGCTGCCGCAATGAACCGGCTGCGCCGTTGCGCGGATTGGCCAGCACCTTGCCGCCGCTGGCGCGCGCCTGCTCGTTGTAGCGTTCGAAGGCAGCGCGCGGCATGTACACCTCGCCGCGCACCTCCAGCACTGCCGGCCAGCCGCGCTCCAGCAACTGCGCCGGAACATCCTTGAGCGTGCGCAGATTGGCAGTGACATCCTCGCCGCTGGCGCCATCGCCGCGCGTTGCACCCTGCTCGAACAGACCGCGCACGTAACGCAGGCTGATTGCGAGGCCATCGAGCTTCGGTTCCGCGGAAAATGTGGGGGCCTCGCGATCCAGCTTTTCCTCGATGCGACGCACGAAGTCGCGCACTTCAGCTTCACTGAAGGCATTGGCAAGCGACAGCATGGGCACCGCGTGCTGGACCGCGGCGAACCTGCCGGAGGTGGCCGCACCCACGCGTTGCGTGGGTGACTCGGCGGTGACCAGCGCAGGGAAAGCGGCTTCCAGCGCCTGCAGCTCGCGCATCAGGCCATCGAACGCCGCGTCGGTGATTTCGGGTGCGTCGAGGGAGTGGTAGAGACGGTTGTGACGTTCGATCTGCTCGCGCAACTGCTGCACGCGCTGTTTCGCGACGTCGCTCACGGGACCGTCCCGTCTCCCGCCGAACCCGGTTCTTCAGGCAGGGAACGGCGCACCTGGCTCAGGCGCATGCCGTCCAGGTCCGCACCGCTTTCATCCTGCACGATGGCTGACAGCCGGTGCGCAAGGCCGCGGGCGACGGCCACCAGCTCTTCCAGCATCCGCACCGCCGGCAAGGCGCCGGGCAGCACACTGAAAAGGTTCAAGCCGCGGAATTCCTGCGTGTCCATCAGCGCCGGATCGAAATTGCCCGGCCGCACCAGGTTGGCGGCGCTCACCAGCACGGCTCCATCCGCGGTGACCAGATGGAAAATCTGCTGCGGCCCGTGCACCAGGCCAGCGCCTTCCAGCGCGATACGCAACGCACGCCCTGGCAGCAGCGCGCCCTGCGCGCCCACCAGACGCAGGCTGAGGACACGCTCGGAATGCGTTGGCGGCCACTGGATGGTCGCAGCGGGCAAGGTGTGCACCGGCAGCGGAACCGCGGACGCGATCGTGGAGGGTGCGGGCTCGGGTCGCATCTCGAAGCGCGCCGCAGCGGGAATGTCCACCGCGGTTTCGTTGGCCACACCGATCAGCACCGGATCACCAGGATGAATCGTGGGCACTTCGAGGGAGTTGTCTGGATCGGAACCGGCATGCCCCAGATGACCGTCGATGCTGGGTTCAAGCCGACGTGCGCGGTCCCTGGGCTCGGCGCTGACCGCAGCTTCGGGCAATGTCCCTGCCGCATGGCGGCGGCCGGAGCGACGCCATTCCCACAGGCCCAGCCCCAGCAGAAACAGCACACCCAGCCCAACCATTGCCCAGCGTAGTTCAGGCATGGATCAGTCCCTTTAGACCGCGGATAGCCGCACAGCCTCGTCCACATCCACGCTGACCAGCCGCGATACGCCCGGCTCGTTCATCGTGACGCCAACCAGCTGCTCGGCCAGCTCCATGGTGGTCTTGTTATGCGTGATGAAAATGAATTGCACGCGGCTGGACATCTCGCGCACGATCTCGCAGAACCGCGACACATTGTGCTCGTCCAGCGGCGCATCCACTTCGTCCAGCAGACAGAATGGCGCGGGATTCAGATCGAAGATCGAGAACACCAGCGCGACGGCGGTGAGTGCCTTCTCGCCGCCCGACAGCTGCGAGATGGTGCTGTTGCGCTTGCCCGGCGGCCGCGCCATGACGGCGACGCCCGCCGTGAGCACATCGTCGCCCACCAGCTCGAGGTAGGCGTGCCCGCCACCGAACAGCCGCGGGAACTTCTCTTTCAGGCCGGTGTTGATGCGCTCGAAAGTGAGCTCGAAGCGCGAGCGCGTTTCCTTGTCGATCTTGCGCATCGCCTCTTCCAGCGATGCCAGTGCGTCGGTGAGATCTTGCCACTGTGCATCGAGGAAGGTCTTGCGTTCGGTCTGTTCGGCCAGCTCGTCGATGGCCGCCAGGTTCACCGCGCCCAGACGCTGCAGATCGGCCTGCACGCTGGCGAGCCGATCCTCGCGATCGACGACGGTGGATTCGGCGGCCAGCTCCGCCATGATTTCTGCCAGTTCAAAGCGCGTCTGCGTGAACTGCTCGGCCAGCGATTCGCGTCGCAGGCGGGTTTCCTGCGCGGCAAGCCGCGCGGCTTCCAGTTCTTCGCGCGCGCCGGAAACACGCTGTTCGGCCTGCAGGCGCTTTTCGTCGAGCTCACGCAACTGCGCTTCCACCGCTTCCAGGTCACGGCGCGCGGCACCCAGTTCGTTTTCGATCTCGAGCTTGCGCGACAGCAGCTCGTTGAGCTGCTCCGCCAGCCGCAGCACCGGCTCATCGCCATCGCCGGATTCGGTCTCGAGCTGCTGCTGCCGCTGACCAAGCTGCGCGCGCTGTTCCTGCATGCGCGTGAGCGTGGCAGCCAGCGAGGTCTCGGTCGACCGCCGGCCTTCGAGCTGGATCAGCAGTTCGCGCGCCTGCGCGCGCGCCTGCTGCGCCGCTTCGCGCGCTGCGGTTGCCGTGGCGCGCCGCTCTTCGCGCTCGCCTTCCATTTCGCTGCGGCGTGATTCCAGCTGTTCCAGCTTGCCGGTGGCTTCATCCAGTGCGCCGCGCGCGCGCTCCAGCGCCTGCTGCGCGCGCTCGCGCTCGACCTGCACATCGGCCGCTTCGCGATCGATGCGTTCGGTGCGCAGCGCGGCCTGCTGGCTGCGCCCGCGCGTGGCCTCGAGCGTGCCACGGGCTTCGGAATATTCGCGATGTGCGCCCTGGATGCGCTGCTGCAGGGCGTCGCGACCTGACTCCGCGGTCGCGACGGCAGCGCGCAGATCGCGCAGCCGCTGCTCGATCGCCTGCACCGCTGCATCACAGGTTTCGCAGACGCCACGCAGCGCACGGATGCGGCTTTCGCGTTCCAGCACACCTGCATGGGCATTGCGGCCGCGCGAGACACGCAGCCAGTCGCGGCCCACCCAGATGCCATCCGGCGTCACCAGCGATTCGCCCGTGGCAAGTTCATGTCGCCGCTGCAATGCTTCCTGCAGCGTGTTCGCCGTGCCCACGCGCGCCAGACGACGCAGCACGGCCTTTGGGCCCCGCACGCGCGCTGCCAGCGAGGCACTGTCGCGGATGCTGTCCAGCCCACCTTCGACCAGCATCAGATGGCCGCTGCTCAGTTCGCCCAGACGCGAAGCGGCCGCTTCCAGTGATTCCACATGCACGGCTTCCAGCGCATCGCCGAGCACGGATTCCACGCCGCGCTCCCAGCCCTGGTCGACTTCCATCTGCGCGGTAACGCGCGGCCGCCCGCTGAGGCCAGCCGCGGCCAGCCATTTGCCGGCGTCGCGATCGGCCTCGCCAAGCGCCGCCTTTTGCAGCGCGTCCAGCGACACCATTTCACTGCGCGCCCGTTCCCGTTCGCCGCGCGCGCGCTCGAGATCGGAATCGGTCTCGTGCTGCCGGGTGCGCAGCGCCTGCAATTGCGCAAGGCAGCTCTGCAGTTCCTGCTGCAGAGCCTCGTTGGCTTCGCGGGCACGCTGTTCGCGCGTCTCCAGCGAGCCAAGCTCGGCATTGGCACTGGCCAGCTGCATCTGCTCGCGTTCAACGGCGAGACGATCGGTCTGGCTGACCAGGCGAAGCAGCTGATCGTCCAGCTGCTCGATGCGCGTGCGCTCTACCTGTGTGGTCTGGTAGGTGCCGCCCAGTTCGCGATTGAAGGTTTCCCAGCGTTCCTGCCACTGCCGCTGCTCGGACTCGGCGGCTTCCAGTGCAGCATTGGTGGCGGCTTCGGCCTGCTGTGCCGCTGCGGCACCCGGGCCCAGTTCGCCGATTTCGGCGCGCAGCTGCGCCACCAGTGATTCGTCGCGGCTGAGCTGCCCGGCCACATCGGCCAGCATCGCGCGCACCTGCGCCAGCTCGCGCTTCTGGCGGTCGCGTATTTCGCGTGTGTGTGCAAGCTGCTGTTCGGCGCGCGCTACTTCCGCGCCCTGCTGATAGA
>JANPGU010000371.1:0-31192 GCA_031424095.1 Gammaproteobacteria bacterium
CTGCGTGGTCGACCGCAGCTACGTCGCGGTGTACTGGCGGGCGCTGCGGCAGGGGCCGGAGTCGGTGCCGCAGCTGGCCGGCAGCCTGGCTGCGCGCGCGGCACGCATGGCGCCGGCGCACGCCGCGGTGCAGGGCTCGCGCGTCTAGCCTTCGCCCCAGACATCGCGCGCGATGTCGACCACCAGCTCCATCTTCAGGCGCTGGTTTTCCCAGCTGATGTCATTGCCTTCCGCGGAGCTGGCAAAGCCGCACTGCGGTGACAGCGCCAGCTGATCCAGCGGCACGTACTTCGCGGCCTCGTCGATGCGGCGCTTGATGTCGTCCTTGCCCTCGATGGCACCCACCTTGGTCGTGATGAGCCCGAGCACGGCGGTCTTGCCCTTCTTCAGGAAGCGCAGTGGCTTGAAGTCGCCACTGCGCGCATCGTCGTATTCCAGGAAGTAGGCATCGATGTTCATCTCCGACAGCAGCGCTTCGGCCACGGGTTCGTAATCGCCACTGGCCGCATGCGTGCTCTGGAAATTGCCACGGCACAGGTGCATCGCGAGCAGCATGCCCGGCGGCTTCTGCGCCACCACCTTGTTCACGAAGGTGGCATAGCGATGCGGCAGCTCGTCCGGATCATCGCCGCGCAGGCGGGCGGCTTCGCGCATCTTCGGATCGCACAGATAGGCGAGGTTGGTGTCGTCCATCTGCACATAGCGGCAACCGGCTGCCGCCAGGGCGCGCAGCTCGTCGCCGTAGGCGCGGGCCACATCGTCATAGAACACGGGATCGAGTTCCGGATACGCCTCGCGACTGATGCCACTGCGACCGCCACGGAAGTGCAGCATCGTCGGTGACGGAATCGTCACCTTGGCAACGCTGCCGGGCTTGAGCAGACCCTGCACGTAGCGATAGTTGTCGACCTCGATCGGACGATTGTGGCGCACCTTGTCGATCACGCGCATCACCGGCGGCGCCAGTTCCTGCGTGCCATCCGGCTTTTCCACAATCATGGGCTTGGCGGTCTTCACGCCGCCGAGCTGGTCGAGGAAATCGATGTGGAAGTAGGTGCGGCGGTACTCACCGTCGCTGACTGCTTTCATGCCGACGCTTTCCTGCAGGCGCACCACCTCGGCAATCGCCTGGTCCTCCACCTTGCGCAACTGCGCTGCGTCGAGCTCGCCACGGGCGTGCTGGGCACGCGCCTGCAGCAGGTAGCCGGGCCGCAGAAAGCTGCCCACGTGGTCGTAGCGCGCGGGCAGGAGGGGATGGACATCGGCATCGAACGGTAAGGCGGACATTTGTCTGGGAATCCTGGGGTAGGTTGTTGCGGTGCATCCTAGACGCCGCAATCAATGAGCGAAAATGATATATTTTCAGTCTGACATGAAAGAGATTCATACATAGTGCTGGAACGCTCCCACCTGCTCATCGTGCGGGAAGTCGACCGCCAGGGGTCCATGACGGCCGCGGCCGGCGCGCTGTTCCTGACCCAGTCCGCGCTCAGCCACGCCATGAAGAAGCTGGAGCAGGCGCTGGGAACGGCTGTGTGGCTGCGCGAGGGTCGTGGGCTGCGGCTGACGCAGGCCGGCCAGTATCTGCTCGAGATGGCCAATCACATGCTGCCGCAGCTCGAGCATGCCGAGCGTTCCATGCGGCAGTTCGCGCGCGGCACGCGTGGCGCGCTGGGCATCGGCATGGAGTGTCACCCCTGCTACCAGTGGCTGTTGAAGGTAGTGTCGGTGTACATGCCGCGCTGGCCCGAAGTGGACGTCGATGTGAAGCAGAAATTCCGCTTCGGCGGCATCGGCGCGCTGCTGGATTTCGAGATCGACCTGCTGGTGACGCCGGATCCGGAGCCGCGTCCGGGGCTGCAGTTCGAACCGGTGTTCGACTATGAGCAGGTGCTCGTGGTTGCGAGCAGCCATCCGCTGGCGCAGGCCGCGCATGTCGAGCCGCAGCAGCTGGCAGACGAGGTGCTCATCACCTATCCGGTGGCCACCGACCGGCTCGACATCTACACGCTGTTTCTCACCCCGGCGAGCATCACTCCGCGTGGCCACAAGGTGATCGAATCCACCGACCTGATGCTGCAGATGGTGGCCGGCGGTCGCGGCGTGGCTGCCCTGCCGCGCTGGCTGGTGGAAGAGCATGCGGACAAGGTGGCGATCGCGCCGGTGCGGCTGGGGCAAAAGGGTGTGCCGAAGAAGATCCATCTGGGCTTTCGCAGCGCCGACGCCGGCGCTGGTTATCTGCAGGCCTTCATCGAGACGGCGCGCCGCAGCCGCGACTGACTCCCGGCAGCTGCCAGTGGCACAATCGCCACGGCCGGATACAACAACTGGGGGATTCATGCGCCGCATCGTCTGTTCGCTGGTTCTTCATGCCTGCGCCTGCGTGGCTGTCGCGCAATCCACGGCGATCAATGTCACCACCACTCCCGCCGGCAAGCCGCTGGCCAGACTGCGACCGGCGCCGGATCAGGTGGCGCTGCTGAAGAGCAGTGATCCGAAGCTCGCGCGCAACAAGCAGCAGGTGTTCGACTTCTGGCGCATCGTCTATGAAGGCGGCCATATGGAGCGGGTGAAGGAATTCATGGCGCCCGAATACATCCAGCACAATCCCAATGTGGAATCCGGCCGCGATGCCTTCGTGAACACCATCGGCGCAGCGCGCAAGCCGCGACCGGTGGCAGCGACCTCGAAATTCCCCATCATCTCGATCACGGCAGAAGGTGACCTGGTCACGGTGATGTGGGCGCGCAAGGTGCGTGACCGCGCCGACGCGACCAGGATCTACGAGATGACCTGGTTCGACGTGTTCCGCGTGGATGCGAAGTCCGGGCTCATTGCCGAGCACTGGGATTCGTCCGAGCGCTGGGATGCCAGTGGCCGGCCGCCGGGCGCGGAGTTCTTTCCCTAGCGTGAGTCAGCAGAGGGGCATGTATGCAAAGTGAAGAGCGGCGCAGGGTGCTGGCTGGCATGGCGGCAGTGGCCGCTTCGGGCACGCGTTTCGTCAGGGCTGCCGGCGCGGAACCGGTGGTGGAAACCGGATCCGGCAAGGTGCGCGGCCAGCGCGGCGTGGCCGGTGGCTACAGATTTTTCTGCGTGCCCTATGGTGCCTCGACCGCCGGCGATGGTCGCTTCATGCCGCCGAAGCGCGCCCTGCCATGGGCTGGCATCCGCGACAATCCGCCGCAGGCCATCATCGCGCCGCAACTGGATCCTGCCGCGACGCCGGCGCCAGCCGGTTCACGACGCGCGGCCGTGTCCGGCATTGGCAGTGAGGCGGGCAGTGTGGAAAGCGAGGACTGCCTGAACCTCACGCTCTACGCGCCCGGTGTCGACAGTGCGCGCCGCCCGGTGATGGTGTGGTTGCATGGCGGCGGCTTCGCTTCCGGCTCGGGCTCGAACCCGATGTATGAAGGATCGTCGCTGGCGACGCACGGCGATGTGGTGGTGGTGAATGTGAACCACCGCCTCAATGTGCTGGGTCATGCGCATCTGCCGGCCGGCGGGCCTGAGTTCGCGGCCTCCGGCAATGTCGGCATCCTGGATATCGAGCTGGCGCTGCGCTGGGTGAAGGACAACATCGAGCGCTTCGGCGGGGATGCGAAACGCGTGCTGATCTTTGGCCAGTCCGGAGGCGGCGGCAAGGTTGGCACGCTGCTGTCGATGCCCTCGGCGCGCGGGCTGTTCCAGCGTGCGGCGATGCAGAGCGGTGCACAGCGCCGCATGCGCAGCAGCGAAGATGCCAGCGGCGCCAGCGAGCGCCTGCTCAACATCCTGAATCTCAAGCCGGGCCAGGTGCGCGAGCTGCAGCGGCTGCCACTGGCGCAGTTGATGGCGGCCAATTTCGCGCTGGCGCGCAAGCCGGCATTGCCGCGCGCGCCGAACAACTTCGCGCCGGTGTTCGATGGTCGCGTGGTGAACCGCAATCCCTTCGACCCCGTGGCGGATCCGCTGAATGCCGATGTGCCGCTGATCGTGGGCTGCACCAGCACCGAGAACACCGTATTCATGATGGGCGATGAAGCCGCCTTCAAGCTCGACCTGCCGGCACTGCGGCAACGCATGCGCACGTTGCTCGGCGAGCGCGCGGGTGATGCCGCGGTCGATCTTTACGTAACGCTGAAGCCGCTGGCGGCGCCATCGCAGCTTTATTTCGAGATGCTCTCCGATCGCACCCGCCGGCAGTCGATCCTGATCGCCGAGATGAAGGCGGCGCAGAACGAAGCCAGGGCATACCTCTACCAGCTGATGTGGAACACGCCGGTGATGGACGGCATGCTGCGTTCACCCCACTCGCTGGACCTGCCGCTGATCTTCGACATCGCCCAGGGCGATCGATGGAAACCCTATACCGGCGCGGTGCCGGCTGCCGCCCGCGTGGCGCGCGCCATGAGCAATGCCTGGGTCGAATTCGCGCGCACAGGGGATCCCGGCACCAGTGCGCTGCAATGGCCGGACTACTCGCTGCGCCGGCGCGACGTGATGCTGTTCGACGAGGACAGCACGCATGCCACCGATGCCTTCCGCGAAACGCGGCTGTTCTGGGACGATGTGGCGAACGGCTCGGTGTAGGCCCGGATGCCGGTCCGCTGCCGCTAGTTCGCCTTTGCGTTGTCCAGTACAGACTTCAGTTGCCGCGCCCAGTTCGCCAGCGCGATTTCTGCCTGGGCGCGATTCCACGCATCGCTGGCGTATTCCAGGCGGCCCGTTTCCGGGCCACGCTGCAGGTCACTGGCGCGGTACAGCGTGGTGCCCGTGATCGAGTCGCGCAATGTCACCAGCAGCCGCATCTCGCCCGCACTGAGCACATAGGTGCGCACCGTGCCTGAAGAATTGGTCTCCGGCGCGTTCACGACCAGATCTACGATCTGCGCTTCCACATCGAGCACATTTTCGCCGGGCGCCGTGGCCACGGCATAGCCACCGCGCGCGAGCTCTCTCGCAAATGTGTCGTTGGCAATCTTCGACAGCGTGCTGCGGATCTTCTCCACCTGCTCGCTCTTGAGGCCGAAGGTGCCGCCGTAATCACGCGGATTCCAGTTCTTCGAAAACGCCACCGACACGGGCCGGATGAGGATCCGGTTGTAGCCGGCAAGGCTCGCGCCCGGGCGCTTCCAGGCCTTGTCGATGTTATTCACCTTGACGGGCGCCAGTCCGTCATCGGAAAGGCCGGGCGCATCGGCGGCCCATGCCGGCGCCGCCAGCGCGATGGCCAGTGCTGCGAGCAGGGTGCGTGCACGGTGCTTCATGACTATTTACTCCGCAGCGTTGCGCTGTCGAGATTCAGCTTGTCGATGGCGATCGTTTCCAGTTGCGGAAACCTGGCCTTGAGCTTTGCGCCGAATACCTTTGCATCACCGACCACGACCAGGGATGCCGTGGCGGGATCGAAATGCGCCTTCGCCACCGCAGCGGCCTGCTCCGCGGTCACGGCTTCGATATCCGCGGCGTAGGTCTGCAGCTTCGACAGCGGCAATCCGAACTGCGCCAGCGCGGAGAGTTCGCCGGCAAGACCACCGACGGTTTCCACTTCGCGGCCGAAATCACCGATCAGCACCGCCTTGCGGTTGGTGAGTTCGGCGGCGGGAATGGCCACCGTGCCGAGCCTGCCGAGCTCCGCGGCCATCAGTTCCACCACCTGCGGTACCGCATCGTTGCGGGTCTGCGCGGCGGCGACGATAGGCGCGCCCTGCTTGCGTGACGCGACGCTCGAGCTCGCCCCGTAGGAGAGGCCGCGCTTGATGCGGATCTCCTGGTTGAGGCGCGCGGAATAGCCGCCGCCGAGCACATCGTTGGCAACCAGTGCGGGGAAGTAGTCATCGGTATTGCGGCCCGGGCCGACATGGCCCATCAGCACGGCGGCCTGGCCGATCTTCGGGATATCGATGAGCAGCGCCTGCTTCACGTTGGTAGCCGTGGTGGGTGCGACCGCAGTGGGCAGCGGTGCAGCGGGCTTCGCCCACCCGCCAAGTGCTTCCTGCGCCAGTGCAAAACCAGCCTCGGGTGTTACGTCACCGGTGATCACGAGAATGGCATTGTCCGGACGCCACCAGGTGCCGTGGAAGGCCGCGGTGTCTGCACGCTGCATGGCGGCGATGGAACGCGGCGAGGGTGTCTTGCCGTAAGCGCCGTCACCGAACAAGCGCCGCACCATGGCGTAACGCCCCACGGTCGAAGGCTGGCCCAGCGAAACCGTCAGGTTGTCCAGCGTGTCCTGGCGGGCGCGCTCCAGTTCTTCTTCCTGGAAGGCCGGGTTCTGCGCAACATCGGCCAGCACCGCGAATATTTCGCGCGCCTTGTCCGAGCGCGTGAGCATGGAAACCGTGGATGAGTCGGCACCCGCACCGGCGCCCAGGGTGGCGCCGAGGCTTTCGACCGCATGCGAGATCTGCGTGGCCGAACGGGTCGTGGTGCCGCGCGTGGCGAGATCCGCCGTCATCGCGGCAAGACCGGCGCGATCGGCGGGATCCAGTGCGCCACCCGCCGCGATGCGCAGGTCGGCCGCGATCAATGGCAGACCCGGACGGTTGGCAACGATCACCCTGAGCCCGTTGGCCAGTGTCTTCTCCGTGGCAGCAGGCACCCTGGCCGCAATGGCTGCGCCAGGCGCTGGCGGCTGCTTGCGCACAGCGGCAGGCGCGAGCGCATACACCGGAATTTCCGCCGCCGGAATATCGATCTTCACGGTCTGGATGGTCTTCGAGTCCGCAATGCTGTCGCCCCGCAGGCCCGGCGCTTCGGCCAGGTAACGGATGGTTACCGCGCGCGTGTCGTCCATGATGGACTTCGCCACGCGCTGCACATCGGCAGGTGTGACACTCTGCAGCTGCGTCAGGATGTTGTCGAAGGCAGAAGGATCGCCGAACAGGATCACGGAGCGCGCCAGCTCTTCAGCGCGACCGTCGGAGGTCTCGCGGCTGCGCAGCGCATCGGTGATCAGTTCATTGCGTGATTCCTCGAGCTCCTGCGCAGTGACCGGCGTGTCCTTGATCTTCCTGATCTCGGCCTGCAGTGACTTCAGGCCATCGTCTGCCGACTTGCCGCCGGACAGGATGGCGAGCAGCGTGTAAACGCCCGGTTGCTTGCGGATCTCGAACTGCGAGCCGGCCTGCGCGGCAAGCTGCTGCTCGTAGACCATCGACTGATACAGCCGCGACGACTGGCCGCGCTGCAGGATGGCATCGAGCAGCATCCAGGCGGCGATGTCGGGGCTTTTCGCATCCGGTGCGGGCCAGCTGATCGTCACGGCGGGCAGCGGCACGTTCGGCGCATACAAGGTCAGTGACTTGGGCGCTGTACGCGCGGGCTCCACTGCAGCAACCCGCGGGATTTCGCGCCGGGGAGATTGCAGCGGGCCGAAATACCTGTCGACCCAGGCATCGAGCTGCTTCTGTTCGAAGTTGCCCGCCACCACGAGCACGGCGTTGTCCGGCCGATAATACGTGGCGTGAAACGCCTTCACGTCCTCCAGTGTCGATGCGTCGAGATCCTCGATCGAGCCGATGCCGGGACGGCCATAGGGGTGCACGTCGAAATTGGCCTGCGCGAGATACAGCGCGAACAGCCGGCCATAAGGCTGGCTCAGCACGGACTGGCGCAGTTCTTCCTGCACGACGGCGCGCTCGGACCTGAAGCCGGCTTCATCCACGACCAGCGATCCCATGCGCTCGGCTTCCGCCCAGAGCACGCGCTGCAGGTGATTGGCCGGTACTGTCTCGTAGTAGTTGGTGTAATCGTCCGCGGTGGAGGCGTTGTTGAACCCGCCGACATCCTCGGTGAGCCGGTCGATGGTCTCCGCGGGCATGTTGCTGGTCGACTTGAACATCAGGTGTTCAAACAGATGCGCGAAGCCCGAGCGGCCGGCCGGATCGTTCTTGGAGCCGACGTCGTACCACACGGCCACCGACACGCTGGCCGTGCTGGCATCCGGCAGTGCGTAGACCTTGAGACCGTTGGGAAGGGTGCGAAGCTGCGGTTGCAGCTTCGGAATCGTGAGTGTGCGCATTGCAGCGGTGGGGGCCTTCGTTCCCGGTTGGCACGCGACCAGCGCAAGAGCGGTGGCGGCGACCAGGCCGAGACGAAAACCGGCCATGGCTAGATCAGATCCTTCACGCCATCGCGTTCTTCGAGCAGTTCGGTCGCGCTGAGGTCCATGCGCGTGCGGCTGAACTCATCCACCGACAGGCCCTGCACGATCGAATACTCGCCATTCTTCGTGGCGACGGGATACGAGTAGATCAGGCCTTCCTTGATGCCGTAGCTGCCATCCGATGGCACGGCCATGCTGACCCAGTCGCCATCGGCAGTGCCCTTGACCCATGTGTGCACATGATCGATTGCTGCTGCAGCGGCTGACGCCGCCGAGGAAGCACCGCGTGCCTTGATGATCGCCGCGCCGCGCTGCTGCACGACCGGTATGAAAGTGTCTTCAATCCACTTCTGGTCGACCAGTGACTTTGCTGCCTTGCCGCTGACGGTGGTGTGCGAGAGATCCGGATACTGCGTCGACGAGTGGTTGCCCCAGATCGTGAGCTTGCGGATATCCGTGGTGTGTGTGCCGGTCTTCTCGGCCAGCTGTGACAGCGCGCGATTGTGATCCAGACGCGTCATCGCGGTGAAGTTGCGTGGATTCAGATCCTTCGCATTGGCGCGCGCGATCAATGCATTGGTGTTGGCGGGATTGCCGACCACCAGCACTTTGATGTTGCGATCGGCGACTTCGTTCATGGCCTTGCCCTGGGCCGAGAAGATCTGTGCATTGGCCAGCAGCAGATCCTTGCGCTCCATGCCCGGGCCGCGCGGACGCGCGCCTACCAGCAGTGCGACCTGCGAATCCTTGAAGGCCACCTTTGCTTCGTCTGTCGCGACGCAGGTGTTCAGCAGCGGAAACGCGCAGTCGTTGAGCTCCATTACCACGCCCTGCAGCGACGGCAGCGTCGGCGTGATTTCAAGCAGATGCAGGTTCACCGGCTGATCAGGCCCAAGCAGCTGACCGGAGGCAACGCGGAAGGCGAGGGCATAGCCGATCTGGCCGGCAGCGCCGGTGATCGTGACGGTGACGGGCTTTTTCATCAGGAATTCCAGACGGGACGGGGGCCGGAATTCTAACCGGGACCGGCCAATAACTTTCTTTGCGGGAGGGTGTTGACACTGAGCTAGTGATGTAGTTAGATACAACACCACAGGGGTAGGGAATGTTTCCCCACCTCAACCGAAGCAAACAGGAGTTACGAACATGGAGCAGATCAATGAAACCTTCCACGCTGGATTGGTGCATCGCGCCGTCGCCTTTGGACTGGCTTTCGCCACCACCGCCCTCGTCGCCACCAGCACGGCCGTTGTCTTCACCGGCAGCGCCCAGAGCGTCGGCTCGGTCCTCTTGCATGCGGCCGCTGGTCCGATCCGCGCAATCCTCGGCGGTTAACGCCACCTTTGAATCATTAGCGAAACAGTAATGTGCGAACAGGCGGTAATCATGTCAGCATGGATACAACAGAGAGTCCTGGCGCTGGATCTTTTCTCCAGCGCGCTCTTTTGCCTATGGCTGTCGACAGCTAGTCTCACACCCCTGTTGCTGATGGAGTTCACTTGAGCCCGATTGACGCCAAATGGGATGAATCCCAGCCCATCTACCGCCAGCTGCGCGATCGCGTGGTGGCGATGATGCTGGAAGGCGTGCTCAAGGAGGGCGAGGCCATCCCGTCCGTGCGCCAGGTGGCCACCGAATACCGGGTGAATCCGCTGACCGTGCTGAAGGCCTACCAGGCCCTGGCCGATGAGGGCCTGGTCGAGAAACGGCGTGGCCTCGGCATGTTCGTGGCGCCCGGGGCCAGCGCCGCCCTGATGAAGGATGAGCGCGAGCGCTTCCTCGTCACGGAGTGGCCAAAGGTGCAGGCCACCATCCAGCGCCTCGGGCTGTCCGCCGAAACTCTACTGAAATCTGAAACGCAGGCACCGGCCACGCCGCCATTGCCTGTCGCACGGAGCCAGGAATAAATGTCTCTAATCATTGAAGCGCGCGACCTGCGCAAGCAGTACCGCGGTGGCAAGCAGGCCGTAGCGGGTGTGAATTTCACCGTGGCGCCGGGCCGCATCGTCGGCCTGATCGGGCGCAACGGCGCCGGCAAGACCACGGTGATCAAGTCGCTGCTGGGTCTGACTCCTTATGAAGGTTCGCTGACCGTGCTCGGTCGCAATCCCATGACCCAGCGCGACGAGCTGATGAACGAGGTGTCGTTCATCGCCGATGTGGCGGTGCTGCCGAAGTGGCTCAAGGTCAGGAATGCACTCGAATACGTCGCGGGCGTGCATCCGAATTTCAACCGCGAGCGGGCCGAGCAGTTCCTGGCCGGCACGGATGTGAAGCTCACGCACAAGGTGCGCGAGCTCTCCAAGGGCATGGTGACGCAGCTGCATCTGGCACTGGTGCTGGCGATCAAGGCGCGGCTGCTGGTGCTGGACGAACCCACGCTGGGACTGGACCTGCTGGTGCGACGCCGTTTCTACGACACGCTTCTCAATGACTACATGGACGAAGAACGCACCATCCTCGTGACCACGCACCAGGTGGAAGAAGTCGAACAGCTGCTCACCGATGTGCTGTTCATCGAGCAGGGGAAGATCGTGCTTGATACGCCGGTGGACCAGATCGGCGAACGTTATACGCAGCTGATCGCCAAGCCGGAGCAGCTGCGTGCCGCGCAGGCACTGAAGCCATTCAGCGAGCGACCCGTATTCGGCCGCAGCGTGCTGTTCTATGAAAACGTGCCGCGCGAGCAGCTGACCGCGCTGGGCGAGGTGGGTACCCCGACAATCGCCGACCTGTTCGTGGCGAACATGCAGCAGGTGGCCGCATGAAGAACATGTTGCCGACGCTGATCAGGCGGGAGTTCTGGGAGCACCGGTCGCTGTGGATCGCGCCGCTGGCGGTTGCCGGCTTCCTGGTGCTGATGGCGCTGGGTGCAGCCGTGTTTGCGGACGTGCACTTCAACATGGGTGCGCGGGGCTGGGGCGGGCGCAATGCCATGGGGCCAGCCGGCATGAACATGATGCAGATGGGAGTCTTCGGCTTCACCATGCAGCTGTTTTTCGTCTCGTCGATCACCTGCGGTTTCTATCTGCTGGATTGCCTGTATTCCGAGCGCAAGGACCGCAGCATCCTGTTCTGGAAGTCGCTGCCGGTCTCCGATGTGCAGACCGTGATGAGCAAGTTTGCCGTGGCCACGGTGGTCGTGCCGCTCGGGGTATTCGTGCTGGCGACGGTGGTCTATCCCACTCTCTACGCAATTTCCGCCATGGGGATACCGAACTTCTCCGCAGTGACCGGCGGCTGGAACACGGCGGACTGGCTGCGTGCCGAATGGGCCGTGCTGTCTTCGGTGGTGGCAACGGGGCTCTGGTATGCGCCTGTTGCGGCATGGTCAATGATGGCTTCGGCCTTTTCCCGCCGCTCGCCCATCATGATCTCGCTGCTGCCGGTGGTGGTGGTCGGTGTTGCCGAGGGTCTCGTATTCCGCAGCGGCCACACGTGGAAGTTCCTGGCCTACCGACTGACGCCGATTCCGGATCTCGCCCAGGCCATCACCCGGCCGGGATTGTGGATAGGACTCGCTGTAGCCGCCGGAATGCTGTACATCGTGGTACGTCTGCGGAGATATCGCGACGACACCTGACAGGTAGTGAATGGCTTTTCTCGAGAGCCAGCGCAACGGCGATCGGATCAAGCTGGCACTGCTGGGCGAATGGCGGGCGGCGGATATCGCACCCATCCGGGCGGAATTCGCACGCCTCGACCTCGACGGCGTGCGCGAGGCGCAGATCGATGCATCGACCGTGCAGCGGCTGGACCTCGCCGGCGCCTGGACGCTCGATGACCTGACCCGGGAGCTGGCCGGTCGGTCGATCGCGGCACAGTTCATGGGTGGCGAACCGCCGGCGCTGCTGCTGGTGCGCAGTGCGCTGCTCGCTGATCGCGCGGCACGGCCGAGCGCGCTGCGCGAGAACGAACTCGACAATCCGGTGGAACGCCTGGGACGCACGGCGGTCGAGCGCCTGCACGAACTGCGCGGTGGGCTTGCCTTCGTAGGCCACAATGCAGCGGTGTTCGGACGCGCGCTGATCAGCTGGCGCCATCTACGGCTGATCTCGGTGGCCCGGCATGTCTACGACACCGGTGTAACCGCTATTCCGATCGTGTCGCTGATCGCCTTCCTGATCAGCGTGATCATTGCCTATCTTTCCGCCAGCCAGCTGCGCAACTACGGCGCCGACATCTACGTGGTGGACCTGATTACCGTGGGCGTGCTGCGCGAGCTCGGTGTGCTGCTCACGGCCATCATCGTGGCGGGCCGCACCGGAAGCGCCTTTGCGGCCGAGATCGGCTCGATGCAGCTCAACGAGGAAATCGATGCGCTGGATGCCACCGGCGTGGATCCGGTGGAGATGCTGGTGCTGCCGCGCATCCTGGGTTTGGTCATCGCGCTGCCGCTGCTCACCTGCATCGCGGACCTGATCGGTCTGGCCGGTGGCGCATTGCTGTGCCAGTACCTGCTGGACATGCCGCTGCAGCAGTTCCTGGGCCGCGCCAACGAGGCCATCGCGCCGACCACGTTCTGGGCCGGCCTGCTCAAGGCGCCGGTGTTCGCCATCCTGATCGCCATGGCCGGTACCTACCGCGGCCTGCAGGTGAAGGGTTCGTCCCGAGAATTGGGACGCATGACTACGGTGGCGGTGGTGCAGGCCATCTTCCTGGTGCTGCTGGCCGACGCCATGTTCGCGGTGTTCTACATGAAGATCGACTTCTGATGACTACCGCGAACGAAATGGCCGTGGAAGTGAAGGGCGTCGTGAACCGCTTCGGGCGGCAGGTGGTGCACGAAGGCCTCGACATGCAGGTACGACGCGGCGAGGTGTTCGGCATCCTCGGCGGCTCGGGCAGCGGCAAGTCAGTGCTGCTGCGGACCATCCTCGGACTGCGGCGTCCGCAGGCCGGCAGCGTGCTGGTCGAAGGCGTGGATATGACACAGCTCAGCGGCGAAGCATTGCGGCAGGCGAAGGGCAATTACGGAGTGACCTTCCAGCACGGCGCGCTGTTCTCGGCGCTGACCGTGCGCGAGAACATCCAGCTGCCAATGATCGAGCACCTGAAATTACCACGCGACGCAATGGATGAACTGGCGCGTTTGAAGCTACGTCTTGTAGGACTACCGGAAGATGCGGCCGGGAAGTATCCCTCGCAGCTCTCAGGCGGTATGGTGAAGCGTGCCGCACTGGCCCGCGCATTGGCGCTGGATCCGCAGTTGCTGTTCCTGGATGAGCCGACTTCTGGCCTTGATCCGATCAGTGCCGCCGCGTTTGACGACCTGATAGCCTATCTGCAGCAGGAGTTGCATCTGACAGTGGTGATGATCACGCATGACCTGGATACGATATTCCGCATCTGCGGCCGTGTTGGCGTGATCGTCGACCGGCGCATGGTGCAGGACACGCGTGAGCATATCGTGGAAAACCCGCACCCCTGGATCCAGGCGTATTTCAACGGCACGCGCGCCGCGCGCTTCGGCACCGAGGCAGCGCCCCATGGAGCGTGAAGCCAATTACACCGCAGTCGGCGCATTCGTCATCCTGATCACGGTGATGGCCGGGCTCTTCGTCTACTGGTACTCGGAAGGTCGCGATCAGCACAGCTACAAGAAGTATGAAATCTACTTCGTGGGCAGCGTCACCGGCCTTTCAGAAGGCGGATCGGTGCGCTACATGGGGGTCGAAGTCGGCAAGGTGCGCCGCATCCAGCTCGACCGGCGCAGCGCCGAGCGCGTCCAGGTGGTGGTGGACATCGACCAGACCGCGCCGATCTCGGACAAGACCACCGCGGAAATGTCGCTGCTGGGCATTACCGGTCTGCTCTACATCGATCTGCGCCAGAACACCAAGGGAAGGGAGACATTGCCTCCAGTTCCCAGTGAGCGCTATCCCGTGATCGCCACCATGCGCTCGACCTTCGACACCTTCCTCACGTTGCTGCCCGATATCGCCGGCAGCGCCGCGGAGCTGATGGATCGTGCGCAGCAGATTTTCTCGCAGGAAAATACGGCTGCCCTGTCGGACATGGTCAATAACCTCCATGCAGCGAGCGCGAACCTGCCGGTGACGATGAAACACGTCGACACGCTGCTTGGCGAACTTGGCAGCACCAGCCAGGAGGTGCGTCGTCTCGCGGTAAGCCTGCAGGGCACCAGCAAGGAACTGACTCCGCAGATCGCGCAGCTCAGCGATCGCCTGAACGCCACCGCCAGCAATCTGGAGCAGGCGACCGCGGGCATCGCCCGCTTCGTCAACGACAACCACGACAGCATCACCGATTTCACGCGCCAGGGTCTGCCGCAGCTGCAGCGCACGCTGGATGAGGCGCGTATCGCTGCTGAATCCTTTCGCGACCTGTCGCGCAGCCTGAAGGAAAATCCTTCACAGCTGATCTATCAGCCGGCGCCGCGCGGTGTCGAGGTGGAACGATGAACCGGAAATCCCTGTTGCTTGCTGCCCTGCTTGCCAGCAGCACGGCAATCTGTGGCTGCAGCATGTTGCGCGGCGGTGCCAAGGCCGAGCAGATGTATGTGCTGCATGCGGCGCCTGTTGCCGCTGGCACGCCGGTCGGTGCCGTGCTGGCGGTGCCGCGGCCGGTGGCCCATCCGGGCCTGGATACCGATCGTATCGCGCTGCTGCGTACCGGTAATGAGCTGGATTACTACGCCGCCAGTCGCTATGGCGAATCGCTGACCCGCGTGCTGGGCGTGATCGCGGTGGAGACGCTTGGCGGTGGTGACGGCTTTGCCACGGCGATCAGTGCCGATCGGGCCGGCGTGCACAGTGACTACGATCTGTTGCTGACGGTGCGGCGCTTCGAAGCGGACTATTCGGGCGGCAAGCTGTTGCCCGAAATCCAGGTGGCCATCGACTGCATGCTGGTTGCCAGTTCACCGCGCAAGGTGCTGGGCAGCTGTGACGGCGCTGCTTCCGAGCCCGTCAGCGCCAATCGCATGAGTGAAATCGTCGCTGCACTGGAACGCGCTGCGCAGCATGCACTGGCCGATGTGCGCAGCAAGGCGGTGGCGCTTGCGCGCGCCATGCCGCCGCCGGCCCTGCCTAAAAAGTAGAGAAGCCGCTGGCTTCCATGAAGCGGTAGAGCCAGTAGCGCCCCTGCGCCGGCTCTGCATACACATCCGCATCGGCCGAGTATTCCGTGCCACCCGGCCGGTTGGCCCACAGCATCTCGAACCAGGTCATGACATCGGCGGCGAGCTGGCTCGCCGCCGGCGTGTCGACGATGACATTGGCTTCCAGGTTGTAGTCGCTGAGGTTGCGGCGCGTGAAGTTGGCCGAACCCAGCGTGAGCCACAGGCGCTCGCCACTGCGCACCGCCGTGAGCTTGGCGTGAAACTGTTCGCCGTGCGTGCGGTACCAGCGCAGGCGGATGGCGCCATCGCTGGCGGCGATCAGCTCCGAGGCCACCTGGCGATTGGGAATGCCGGATTTCTCGAAGCCGAAGGCATCCTTGTTCGGATCGAGCAGCACGCGGATCGACACGCCGCGTGCCGCCGCCGCCAGCAATGCATCGATGACCGGCCGGTCGGCCAGATAGAACATGGCGATGTCGATGGAGTCGCCATCACCGGTAGCGGCGAAACGCAGCAGCAGCTGCTCGAGGATGGCGCCTTCGGTGGCAATGCCGACGCGGGAGCCGGTCGTGGGTGCTGCTGCCGCCGGCGCCGTGCTGACAGTGAGGAACGGCTGGAAGGTCGCGTCGTGCCAGCCGCTGAGTCTCGCGACCGCCAGTTCACTGCGCAGCAGCGGGCGCAGCGCCTCGCCTGCGAAGCGCAGCGCGACATTCGAGTGCGCACTGCTGGCGTCATGGGGATTGGCCGACGACACCATGCCGCGCAATGAGCCGCCACCATCGCCGGTGATGGCCACTTTGCGATGATTCGCCTTGAATTGCGGTATGCGCAGCAATGCGCCCAGTGTGAGATCGGGGCCTGCCGCATCGAGGGGATTCGACCAGCGACCGTTGATGCCCGGACTGAGCCACCAGCCCGCGAGCAACCGCCAGGTGGTGCTGTAGACCGGATTCGAATCGCGCAGCGCATCCAGCCGCGTGACCACGACGTCGATGCCGATCTGTTCCAGCGCCGCCAGGAAATCCGGTGCGGTGCCGCGGTAGTAGTCGTTGATGGGGTCGACGATGACCAGGATCGGAATGGCCGGCTCACGCTGGCGCAGGCTGCGCAGTGCTTCAGTGAGCTCCAGTGCCACGGGATGCATGCCGCGTTCGTAGCGCAAGGGTCCCGCCGGCCCGCCCTGCGCATTGAACAGGAAGTAATCGAGCACCAGGAACTGTTGTGCATGCAGCACCAGGTCCAGGGTCGCGGCATGGATGGCCTGCTGCGACATCAGCTCACCGTAGTGATTGGAGGCGGTGATGTCGGCAAGCAGTTCCAGCGAGTCGTCCGCAACGGGAATCATGTCACCGGTGACATGGGTGCCCACCGGCAGGGGTTTGTGCGTATGCCACACGGCGGTGGCAATCCAGATACACGCTGCGGGCAGCAGTATCAGATAGCGCCAGCGGCGCTTGCGGGGAACGGTCATGCACTGCCGCCGGAAGGCAGCGTCAAGCCCTGCTATTCAGGCCTGCGGCCTTGGCGTGGTCAAAACCCGGGAACGGCGACGCGCCGGTAGCGACCTGCCGCGCCACCAGTGCGCCGAGCACATCGGCCGAGCAGGGATGGCCGAAGAGCTGGCCCTGCGCGTAGTCGCAGTTGGCCGAACGCAGGAACTCGAGCTGCGCCATGGTTTCCACCCCTTCGGCGACCACCTTCATGCCCAGGCTGTGCCCCATCTCGATGATGGTGCGCACGATGGTGGCATCGTTGCGGTCGGTGGTGGCGTCGCGCACGAAGGACTGGTCGATCTTCAGCGTGCCGATCGGGAACTGCTGCAGTGCTGACAGCGATGAATAGCCGGTGCCGAAGTCGTCGATGGCCAGGTGCAGTCCCAGGCCAGCCAACTCGTTGAGCATGCCGATGGTGCGTTTGGGGTCGGCCATCAGCGTGGTCTCGGTGATTTCCAGTTCGAGCTGCTGCGGCGAAACGCCATGCCGCGTGAACACCGACTTGCAGTCGAGTATGAAGCTAGCCTGCCGCAGCTGCTTCAGCGACAGGTTCAGCGCGATGCGGCCGGGTGCGCGGCCGACACTGGCAGCGCCCGGTGATCCAGGCAGACGCGGTTCAGCACCCATTCGCCGATGCTGCTGATGAGGTTGTTTTCCTCGGCCAGCGGAATGAACTGCGAGGGCGGGATGTCGCCATGGCCCGGCAGCCGCCAGCGCAGCAATGCCTCGGCGCCAATGATGCGACCGTCGTTGAAATCGACCTTGGGCATGTAGGCGACCACGAACTCGTCGCGCTCGATGGCGCGCTTGAGCTTGCTCTTCAGCATCAGCCTTTCGACTGCCGCCGCGTTCATCTCCGGCGTGTAGAAGGCGCAGCTGTTGCCGCCACTCTGCTTCGAGTAGTACATCGCCGCATCCGCATTGCGGATCAGGTCGATGACATTCTCGGCATCGCGCGGACACAGCGCGACACCGATGCTGGCGGACAGGAATACTTCCTGAGTGGCCACGTGGAATGGCTGCGCCACGGCGTTGAGGATGTCCTGCGACAGATGCCGCACCACTTCGCGCGCGGTGCCCTCCGAGATGCCGTCGATGAACAGCGCGAATTCATCGCCCGCCAGCCGGCCGAGCACGGTCTCGGGCGGCAGCGAGGCGGTCAGGCGCTCGGTCAGCACTTCCAGCACGCGGTCGCCGGCGGCGTGACCGAAGGTGTCGTTCACTTCCTTGAAGTGATCCATGTCGAGGTACAGCAACGCGAGGCCAGAGCGTGTGCGCAGCGAGCGCGCAATGGCCTGCTGCAGCAGATGCTGGAACTGCATTCGGTTCGGAATCTTGGTGAGCGCGTCATAGCGCGCCAGATAACGGATGCGGCGCTCGGCCCGCTTGCGGTCGGTGATGTCGCGCGCCACATAGATGTGGCCGGAGAACTGCTGTTCGGCGGTTTCGATCACCGAGGCGGAAAAGGACACGGGAATGGTCTGGCCGGTCTCGGTGCGCAGCACCGCTTCGCCGACTTCGCAGGCGCGCTTCAACCGCTCGGCTTCCGACATGTCCGGGCCATGCAGCAGGCTGGCGATATAGCGCTCGTTCAATGACAGCGCGGCGGCGCCGGTGAGGCGCTGCGCGGCCAGGTTGGTGAACTTGATCGAGCCATCCGGCCGCGCCACGAACACGGCATCGGCCATGCTGTTGAGCACATTGTCGAGGTAGTTCTTGTTGACGGTGGTGTCGGCCAGGCTCTGCCGCATCTGGTCGACGGTGCGCTGCAGGTCGCCGATTTCATCGCTGCGCAGGACCGTGACCGGCTGCGTGAAATCACCCTGCGACATGCGGTTGGTGCTGTCGTTGAGCTGTTCGAGCGCCTGCGTGATGCGGCGCCCGTGCACGAAGGCCAGCCAGGCCGCTCCGCCGACCACGCCGGCCGCAATCGCGATGGCCGCCCAGGTGAAGTGCCCACCGGCTTCAAGTCCGAGCTGCTGTGGATAACGCAGCAGCAGTATCGCCAGGCAGCCGCCTACCAGCAGCAACGCGAGGGCGCCGCCAGATACGGCAAACTTGGTCTTCAGGCTCGACACCGGCGCGATATTAACCCGCCCCCTGCTACCGGGCCACCCGGGGTAGCCAGGGATACAGCCGATGCCTGGCGCTGCGCTGTAGCCCCGTTTCCCCGATGCCCTCAGCTGCGGTAGGTGCGCGCCGATGTTTAGAATGCGGGATGGAGCTGGATTTCCGCTTTTCACCGCTGGAACTGACCGGTCGAGGTCGCGGCCATATCGTGGATGTGGCCACGCCGCCCTGCAGCCTGCACCGTGCCGTGGTGGCACCGTTTCAGGCGTTGCGCGCTGCTGCGGCCGTCGCGGGCATCGACCTGGTTCCCATCTCCAGCTTCCGGGATTTCAACCGCCAATTGACCATATGGAACGGCAAATGCCGTGGCGAGCGCGAGGTGCTGGGCCCGGACGGCAGGGCGCTGGATGCCGCAGCGCTCGACGACGATGCGCTGGTGCGCACCATCCTGCACTGGTCGGCGCTGCCGGGTGCCAGCCGCCATCACTGGGGCACCGACATGGACGTGATCGATGCGGCGGCAATGCCGGCCGGCTACCGTCCGCGGCTGGAAACCGCGGAATTCGCGGCCGGGGGAGTGTTTGCAAGGCTGAGCGACTGGCTGGCGGAGCAGGCCGGAGACTTCGGCTTTTACCGGCCTTATGCGTCATATCGTGGCGGCGTGCAGCCGGAGCCGTGGCATCTGAGCTATGCGCCGGTGGCGCAGCAGGCGCTGCGACAGTTTTCCGTGGCGCTGCTGCAGCAGGCCCTGGACGACAGCGATCTCGCCGCCAGTGACGCGGTGCGCCGCGCGCTGCCGCGGATCGTCGAAAACTATGTGCTGAACATCGACGCGCCGCCAGCCGGCGTCATCAGTCGCGCGACCAGGCTCGCTTGAAGTAGTTGGACATCAGGCCGCGCACGCTGGTGAGCGAATCCGGTTCTGCGGCAAACACCTGCGGGCTGCGACGCAACATGCGCCAGCTTTCGCTGCGCAGCACCTGTCTTAAGAAACCGAGGCTGCGCTCGATCGATTCGATGTAGGGATTGGTGCCGCCATACAGCGGCTCCATGTATTTATAGGCCTTGTTGAAGGCTGCATCGAGACGCTTGCGGCGCGTGTCTTCCATGAACTCGGGCGTCTGGCGCAGCAGGTCGAGTCCGGAGGCGTATTTCACGCCGCGATCGCCCTTGGCACTGAGGGGCAGCGCCACGCCACCGAGCACGAATTCCGGATACAGCCGGTCGCGGCATTTCTCCAGATAACAGCGATCGGCCATCTGCGCGATCATGTCGGCGGTGCCGAGCAGATGCCCGAGCTTGATGTCGCGCGGATCCTGCACCTTCTCGCCGATCTGCTCGAAGGTCTTCTCGTAGCCGGTGAAGTGCACCACTTCGCTGGTGATGCGTGTCCAGTGCGCAAAGCCGATGGTCGGCAGGTAGAAATCCATGAACCGCGCGCTGCGGCTGACGTGATTGCGCGTGAACTCGGCGCCGTTCTTGGCTTCTTCGTTGCGTTCGCGCAGGTAGCCGATGTCGTGGAACAGGGCGAGGAAGATGCCGATCGCGGCGCGCTCGGCGCCCAGTGCCTGCGAGGTGCCGGCATGCGTGCGTTCATAGCCCACCATCAGGCGGGCCATGGCCAGCGTCACATCCAGCGTGTGCTGCTGGTCGTGGTAAACGGTGTCGACGCCGAAGTAGCCGGGCATGCGGCCGGTGAACGCCATTTCGAAATCGTCGAAGGCGCGGGCCACCGGGCTGAACGGCGTGCCGGGCCAGGTGCTTTCGAGCAGCTCCTTGACGGCGTCGCGCACATCCGCCGCGGAGCTGACCCGCACGGTGTTGGTAACGTCGTAGTCGCTGCGTCGCGCGCTGTACATGTGGGCCTGCTATTGCTGACTGCCCGCGAGTCTATGCATAGACATCAATCCGGCACCCGACAGCGTCCACAGTTTACGTGATGCGTCCTGGTTCGATATGTAAAAGTCGGGGAAACCCTGATCACAGCGCCATGCCATGCTGCCGCAGCAGCGGCGCGATGTCCGGCGCGCGGCCGCGGAAGGCGATGAAGGCATCCAGTGCGTTGCGGCTGCCGCCGCGCGCGAGGATGTTGTCGACGAAGCGCTGCGCCGTGCTGCGATCGTAGATGCCGGCCTCTTCGAAGGCCGAAAACGCATCGGCCGACAGCACCTCGGCCCACTTGTAGCTGTAGTAGCCGGCCGCATAGCCGCCGGCAAAGATGTGCCCGAAGCTGTTGGCGTAGCGGTTCCACTCCGGCACCTTGATGATGGCCACTTCGGCCCGCACCTCGGCCAGGATCTCGGCGATGCGCGCGCCCTGCGCGGGGTCGTATTCCGCATGCAGGCGGAAGTCGAACAGCGAGAATTCCACCTGCCGCAGCGTGGCAAGGCCCGCCTGGAAGCTGCGCGTGCGCAGCAGCTGCGCGATTTTCTCATCCGGCAGCGCCACGCCGGTTTCCACATGGGCGGTGATGTCGCGCAGCACTTCCGGCTGCCAGGCGTAATTTTCCATGAACTGGCTGGGCAGCTCGACTGCATCCCAGGACACGCCGTTGATGCCGGAAATGGACGGGTAGCGCACGCGGGTGAGCATGTGGTGCAGGCCATGCCCGAATTCGTGGAACACGGTCACCACGTCGTCGTGGGTGAGCTGGGCGGGCTTGCCGTCGCCGCCGGGCAGCGCATTGCAGACGAGATAGGCCACCGGCAGCGCGGTGCCGGAGGCGAGTTCCTTGCGGCCGACGCAGTCATCCATCCAGGCGCCACTGCGCTTGTTGGGCCGCGCATAGGGGTCGAGATAGAAGCCGCCGATGGCTTTGCCGTCGCCGCCGATGATGTCGTAGTAGCGCGCATCGGGATGCCACAGCGGCACATCACTGCGCTGTTTGAAGGTCACCTGGAACAGGTTCGCGATGACGCGGAACAGGCCGTCGAGCACGCGCGGCAGTGGAAAATATGGCCGCAGTTCTTCCTGCGAGATGTTGTAGCGCTCTTCCTGCAGCCGCTCGGAATAGTAGGTGATGTCCCAGGCGTCGAGCTTGCGACCGGCGAACTGCTCAAGTTCGGCCATTTCGCGCAGCGCAGCGGGGCGTGCGGCGGCGGACATGTCGCGCAGGAATTTCAGCACTTCATCGACGCTGCGCGCCATGCGCCGCGCCAGCGCATAGGCGGCGTAGTTGGGAAATTCCAGCAGCTGCGCGGCTTCGTGGCGCAGGCGCAGCAGGTCTTCCATCACCTGGGTATTGTCGAACTTCGCCGGCGTGGGGCCGGTGGTCGAAGCGCGCGTGCTCCAGGCGCGGTAGAAGGCCTGGCGCAGGGCCGGCGAGCGCGCATCGGTGAGTACGGCCACGTAGGTGGGCTGGTCCAGGCCCAGCAGCCAGCCTTCCTGTCCGGCGGCCACGGCGCGATCCTTCGCCTGCGCAATGATCATCGCATTCAGGCCAGCCAGGTCTTCGCCATCGGTGACCAGGTGCGAGAACGCGTTGGTCGCATCCATCACGTTCTCTTCGAACTTCGACTGCAGGCTGGACAGTTCCAGCATCACTGCCTTGAAGCGATCCTTGCGCGCGCCATCGAGCGCGACGCCAGCGAGACGGAAATCCAGCAGCGCGTGATCGACCACTGCCAGCTGTTCACTGTCGAGGCTGCCGGCCTCCTGCTCGCGAACGGTGGCGAAGGCGCGGAACAGGTCTTCGTTCTGGCTGATGTCGGTGCCGTATTCCGACAGCAGCGGCAGGCAGGCGTTGTAGCGCTCGCGCAGTGCCTCGTTGTTCATCACGCCATTGAGATGACCGACCGGCGACCAGGCGCGCGACAGGCGGTGCTGCAGATCTTCCAGCGGTTCGACCAGCGAACGGAAGCTGGGCGTCGGGGTAGCGCCGATTTCGCGGATGCGGGCCCGGTTGTCCGCCAGCAGTTCGCGGATGCCGGCTTCGACGTGTTCGGGACGGATGAGATCGAAAGCCGGGAGGGGGCCTGGACTAAGCAGCGGATTTTCGGGGTTCATTGGGGCTCCATATTAATGGAGCGCTCTCAAGCTTGTATCGCTTGTGCAATGGGCGGCGGGGGTAACATCACCGCATGAATGAAACCTATGACCTGATCGTGATCGGCGGCGGCAGCGGCGGCATCGCCACCGCGCGCCGCGCTACCGAATATGGCGCCCGTGTGGCGATTATCGAGGGCGGCCGGCTCGGCGGCACCTGCGTGAATGTGGGCTGTGTGCCCAAGAAGCTGATGTGGAACGCGGCGGAGTTCGTGGGGTCGGTGGCAGACGCCCGCGGCTATGGCTTCGACGCCACTCTGGGCGCACACGACTGGGCGGCCCTGAAAGTGCGCCGGGACGCCTATGTGGCCAAACTCAATGGCATCTACGAAACCAATCTTGCGAAGCACAAGGTCACGCTGCTGCGCGGCTGGGCCCGGCTGCTGGACGCCCACAGCGTGGAAGTGGGCGGGCAGCGCCTGCGGGGAGAGCGGATTCTGCTGGCCAGCGGCGGGCGGCCGAAGCGGCCAGGAATTCCCGGTGCGGAACTGGGCATCGACTCTGACGGCTTCTTCGAGCTTGAGCAACGCCCGGAACGGGTGACGGTGATTGGTGGCGGCTATACCAGCGTGGAGATCGCGGGTGTGTTTGCCAGTCTGGGCAGCACGGTGACGGTGGTGGTGCGCGGCAACACGCTGTTGCGCGAGTTCGATCCGCTGCTGGCTGAAGCGTCGGCGGAAGGCCTGACCCAGCTGGGCGCCACGCTGATGATGCAGGCCAACCCCACGCAGCTTGCGCGTGCCGCCGACGGCCGGCGGATCGACCTGCGGCTGGACAATGGTGAGCTGCTCACCGACCAGGATGTGGTGGTCTGGACCACGGGGCGCGAGCCGCTCACGGATTACATCGATGCTGCCCTGGGGGTGAAGAAGGACCCGCGTGGCCATGTGGAAGTGGATGCGTTCCAGCAGACCTCGGTGCCCGGGGTGTTCGCGATTGGCGATGTCACCGGCCGCATCACGCTGACGCCGGTGGCGATTGCCGCGGGGCGCCGCCTGGCCGACCGGATCTGGGGTGGCATGGAAGGGCGCAAGCTCGACTACGACAATGTTCCCACCGTTCTGTTTGGCCATCCGCCGCTAGGATGCGTCGGATTGACCGAACCCGCCGCGCGCGAGAAATATGGCGATTCCGTCAAAACCTATACCGCGTCGTTCGTCCCCATGTACCACGCGCTGACCACGGCACGGAACAAGACCCGCATGAAGCTGGTTACCGTCGGGCCCGAAGAACGGGTTGTCGGTGTGCATCTTGCCGGGCGTGGTGTCGATGAAATGCTGCAGGGCTTTGCCGTGGCCGTGCGCATGGGTGCCACCAAGCGGGACTTCGACGACACCGTGGCGATTCATCCCACGGCCGCAGAAGAGCTGGTGACGATGCGGTGACGATACTGATCGCGCATCGGGGTGCGAGCGGCTACCTGCCTGAGCACACGCTGCCCGCCTATGCGCTGGCCGTGTTGCAGGGCGCCGATTATATCGAGCCCGATCTGGTGGCCACGCGCGATGGCGTGCTGGTGGCCCGCCATGAGAACGCGATCAGTGGCACCACCGATGTGGCGACGCATGCCGCGTTTGCCGAGCGTCGTCGCGTGCAGCAGATAGACGGTGTGTCGATGGACGGGTGGTTCACCGAGGATTTCACGCTCGCGGAACTCAAGACACTGCGTGCGCGCGAGCGGATTCCACAACTGCGGCCGGACAATGCGCGCCATGATGGCCAGTTCGAAATCCCCACCTTCAACGAGATCCTGGAATATCTGGCGCAGGTGAATGCAGCGCGGATGCTGGCTGGCCTTGCGCCGGTTGGTGTGTACCCCGAGACCAAGCATCCCACGCATTTCGCTTCGATCGGCCTGGCGCTCGAACCGCTGCTGCTGGCGGCGCTGGACCATGGCCTGGGTGTGGCGCCAGTGTTCATCCAGTCATTCGAGGTGGACAATCTGCAGCAACTGCGAAAGCAGTGCGCGTATCCGCTGGTGCAGCTGATGTCCGCGGAGAGTGGTCCGTGGGATCGCAGGGCTGCCGGCGAATCAAGTGAATATTCCGTAATGTGCACGCCTGCCGGACTGCGCCTGGTCGCAGGCTATGCAAACGCCGTCGGCGTGCAGAAGACCATGGTGATGCGCGAAGGTGCGGATGGCGCGTTACGCGCCACTTCCCTGGTCGAGGCCGCGCATGGCGCTGGACTTGCCGTGCACGCATGGACGTTTCGCGCCGAGAACCAGTTTCTTCCCGCTGCACTGCGGCGCGGCAGTGAAGCGTCTGCGCACGGCGACATGCAGCGCGAGATCCGTGCATTCGTTGCGGCAGGCGTGGACGGCCTGTTCTGCGACCATCCGCAGCCCGCGCGCGAGGCGCTGCAAGGCGGCGGAACTCAATTGAGGAAAGATGTGTCAAGTCAGCCGCGCGGACCCGATCCGCAGTAACGACGGCGTATCATGATTTCAGGCGCTGTCGCAGATGGTGGCCGGAAATTATCATTACAGGAGATACACATGACTAGCGTGAAATCCCGTGGGGGAATGGTGGCGATGCTTGCGGTGATGGCATTTGCTTCGGCGGGTGCGATGGCGCAGGCACCGGCTGGTGGTCCGCCGCGCATGGGCGGTGGCATGGGCATGGGCATGGGTCCCGCCGATCGTCCGACGACGCTGCAGCGCCAGGGTCTGGATGATCCCGCATTGAATCTCACCGCAGCGCAGAAGGCGCAGATCGACAAGATCGTCGACGCATATCTGGTCGAGCAGAAGACGCTGGGCGAGAAGTATCCGATGACGCCGGGTTCGCCGCCGAGCCAGGAAGCCATGGCAGCCCGCATGACCTCCCGTGCGAACCTCAACACGGCGGTTGGAAAGGTACTCGACGACTCGCAGAAGAAGACCTGGGAAGCAGCCCGCGCTGCACGCCGTCCGCCGGGCGGTGGCATGGGTGGTGCCGGTGGTCCTCCGCCGGCACGTTGATTGCTGGCGTAGCGGGAGTCTCGATGCAGACTCCCGCCTGATACAGTCGGGTGCTGCAGATCCTGCAGATCTCGGGCCACGGGATGATGGAAGACGACGTTGCGTCAGAGAGCGTTGCAGAAGATGGTGCGACGGTAGTCATCACCCAGCGTGTGCGCGCCGACAGCCTGGCGAAGTACGAGGCCTGGCTCGGTAACAGCCAGCCACTCACCACATTGATCGTCAGTGAGATCATCCTGGTGCTGATGGTGTACGTGGTCATGCCGCGCGACCGTCAGGATTCTTAACTTCATTCTGGAGCCGACATGAAATCAATGAAGAAGGTACTTTCCTTTGTGGCGCTGACTCTGCTGGGATTCGCGTCTGTATCCATCCAGGCGCAGGATTCTGCCGGGCGCAAGGAGCTGAGCCGGGCTGACCTCGCGGGTGCTCCGGGCATGGAGGTCATCCTCTCCATCACCGAACTGAAGCCGGGTGATGTCATCGCCGAGCATTTTCACCACGGCATCGAGGCCGGCTACATCATCGAGGGCGGAACGGTGGAGCAGGTTGGCAAGCCACCGATCACCTTTGCGGATGGCTCACCCATCATGAATCTGCGCGATGTGCTGCATGGTGGCTACAAGGTCATCGGTACGAAGACCCTCAAGCTGGTAACCGTGCATGTCGTGGACAAGGGCAAGCCCCTCTACGATTCGGGAAAGAAATAGACTTCATGCAGCTTTACGCGCACCCCTTTTCTTCTTATTGCCAGAAGGTGCTAATCGCGCTCTATGAGAACGCGACTGCGTTTGAGTACCGCAGCCTGGAAGAACCTGCCGCCGGCGCGGAGCTGGCCGCACTCTGGCCACTGAAGCGTTTTCCCGTGCTGGTGGATCGCGGTCGCACCATTCTCGAGACCAGCACGATCATCGAGTATCTGCAGATCCACCATCCCGGACCGGTCCGCCTGATTGCGGATGGCGATGCGGGTATCGAGGCGCGCATGCTGGACCGCGTTTTCGACAACTACGTCATGACGCCCATGCAGAAGGTCGTGCTGAACCAGATTCGACCGGAAGCGGATCGTGATGCCTGTGGTGTGAGCGAGGCGCGCAGTTCCCTCGACCGGATTTATGCCTGGCTGGATCAGCACCTTGCTGGTCGCAACTGGGCCGCTGGTGCAGACTTCTCGCTTGCCGACTGCGCCGCGGCGCCTTCCCTGTTTTATGCGGACTGGGCGCAGCAGATTCCAGCGGCCCACACACATCTACGGGCTTACCGGGCGCGGGTGCTGGCGCGCCCTTCCGTAGCCCGCGCTGTGGATGAGGCGCGTCCCTATCGCAGTTACTTTCCACTCGGCGCGCCGGATCGGGATTGACGACCTGCGCAGTGTCAGTGCACGGGCAGGAAGCGCAGGTCAAACGCGCGTTCGGCAAACCACAGGGCGCCGACGACGGCGATCATGGCGGAACCGCCCTTGAACAACGCGCTGCGGTAGATCTGTGTGTTGCGCAGGGCGTAAGCGCAGGGCAGGAATACCGCAACGATGGCGAGCTGGCCAAGCTCGACCCCGACGTTGAAGCCCACCAGCGCGAGGGCCAGTGAAGCGCGCGGCAGGCCAAGATCGCTGAGCACGCTGGCGAATCCAAAGCCGTGGATGAGTCCAAAGCAGAAGGCCACCAGCCAGCGCCTGCCGGAGACCAGCGGAAAGACATTGTTCAGCGCGGCAGCCACGACCGACAGGGCAATCGCGGATTCCGTGAGTCGCGCCGGCGGATGCAGGACACCGAAGGTTGCCAGGCCCAGCGTCAGGGAATGCGCGGCCGTGAACGCGGTGACCACGCGGAACACTTCCATGGCGGCGGGCTGCCAGCGCGCCTGGGGTTCCCATTTTCTGCCCCGGCGCAGCAGCACCGCTGGCAGCAGCAGGGAGAACAGGAACAGCAGGTGATCGAATCCGCTCCAGATGTGTTCGATGCCAGTCAGCAGATAGCCGGACATCTGCCGCCACGCGCTCGACTGCACAGCGCCAATTACGGCGGAAGGCGCTGCAGGACCGAGGACCTGCGTATAGGTTTGTCCGCCGAACGCCACGTTCAGCAGGCCGCGATGCCCCGCATCCAGGTTGGTAAACAGGTGGTACGCAACCCGGAGCTCCGTGACCTCGGCTGCACAATGGGCGGTGAATTCCAGTACGGCATACGCACCATCCGAGTGGCGATCCACCAGCAGCGTGTTGCCGCCGGGGATGCACGAGCCGCCAGCGCTGCGCAGTGACAGGGCCTGCATTGCAAAGCCTGCGATCTGGTCCTTGCGCTGCCGGACTTCTCCCCAGGTGAGCTGCCCGTCGCCATCGCCGTCAAGATCGAGTGCGACATCCAGATCGCGCAGGGCGATGTCCCATTGGCCGACGACGTCTGAGCCGTGCACGGTGAGGTGCAGGTAGCTGTCACTGGACTTGTGCGCCTGGACAGGAAGGCTGGCACAAAGCGCCAACATGAGAATCGCGATCCAGCGCTGCACTACCTGGGGGTTCATGACATCAGGTCTTCAGCAGCGCAGCAAGCTGCGCATCGTGCAGGCCGGTGGTCCGCATCCACGCGCCGATCTCTCTTGTCGCAGCCTCGTCACCGCTTGCTTGCGCAGACTCCAGCAATATCCGGACATCGGCAGGTTCCTTCTGTACCTGCCAGTTCTCCTGCGCCAGCTTCAGGGCCGCACGCGGATCGTCTCGCAGTCGAAGCTCAAAACGCGCCGCTTCGCGCAAGTGAGTGCGGTCACCGCGTTGTGCTGCTGCCGCGTGTCGTGCTGCAAGCTCGCTGATGTCCTGCTTGAGCTGCGCTTGCCATGGATTGGCGCCGCCTGAGTTTCTGGCCGCTACAGACATTGCCTTGAGTGCCAGCGCATGGCGCAGCAGCAGGTTGTCATCCTTCATGAGTGCCGCGGTGAGTTCCAGCACCTGCTGCGGCTTGCCCATGTCGAGCAGCAGGTCGCAGTAGGCCGTGCGGGCATAACGATCGGATGCATCGATGGCCAGCGCCTGCTGGAAGTGCTGCGCTGCCTGCGATGGATTCCCTTCGCGCGCCGCGGTTTCCGCGAGCAGTGTGCTGGCCCACAGTTTCAGCACCGAGTCATTGTCTGGCGCATGGTCGAGGGCGCGCTGGGCGAGCGTCCTGGCATTGCCCAACTTGCCCGTGACGCTGGCAATGCTTGCCAGGCACAGGGCCGATGTGACCTCGCCTGAGCTGCGCAGCAGCGCCGCGCAGTCGCGTTGCGCCTCGGTATATCGACCCAGCACCTGCAGGATGGTGGCGCGCGTCAGCAGTGCCTGGGCATTGGCCGGGCTCTGGGCCAGCGCGCCGTCCAGTTCGTGCAGCGCTTGCGTGAATTGATGCAGGGACTGCATTGCCGTGGCACGCAGCACGCGAACCGGCGCCGGCGCCTGCGCGCCATCCGGCCATTCAGAAAGAGTGCTCTGGGCGTAGCCCAGGAAGCGGGGGTCGCCATTGCGGCGCGCGGCCTCGATGTAGTCGCGGGCCAGCGTGAGTCTTGTGTCGAGATTGGCGGGATTGCGCTGCACGGCGAGCCGCTGTTGCCGTAGCGCCGCCAGTGCCGGATCAGAACGGACCGGCAGTGTCTCCAGCACCACTTCATCGCCGGCTGGCAGGAAGGGCGCTGCCGGCACCAGGGCTGGCGCAAGCGCCAGCCCCAGTCCGATCCACACTTTCAACGACCGGAACATCTCAGTAGATGGCTTCCGGTGCAATGTCTTCCGGTGTCGTGGCGGCATAGCCGTCCACCGCCACCGGCAAGGCCGTGTCGTCACTGGTGGACATGAGCGACCTCACGGCCGTGAAGAAGATGTCCATCGCCGACGGCGTTGGCGTACCTCCTCCTCCTGGCCCTGGCGCCGAACCCGAGTCCGATCCACCGCAGCCGGCGATCGCTCCTGCAGTGGCCAGCATGGCCACGATAGCAATGTGTCGTTTCATGAAATTCTCCTGTGGCTGGCCTGCGGCTAGTTGCTGTTGGCAGGCAGACCGTTCTGGCCATTCGGAGAACCAGGCAGCGGCGTCTTCAGGTACGGGAAGGCGGCGTTGATGGTGCTGTCATCGATGTAGGCGCCATCGGTGAAGCGAATCGCACCGGACGGTGCATCCGCCGCGAGGCAACCGAATGCCGCCGTGTTGTTCAGCGTGCACAGCAATCCCATTGCGACGCGCAGCGAGACATCGACGACATCGTCACCGGGTCGGCGTCCGTTCGGGAAACCGGCCGTATCGCCACCGATCACACCAAGCCGGTTCTGTGCACCCTTCGCGACCACGGGCGTCGACGTATTGAGACGCAGCATTTCCGACGCCTTCACGCCTGTTGGCTTGTTGAGACCGGGGATGCCGGTCAGGAACGCCGTCACCAGATCGGTGCGCGGGAAGTTCTTCGGTGCCTGCACGCCGGCCGTGCTGAACAGCGACTCGACCAGCGCCGGCAGGGTCGGATTGGTGACGTAGTCTGCGAACTGGCTATCCTGGGCGGGAGCGCTGCTGTTGAAGCGGTCTTTGTCCTTCAGTCCGATGACCACTTCATTCACCAGCGGCATGCCCAGGCGCGAAACCTGTGTCCATGCGCCGCCGACCTTGCTCGCATCGTGGCGGGCAGCCTCGCGATCCTTCGGATCGGGATTCAGCAGGCGACCCTGACGCAGGCTGGCGGTGGTCCATGCGCCGATGATCGGATCGCTGCCGTTGGTCAGACAGGCGATGGGCACTTCCACCACCAGACTGGTGGTGTTCGCATAGGCCAGCGAATCCGGCGCGTTGCGTTCGGCGTTGGCGTTGAACTCGACGGCCGGGTACTTGATGTTGACCAGGTCGAAGGTTTCGCCGAGGTTGACGACGAAGGGATCCTTGCGCTGCCCGACGAACAGGCGGCTGGTGCCGCAGCCTGGAATGTTCACGTCATAGACGAAGCGCGCGGCGTAGGCGGCATAGTCGGGAAAGGTCTTGTTGCCGATGTTGTCCACCGGCTTGTCGAAGAGGGCGGAATTGGTGTTGGCGTTGGTGACGGATACCGCACCGTTGCCACGGCGGGCGCCGCGCATCACCTTCACCGAGTAGGTCTCGGCGACATTCTGGGTCGCGGGATTCACGGTGGTGATCGGTCCGGCCTGCACCAGCGGGATCGCGACACTCTTGCCACCGACGGTCAGCGCGATGTTGCGGCGTGTGGTCGCGAAGCGGAACTGGAAGGTCACGTCTTCGACGGCATCGCCGTTGTTGTCGACGTGGATCTCGTACAGGGCATCCGGATTCATCGTGTAGTAGTTGGGGCCGGCATAGGCAGACTGCAGCGGCTGGTAGTTCGCGATCAGGGTCACGTAGCCGGCGCGGCCTGGCTCATAGCTTCTGAAAGCGTAGAAGTCGGTGCCGTCGACCTTCGGTTGTTCGGTGATGAAGGGGGCTTCGCGATGG
>JANPGU010000372.1:0-3997 GCA_031424095.1 Gammaproteobacteria bacterium
CGCCCGCGGCCCGGTGCCGCTGATGATCCTGTTCGGCGCCGGTCTCAAGCCTGGATCGCCGCCGCCGGCCGCGGCCGCGCGCCCCTCGGCCGATCCGCCTGCCACCGAGCAGCTGATTGCCGCTGGCTGGGGTTACGCGTACCTGAATCCCACCAGCGTGCAGGCCGACAACGGTGCCGGCCTCACCAGCGGCATCATCGGACTTGTGAACAAGGGTCAGCCGCGCAAGCCGGACGACTGGGGCGCGCTGCGCGCCTGGGGTTGGGGCGCCAGCCGTGTGCTCGACTATCTCGAGACCGATCGCAGCGTCGATGCAAGACGCGTCGGCATCGAAGGCGTGTCGCGCTACGGCAAGGCCGCGCTGGTCACGATGGCGTTAGATCAACGCTTTGCAGTGGCGCTCATCGGCTCATCGGGTGAGGGCGGTGCAAAACTGCATCGTCGCAATTTCGGCGAAGCCGTCGAAAGCCTCACTGGCGCAGGCGAGTACCACTGGATGGCCGGCAACTTCATCCGGTACGGCGCCGAACAAGCGACCTTCGGGCGGCGCGACGCCGGCGACCTTCCCGTCGATGCGCATCAGCTGCTCGCGCTGTGTGCACCGCGTGCCACATTCATCAGTTATGGCGTGCCGGAACAGGGCGATGCAAAGTGGCTGGATCAGCAAGGCAGCTTCATGGCTGCCAGTGCCGCGCAGCCGGTATACCGGCTGCTGGGCGTGAAGGACCTGGGGCGCTCCGATGACTACAACCAGGAACGCATGCCCGCGGTGAACGTGGGTCTGCTCGATGGCCGGCTTGCCTGGCGCCAGCATGATGGTGGCCACACCGATGCGCCGAACTGGAAATACTTCATTCCCTGGGCAAACCGCGAACTGGGCATCCGCTAACGCGGCGTGATCAGATCCGCAATGATTTCGCCAGCCTCGGCGGTGCTGGCGGATTTGCCGCCCGCTGCGATGTCGGCGGTACGCAGACCATTTTCGAGCGCCGTCGCTACAGCGCGTTCAATGGCTTTGGCCTCGGCGTCCAATCCCAGTGAATGCCGCAGCAGCAGCGCCACGCTCAGGATGGTGCCCACGGGATTGGCAATGCCTTTGCCGGCGATGTCCGGGGCAGAGCCGTGGATCGGCTCGTAAAGACCGCGCTTGCCATCTCCCAGTGATGCCGAGGGTGAGAGGCCCAGCGAGCCCGCCAGCATCGAAGCCTCGTCAGTCAGGATGTCGCCGAACATGTTCTCGGTGACGATCACATCGAAGTCGGTGGGCCGGCGGATCAGGTGCATGGCCGCGGCATCCACCAGGATGTGTTCCACGGCAACGTCCGGGAATTCGCTTTTCATCACGCGCGTGACCACTTCCCGCCACAGCCGCGAGGTCTCCAGCACATTGGATTTGTCGATGGAAGTGAGCTTGCCGCGCCGCGCCTGCGCCAGGCGGCCGGCCACACGCGTTACCCGTTCCACTTCGGCTGCGGTGTAGCTGCACAGGTCACTGGCCGAGTTGGCATCGCGCGTCTTCGCACCGAAGTAGATGCCGCCGGTGAGTTCACGCACGAACAGCAGGTCCACGCCGCGCACCACCTCGGGCTTGAGCGTGGTGGAATCCGCCAGGGCAGGGTGCACGGCGACCGGACGCAGGTTGGCGTACAACCCCAGCTCACGCCGCAGCTGCAGCAGACCCGTCTCGGGCCGCAGCTTCGCATCGGTGGCCGACCACTTCGGCCCGCCGATGGCGCCCAGCAGGATCGCATCCGACGCAAGGCAGCTGTCGAGCGTGGCCATGGGCAGTGGATCATTGTGGTTGTCGATGGCGACGCCGCCGAAGTCCCGCTCGGTGAGCGCAAACTCATGCCCGAACAGATGCGCAACCTTGTCCAGCGCCCGCATGCCCTCGCGGGTGACTTCCGGACCGATGCCGTCGCCACCCAGGACCGTTATCTTTGCCTTCATGCGTGCTTGTTCTCGTAGGCCGTGATGTCGGCATCCTTCATCAGCAGATAGCCCAGCTGATCCACGCCCTGCATCAGGCAGAAGCGCGCGAAAGGTGTTATGGGAAAAGACACCGCCTTGCCGCCGGGCAACAACAGGGAACTGGAATCCAGGTCCACCGTGACTTCCACGCCCGGATTGGCAATCAGCCACTGCAGCGTGGTTTCATCGACGATCACCGGCACCAGGCCATTACCCAGCGCATTGGAGCGGAAGATGTCGGCGAACTCGCTGCTGATCACCGCCTGGATGCCAAAGTCCAGCAGCGCCCAGGGTGCATGTTCGCGCGATGAGCCGCAGCCGAAGTTGCGACCGCCCACCAGCACCTTGCACGCTGCAGCGGCCGGCTGGTTCAACTCGAAATCCGGATTCGGCGTGCCATCGGCAAGGTAACGCCAGTCGGCAAACAGCTGCTTGCCCAGGCCTTCGCGCGAAGTCGTGCGCAGGAAGCGGGCAGGAATGATCTGGTCGGTGTCGATGTCGGTGCGTGGCAGCACGACAGTGCGGGAAGTGATGCGCTGGAGCGGTTCCATGTTGCCCTACATCAGGTCGCGTGGATCGGTGATCACGCCACGTACGGCGCTGGCCGCAGCGGTGAGGGGGCTGGCCAGCAGCGTGCGCGCACCGACACCCTGGCGGCCTTCGAAGTTGCGATTGCTCGTGCTCAGCGAATACTGGCCTTTCCCGACCGTATCGCCATTCATGCCAAGGCACATCGAGCAGCCGGACTCACGCCACTCGGCGCCAGCGTCAAGGAAGATGCGATCCAGGCCTTCGGCCTCGGCCTGCTTCTTGATCTGCTGCGAGCCCGGCACGATCAGCATCTGCACACCCTCCGCAACATGACGGCCCTTGAGCACAGCCGCCGCAGCCCGCAGATCGGTGATGCGCGAATTGGTGCAGCTGCCGATGAACACCACATTGACCGGGCTGCCAGCGAGCTTCTGCCCGGCGTCGAAGCCCATATAGGTGAGTGCGCGCGCAAACACGGGATCGGTGCTGGTGGCCGGCACATTGCCGGTGACCGCAGCCACCATTCCGGGATGCGTGCCCCAGGTGATCATTGGTTCAACGGTCGACGCGTCGAGCGTCACTTCGCGGTCGAACACGGCGCCGGGATCTGAGACCAGCGTGCGCCAGTCGGCAATGGCCGCATCCCAGGCAGCGCCCTGCGGTGCGCGTGGGCGGCCCTTCAGGTATTCAAAGGTCACGGCATCTGGCGCCACCATGCCGGCGCGTGCCCCAGCCTCGATGGACATGTTGCACACCGTCATGCGCTCTTCCATGTTCAGCGCGCTGATCGCTGCGCCGCGGAATTCGATGACATGGCCCGTGCCGCCGCCAACGCCGATCTTGCCGATGATGGCCAGCACCAGGTCTTTTGCAGTGACACCCGGCTGCAGGCGGCCCGTCACATTGATGGCCAGCGTCCGGGCCTTGGTCTGCAGGATGCACTGGGTGGCCAGTACATGACCCACCTCGGTGGTACCGATGCCGAAGGCCAGTGCTCCGAAGGCGCCGTGCGTGCTGGTATGGCTGTCGCCGCAGACAATGGTCTTGCCCGGCTGCGTCGCGCCCAGTTCCGGCCCGATGACATGCACGATGCCGCGCTTGTCGCTCTGCAGGGTCATCAGTTCCACACCGAACTCGGTGCAGTTCACTTCCAGCTGCCGCACCTGGTTGGCGGCCGAGGCGATGGAGATCGGCATGCCACCGAACACCTGTTCGGTGCGCGTGGGCGTGGAATGGTCCATGGTGCCCAGTGTCAGATCAGGACGGCGCACCTTGAGTCCACGCTCGCGCAGCACCGTGAATGCCTGCGGCGTGGTCACTTCATGAATGAGATGCAGGTCGATGAACAGCACGGCCGGAGTTTCGGCTGTCTCTGGCACGACTTCGTGCCGTTCCCACACCTTCTGGAACAGCGTCTTGGCGGCAGTCATCGGCATCCCCTTCAGCCTGTGGCGGCGCGCGGGGCCGACATGTCCACGGGCTCGAGCCAGCCGTA
>JANPGU010000373.1:0-15286 GCA_031424095.1 Gammaproteobacteria bacterium
AAAATGCTCAAATCCGGCGCCAACGTATTGCTGCTCGACGAACCGACGAACGATCTCGACGTCGAAACGCTGCGCGCGTTGGAAGATGCGCTGGTGGAATTCGCCGGCTGCGCGGTGGTCATCTCGCATGACCGCTGGTTCCTCGATCGCATCGCCTCGCACATCCTGGCCTTCGAAGGCGAATCGCAGGTGGTGTTCTTCGAAGGCAACTACCAGGAATACGCGGCCGACTACGAACGCCGGCATGGAACCGACGCCAGCCAGCCACATCGCATCAAGTACAAGAAGCTGACCAGATGAGCACCACCGCGCGGTTGCCCGGCGGCGCCGGCGCCTGGGCACCGCTGCGGCATCGCGAGTTTGCCCTGCTGTGGAGTGCCGGGCTGATCTCCAACATCGGCAGCTGGATGCACGACATGGCAGCCGGCTGGTACATGACCACGCTCGATTCCACGCCTTATATGGTGGCGCTGGTGCAGGTCGCCAATACACTGCCCGTATGCCTGCTCGCGCTGCCAGCCGGCACACTGGCCGACCGGATGAACCGGCAGCAGCTGCTGCTCGTGGTGCAGTGGTGCATGCTGCTGCTGGCGGCCCTGCTCGGAACGCTGATCCTGCTGGGCCATGCCGGTGTCATGACGCTGATCCTGATCACCCTGGCCATGGGTGCCTGCGTAGCCGTGCTGTCGCCGACCTGGCAATCCATCATGCCGGGCCTGGTGCCACGGGAAGATCTGCAGCAGGCCGTGGCGCTGCATGCCGTCGGCATGAACATCAGCCGCGCCATCGGCCCGGCGATTGCAGGCGTGGTCATAGCCCTGTGCGGCATCGCGTGGCCGTTCCTGCTCAATGCCCTGAGCTTTCTCGCCGTCATCCTCGCCTTGTGGTGGTGGCGTCCGCTACCCACTGCGCCACGCGCCACTGCGCACGAACCATTCCTGATCGCACTGCGCGCCGGGCTTGCGCAAGCCAGTGCCAACAAAGCGCTGCGGCACACGCTGTGGCGGTCGGTGCTGTTCTACATTTTCGGCAGCTGCTACTGGGCACTGTTGCCACTGGTGGCCCATGAGCAGCTGCAGGGCGGACCAAGGCTGTTCGGCGTGCTGGTGGGCTGCATCGGCGCCGGCGCGGTGGCGGGTGCGATCTGGTTGCCCCGCCTGCGTACGCGCTGGGGCCTCGACCGTCTGCTGGATATCGGCACGCTGGCGACCGCAGCAGCAATGGCTGGATACGCGCTGCTGCGCGTGCCGGCGCTTGGCATGCTCACGTCGCTGCTGGCAGGCGCAGCGTGGCTGGCATCACTTTCGACTCTGAACGTGGCCGCGCAGCTGGCGGTACCGGATGCGTTGCGGGCCCGGGGCATGGCGCTTTACACCGCGGTGTTCTACGGCTGTCTCGCGCTGGGCAGCCTGCTCTGGGGACAGATCGCAACCCATCTGCATCTCACTGGTGCCCTGCTGCTCGCGGCAGCGGGAACCGTACTGGCCCTGCTCGTCGCAAGGCGCCTGCCACTGCGTCCCTGAGCCACGACTTTCCGAGGCTTTTGTTGCGGCGCACTCTTTCAGTTCTGAATATTTCATTGCTAAAATAAGCGCCCGATTTCCGTCCGGCCGCAAACGCATGCCACTGTCCCAGGTCGCCCACGTCGAAAAGAGTCTCAAGGGCCTGTCCCGGCAAGTTCCGGAACTGCCGCTGGTGGAATCCATGGTGCTGCGGGTGGCCGTGATTCTCGGCCGCGACCTGAACGTGCTGCTGGATGGCCTGCTGAAACCAGCCGGCCTTGCCGAGGCGGAATATCGCGTCCTCACGGCACTGTTCTCCCATGGCGGCAACGCCTCCGCGGGCGAACTGTGCGCGGCACTGGCGCAGAGTCCCGCCAATCTCACGCGGGTGAGCGACGCACTGGTCCGGCGGGGCTACGCCCGTCGCAGCCTGGACGCCGAGGACCGCCGCAAGGTGATGCTGTCCCTTGAACCGGCCGGTGAAAAACTGCTGCGCAGCCTGCTGCCCTGCATCTCCAGCAAGGTTGCCTCAGCCTTCGATGGCTTTACGGCCGTCGAAAAGAAACGCCTGCTCGCGGATCTGAAGCGACTGCTGGCTGGCATCGAGACTCACACGGTTCGCGAAGTGTCGTCGCGCCACAAGGTGGCCTGATGTCAGGACCGCGGCTACACAGCATGATGGCGCTCGCGCTCGCGCTTTGCCTTCCTGGCTGCGCCGCTCTCAAGCCGCCGGCTCCCGTGACCGTGCAGCTGCGCAGCACTGCACCAGTGGTGGCCATTGCCGGCAGCCAGTCGCATTGGCCCGACGCACAGTGGTGGCGAACCTATGACGACCCCACGCTCGATGCCCTGGTCGAGGCGGCGGTTGGCAAGGCGCCGGAAATCGCCAGCGCCGATGCGCGCATCCGTTCCGCGGAACAGGAAGTGAGACTGGCGGGCGCCGCGATGGGATTGCGCGTCGATGCCAACGCGCAGTTCGTGCGGCAGCGCCTGAGCGACAACGCGCTGCTTCCCACATCCTTTCTCGGCTTCAACTGGTATGACCAGTCCGATCTTGGTGTATCCGCGCGTTACCAGTTCGACTGGTGGGGCAAGCAACGTGCCGCCATGGCGGCGGCGCTGGATCGTTCGCGCGCCAGCGCTGCGGAAAGACAGGTCGCCGGACTGGCGCTGGCAGCCGCTGTGAGCGAAGCCTATTTCGGATGGCAGGCTGCCGCTGCGCGCATTGCACTGCAGGAAGATTCGCTGCTGGTGCGGAACCAGCAGCTGCTGCTGGCCGAGCATCGCGCCGCGGCCGAACTGGACCGGGCCGACGCCGCAATCTCGGTGCGGCAGTCCGTGGCCGCGGATCAGGAAATCCTCGCAGGCCTCAGGGGCCAGCAGCAGCTGCAGCGGGTCACCCTCGCCGCGCTGCTCGGTGTCAGCACCGACGCCCTGCCGTCGCTCACCCCGCATCCGCTGCCGCATCCCGCCGCAACCCTGCCGGCCGACATCGGCACCAACCTGCTGGCGCGACGTCCGGATATTGCTGCCAGCCGCTGGCGGGTAGAAGCGGCGCTGCGCGATACCGACAGCGCGCGCGCCAGCTTTTATCCCGATGTGTCGCTGCGGGCACTGGCCGGTTTGTCGAGCATCGAGCTTGGCCGGCTGCTGCGCGCGGATTCAGGTGTGCCAGCACTGGGCATCGCGATTGATCTGCCGCTGTTCGATGCCGGCCTGCGCCGCGCGCGTCATGGGGCCGCAGCAGCTGGTTTGAATCTCGCCATCGCCGCGTACGACGAGGCCGTGGTCAATGCCGCGCGCGAAGCGGGCGCAGCCGCCGCGGCCATCGACCAGGCAGCGGCACAGCGCCGCGCCCGTGAACAGCAGCTCGCCGCCGCCAGTGCCTTGCTGGCCGTGGCGCGTGCACGCGTCGCGAGCGAGCTGACCCATCTGGGACCGCAGCTCGAGGCCCGACTGAATGAAATCACCGGGCAGGATGCATTGGTCCGCGTGGATCTGGATACGTTGCTCGCCGATGTACAACTCAAGCAGGCGCTGGGCGGTGGCCCGGCACAGACGGAACCCTCCAAATGACCGACACAACCAGCAGCCCCGCCGTCACCAGCGAACCCAATGGCAAGCGCCGCCGCATACTGCTGACCATCGCCGCGGTATTCCTGGTGGTGGGAGGCGCCTGGCTGGTGCTCGACATCCTCGTGCTCTCGAAGCGCGAGAAGACCGACGACGCCTATGTCACCGGCAATCAGATCCGGGTTTCGTCACAGCTTGCAGGCACAGTGGTCGAGGTATTCGCGCGCAACACCTCGCGGGTGGAAGCCGGCCAGCTGCTGCTGCGCCTGGACGACACCGACGCGCGCCAGTCGCTGGAGCGCGCCGCCGCCAGCCTTGCGCAGACGGTGCGCCAGGTGCGGCAGCAGACCGCACAATCGGTGCAGTTCGATTCGCTGATCGCGTCGCGCGAGCTGGAGCTCGCACAGGCGGAGCAGAACCTGGCGCGACGCGAGCCACTGCTGGCCGAGCGGGCCGTCGCCGGTGAGGAAGTGCGGCACGCACGCGACGCCGTGGCACTGGCGCGCGCCGCCTTGCGCCAGGCGCAGCAGCAGTCGTCTGCCTCGCGGGCACTGGTTGACCACGTGCCGCTGGAAAAGAACCCCGCGGTGCTGGCGGCGCGCGCCGCGTACAAGGAAGCCTGGATCCAGTCACAGCGGGCCGCGATCGTCGCCCCTGCCAGTGGCTTCATTGCTCAGCGCAGCGTGCAACTGGGCCAGCGCATCGCACCCGGCGAACCACTGATGACCATCATTCCGTTGCAGGATGTGTGGCTGGAAGCCAACTTCAAGGAAAGTCAGTTGCGCCATCTGCGTATCGGGCAGCCGGCCACCATCGTCACCGATGTATACGGCGGCGACGTGACCTTCCACGGCAAGGTCATCGGTCTCTCCGCCGGCACGGGCGCCGCCTTCTCGCTCCTGCCGCCGCAGAATGCATCGGGCAACTGGATCAAGGTCGCGCAGCGGGTTCCGGTGAAGATTGCACTGGATCCGCAAGAGCTGGCGGAACATCCGCTGCGCATTGGTCTGTCGACGACTACCAAGGTCGATACCCATGATCGCGGTGGCGCGGTGCTGGCCGCGGACCCGGTTTCCGACGTGCACGAGATCACCGCATCCTATGCACAGGATCTGGCGGCGGCGGACGCCGCAGCCACCGAGATCATCCGCAGCAATTCAGACCGCGGCTGAACCGAGACTCGCTGCCAGCCATGGCCGACGCCAAACCCGAAGCGTTGCCGCCCGGCGAATATCCACCGCTGCGCGGCATTGCGCTGGTGCTGCTGAGCATTGCGGTCGGCGTGTCGAGTTTCATGGAAATCCTCGACATGACCATCGTCAATGTCTCGATTCCATCGATCGCGGGCAGCATGGGCGTGAGTCCGTCCGAAGGCACTTGGGCCATCAGCTCCTATCTGCTCGCTGCCGCCGTGGTCCAACCCCTGGCGGGCTGGATCGGACGCCGCTTTGGCGAAGTTCGTACCTTCGTGATCTCGAATCTGCTGTTCATCGTGTTCAGCGCGCTGTGCGGATTCGCCACCAGCATGCCGATGCTGATTGCCGCACGCCTCATGCAGGGACTGGTGTCGGGTCCGATGATGTCGGTGGCGCAGGCGCTGCTGCTGCGCAATTACCCGGTGCATCTGCGTGGCCTGGCCATGGGACTGTGGGCGATGGTGGTGATCGTGGCGCCGATCCTTGGCCCCATCCTGGGTGGCTGGATCACGGACAACTACTCCTGGCCCTGGCTCTTCTACATCAACGTGCCCGTGGGGCTGGCCTCGGCCGGCATCAGCTGGATGCTGTTGCGCCGGCGCGAATCACACCGCGTGCAGGTGCCCATCGATGCCATTGGCCTTGCGCTGCTGGTGATCGGCGTGGGCGCGCTGCAGTTCATGCTCGACAACGGCAACGAGAAGGACTGGTTCCAGTCCGGCGAGATCCTCACGGCGGCGATCATCGGTGTAGTGGCAATGACCTTCCTGATTCCCTGGGAACTGACCGACAAGCACCCGATCGTCGACCTGCTGCTGTTCAAGCGCCGCAACTTCCGCATCGGCACCATCACCATTGCCATCGCCTACTTCGCCTTCACCGGCGTGAACATCATATTCCCGCTGTGGCTGCAGACAGCGCTCGGCTATACCAGCACCTGGGCCGGCCTTGCCATGGCGCCGATCGGCCTCGTGGCCATCGTGTTGGCGCCCATCATTGGGCGCAATCTGCATCGCATCAACCTGCGGCTGGCACCGAGCCTGGCCTTCGTGGTGCTGAGCCTGTCATTGCTGTGGTTCGCACAGCAGACCGATCAGGCGTCGTTCGAGCAGACCGCCACGCCGCGCTTGATCATGGGCATCGGTTTGTCGCTGTTCTTCCTGCCATTGAACCAGATCATCATGTCGGGCCTGCCCTCGTCGCAGATCGCATCGGCGGCCGGCCTTTCCAACTTCATGCGCACAATATCCGGCAGCATGTCCACCGCCATCTGCGTGTTCTACTGGAACAACCGCTCGGAATATCACTACGCCGTCATGACCGAGCACATCACCACGGATTCGCCCGCCTGGATCGATTACCAGGCGCAGCTTGCCGCGCAGGGGATCACCGGCGACGCAGCCTTCGCGTCGACTTCGCAGGTGCTGAATGTGCAGGCGATGACCATGGGAGCCAACGACATGTTCCTGTTGCTGGCCGTGATGTTCATGGTGCTCATCCCTCTGGTGTGGCTGGCCAAGCCGCCGTTCCGCGCGGTGGGCACCGGCGGATCACACTAACCCGGTCATGTAAGGCGCCGCGCTGCTGTCTGGAAACACAGTGGTGTCGATGAAGCGCGAACTCACACCGACATGATCGCGCAGCACGCTCTTCATGACCGAGCGCAGATCCGTCGTGGGACGCAGGTCACGTCCCTGATATAGCGCCGCCTTTGCAAGCCCAGGCCAGTCACCCATGACTCGACCGCCGCGCACCGCCCCGCCCAGCAGAAAGGCCGCGGCACCTGTGCCGTGATCGGTGCCGTGCGTCCCATTCAGGGCCGCAGTACGACCGAATTCAGTGGCCACCAGAACTACAGTGCGATCCCAGACCGGCCCGAGTTCCGTACACAGCGTGCGCAGACCCGCATCGAGTGTGGCCAGGCGCAACGCCAGCGCGCCCTTGTCGGTGCCCTGGTTGGCATGAGTGTCCCAGCCTGTAGTTTCAAAAACCGCTATGCGCGGTCCATCCTCGCGCGCCAGGAATCCAGCTGCGGTCTTCGCAGTCTGCGAAACCTGCGCGCCCGCGCCGCGACCACCGGCACTGGGACTCATGGCCGCTTCCATGCCCGCTTCACTGGCAATCTCATCCGCCGCCAACGCGTCAGCCAGACGACGCGACAGCAATGCATCGGATGCATAGAGATCGGCCAGGCGTTGCAATGTATCGTCTTCGAGCTGCGGCAGGCGACTGGGCGCCCACGAAGCCACGTCGTTCTCACCGCGCATGACCAGCGGAATTCCGGCACCCAGCGCCACGCCCGCGTGCTGCATCGGTGCCGCTGCAGACTGCGGCAGTCCGCTCAGCGCGCGATTGAGCCAGCCAGAACGCGAGGCATGAGGCAGCGCAAGTCCGCTCTCCAGCACATCCTGCGCATCGAAGTGCGAGCGCTCTCGATACGACGTGGCAGTCGCATGCATCACGGCCAGGCGCCTGGCGTGCCATTGCTCCGCCAGGAACGACAGTGAAGGATGCAGGGCAAACAGGTCATCGAGTGGCTCGACGCCTGCAATGTCGTTCAGTGCCAGTTCGCCGCGCAGCTGCCGATAGTCGGGATCGCCAGTCGGCGGCACAGCAGCCAGTCCGTCCAGCGCACCGCGCAGCAGCACGAATACAAAACGTGCATTGCCCGCGGCTGGCGCGGCGAAACTCACTCGCGATGCCAGGATTCCCGGCAGTGCCGCTGCCAGAGCTGCACAGCCTGCAGCACGCAGCAGTTCCCGACGATTCAAGTCCATGTCGACTCCTTGCTCAGCGGCGCATGAATTCAGGTGAACCAAGCAGCAGCGTCAGCGCCTGCGCACCGTCGGCGGCACGGGCGATGGCACGCTGCGTATTGGCGCCCAGCGATGCGCCCAGCACTGCGCTTGCGAGCTGTTGGGCATCACTGCGGGCGCCCAGCCTCTGACCCACGCCCTGCGCCCATTCGAGCCGCTTCATCAATGCGGCTGACCCGTCCCAGTCGGCACTGCGATCCGCCCAGCCTGCAGGCGAGCCTGGCTGGAAACTGCGCTGCCCCAGTTCTTCGAAGACGCGCAGATCGCGCATGTTCGTACCCACCGGCAACGACAAGGCACGCCAGGATGAATAGATGTAATCGGCGGGTGTCTTGAACTTTGTCAGGGGGTTCTGCCAGCTCTCCGGCGCTGCGATCAGCGCCCGGTAGGTACTGGGAAGGTCGCCCCCCGTGTGCAGGTAGGCTGCCAGCACGCGCTCGACAGCCGCGGCGGGCGGATCATCGGCAACGAAGTGACGCACGAGCTTGGTGGCCAGATGGCGTGCGGTGCGTGGATGCAAAGCCAGATCGCGCAGCGCACCGACGCCCTGCTCCATTCCGCCGGCTGCATAGCGCTTGCCAAGCAACATGGCATCACCGGGCTCGTGCAGCGCCGCACGGAAGAAGAACTCGCCCGGGACACCGCCGCGCAATCGGCCTGCATCGCCACCGATCGACCAGCCGGTGACGAGCGTCGCCAGGGCATGCACATCGGCCTGTGTGTATTGCCCATCCACCCCCAGCGTATGCAGCTCCAGAATCTCGCGGCCCAGATTCTCGTTCAGCCCGAAGTCCTTGCCGCGCCGACTGGCCAGACGCGCCGCTACGGAATTCGGCCCGATGGATTGCTGATTGTCCAGATACAGCAGCATCGCCGGATGCTGCTCCACGGCCAGCAGCATGTCCGAAAACGTACCCAGCACATGCGGGCGGATTGCCTCGCGCTCCAGCGCACCGGCCAGACCCAGCACTACCAGCTTGTCCACCGAGACGGCGAAATGGTTGCTCCAGAACTGCACCAGACGCTCGACGAAGCTGCGCTCGGACGTAACCGCCGCGCGCCAGCGCGCCAGCACCTCGGCGGTGTAGGCGGGAAGGTATATATCGCGCAGGCTCTTTGCGAGCTTGACCGCATCCGCGCCTGCAGCGCGCTGGTCACGCGCTGCGGCGCGTTTTTCCGCCACCCGCGCCAACACCACACTTCCGGCGGGCAGGGTTTCGGGCAGCATCGGCGCCGCACCACCGAGCTGCGCCAGCAGCGCATCACGCGCGTGCTGCGAGAGGCCGGCGAGCTCACCGGGCCGCGCACCCAGACCGAAGCGGTTCGCTGCTATCGCGGCTTCGATAGACATCAATGCACCACCGGCCGCTGATCGGGCCGGCCTTGTAGAGGATAGTCGTGTAACGTCCCGGCTACCGATCGGTTGACAGCCGGGCAGGCAACTACCGGTTCAGTCCCTCGTCCGCCAGGCGCCTGGCCAGTGCCTCGCGCGCTGACGCGGCATAGCGGCCGCATGCTGCTGCATCCTTGATGTCTTTCTGCCGCGATCCACTGTCGGGATCCAGGCGCTCGAACAGCTGCGAAGCATCGGGATGCGGCGTCAGCAGTACATCGCAGGCCGCCGTTTCAACCCGCTTGAAACTGCTCTCGAAATCCTTCAGCACTTCGGGATGATCCTTGAAGTGATACCTGGGCGCTGACACGGCGGACAGGCTGTCTGCGTAAAAGAGACTCAGGCATCTGCCATCGGCGCAGGATTCCCAGCTCCAGCTGGCACCGCCAGGCGTGTGCGCCGGTGTTGCCGTGACCCGCAGCCGCACGTTGCCGACGCCGAGCAATTGATCGTCCTGCACCACCCAGACATTGGCGACTGGCGGGATGGGCGGCGCTTTCTCGCCAAACCGCGGATCCGCACTGTCCAGTTTTCCCGTGCGCAGCACGGCTTGTGCAGGGCGTAGCGCGTACACCTGCGCCCCGCTCCACTGCTGCAGCTGCGCAATACCACCGGCGTGATCGTAGTGCGCATGTGAATTCAGGATTGCCTTGATGTCGGTGACCTGGAATCCCAGCGCTTCGATGTTCGCCTTGATCAGTGGCGCAGATTCCACCAGGCCGCCATCGATCAACACATGACCAAATTCAGAGGTGATGAGAATGGCGCTCAGGCCTTTTGTGCCGACGTACCAGGTATTACCAAAGATGCGGAATGGCTTGTGCGGCTGGTTCCATTCCGCGCACTCGGGACAGTTCCTTGCGCCTGCCGCCAGCAGGTATGCAGGGGCGAACGAACCGAGCGAAAACAGGGCCACTACAGCCGCGATACGGCCTGCCACCCACCTTGTTCCAGTCATGAAAGCACTCCGGTTGATGCTACCGGCCAATTATTTTACCCAAAGCCGCGCGTTGCGGAACATGCGCATCCAGCCGCTGAATTCGCCCTGCGTTGCCGGATACCAGGAATTTTGCGCAACGCGAAACGAACGTTCTGGATGTGGCATGGTCAGCAACACGCGGCCGTCCAGACTGGTCACCGCGGCGATGCCAGCGGGCGATCCGTTCGGATTGGCAGGATACGTGCCGGCCACCTGACCAAGGCCGTCTACAAATCGGAAAGCGACCAGGTTCGCCGACTGCAACTGCGCCTGCCCGGCCGCGTCCGCAAACTCGGCGCGACCCTCGCCATGTGCCACCGCAATGGGCAGACTCGACCCGGCCATGCCCGCCAGCAGCACCGCCGGTGAATCGAGAATCTCGACCTGGCTGAATCGGCCTTCGAACTGCTCGCCCCGGTTGCGCACGAATCGCGGCCAGTTTTCAGCACCTGGCACCAGGCTCTTCAACGCGGCCATCATCTGACAGCCATTGCACACGCCGAGCGAGAATGTATTGCTGCGTTCAAAGAAACGCGTGAAGTCATCGCGGGTGCGCGCGTGGAACAGGATGGATTTCGCCCAGCCCTCGCCGGCCCCCAGAACGTCGCCGTAGGAAAAGCCGCCACAGGCCACCAGGCCGCGGAACTCCGCCAGCGAGCGACGCCCTGCAAGCAGATCGCTCATGTGTATGTCGTGCGCCTCGAACCCGGCCAGATCGAGGACAGCCGCCATTTCAACCTGACTGTTCACGCCTTGCTCACGCAGTACGGCCACTTTCGGTCGCGCGCCGACGCCAACATATGGCGCCGCCACATCCTGCTGCGGATCGAAGGTGAGCTGCACAAGCAGACCAGGGTCCGTCACGGACTGTATGGCATCGAATTCCTCGCGGGCGCACTGCGGATCGTCGCGCAGCAAGCGCATGCGATAAGAGGTTTCACTCCAGGCGCGACGCGCCTCTACCCAATCGAGAGCGAGTTGCCCATCGCCCCCCCTGAATACCAGTTTCAACGCAGCGTCAGGCGTGCCGAGATCATGTATGCAGTGGCCGAGTCCAACATCTGCCAGGACCTTCTGCACGGCGGCGAGGTGCGCGGCGCGCACCTGGATCACTGCGCCTGGCTCTTCCGCAAACAACTGCTCGCACAGGCCGGATTCGCCGGCAGGCAGTGAGATATCCACACCGCAACGCGAAGCAAAGGCCATTTCAGTCAGCGTGGCGAATACGCCACCGTCAGAAACATCGTGATACGCCAGCACCTGCTGCTGCTGGCGCAGCGTGCGCAGGCCGGTGGCAAAACCTTGCAGCAGCGCTGGACTTTCCAGGTCCGGGGCCTGGTCGCCCAGCGCTCCGTACACCTGCGCGAGGATGGACGCGCCCAGCCGGCAACGCCCCTGCCCCAGGTCAATCCACAGCAGGCGCGTAGCGCCAGCATCCAGGCGCAATTGCGGCGTCAGCGTACGCCGCACATCCGCCACCGGCGCGAAGGCCGAGACAATCAGCGAAACCGGCGCAACCACTGCCTTGTTCGCATCCGCATCGCGCCAGACGGATTTCATCGACAGCGAATCCTTGCCCACGGGAATCGCAATCCCCAGCGCAGGACACAGCTCCATGCCGACGGCGCGCACGGCGTCGAACAAGGCGGCGTCTTCCCCAGGCTCGCCGCAGGCCGCCATCCAGTTTGCGGACAGCCGGATATCGCACAGCGACGCGACGTCCGCCGCGAGAATGTTGGTCACGGCTTCGGTGACCGCCATGCGCGCCGCAGCGGCGGCATCGAGCAGGGCCAGCGGCGTGCGCTCGCCCATGGCCATGGCTTCACCGGTGTGCTGGAAATAGTCACTCAGCGTCACCGCGACATCCGCCACCGGCACCTGCCATGGACCCACCATCTGGTCGCGGCTGATCTGGCCACTGACCGTGCGGTCGCCGATGGTGATCAGGAAGGTCTTGTCTGCCACGGCTGGATGCGACAGCACCCGCAGCGCCGCTTCCTGCAGATCCAGTCCCCGCACTTCGAAGCGCCGGCCGGGCGTGGCGATGCGTTGCACGGCGCGGGTCATGCGCGGCGGCTTGCCAAGCAGCACGTTGATGGGCAGATCAACCGGCCTGTTGCTGAATTCGCTGTCATTGACGCGCAGCACACCGTCGGCTGTGAGGCGGCCAATCACGGCATAGGGACAGCGCTCACGCGCAGCAATGGCCTCGAAGCGCGCCAGTCCACTTTCGGAAACGGCCAGCACATAGCGCTCCTGCGCTTCATTGCACCAGATTTCCATGGGGGACATGCCGGGCTCGGCGTTCGGCACGGCGCGCAGTTCAATCGATGCGCCGCGATGACTGTGGGCCACGGCCTCGGGCACCGCGTTGGAGAGTCCACCGGCGCCCACGTCGTGAATGAGATGAATGGGATTCAAGGCGCCAAGGGCGCAGCAACGATCGATCACTTCCTGCGCACGGCGCTGGATTTCAGGATTGCCACGCTGCACGGAGGCGAAATCAAGATCGGCCGATGACTTGCCGCTGTCCATCGACGAGGCCGCGCCGCCGCCCAGGCCGATCAGCATGGCAGGACCACCGAGCACCACCAGGTGGGCACCAACCGGGACGTCGCCCTTCTCCACCTGTGCGCGCCGGATGTTGCCAAGTCCGCCGGCGATCATGATGGGCTTGTGATAGCCACGCGCCAGCCGCTCGTTCACAGGCTGTTCGAAACTGCGGAAATAGCCGGCAATGCAGGGCCGTCCGAATTCATTGTTGAAGGCCGCGGCGCCCAGCGGTCCATCCAGCATGATTTCCAGCGCGCTGACGATCCGTTCGGGTTTTCCGAGCGTTGCTTCCCATGGCTGTTCAAACCCGGGGATGCGCAGGTTGGAAACCGTATAGCCCACGAGGCCAGCCTTGGGCTTCGAACCCGTGCCGGTGGCACCTTCATCGCGGATCTCGCCCCCGGAGCCCGTCGCAGCGCCCGGAAATGGCGAGATGGCGGTCGGGTGATTGTGCGTTTCCACCTTCATAAGGATGTCGATGGCTTCGGCATGCGCGCCGTAGATACCGCTGTCCGGATCCGGAAAATAGCGCCGTCCGTGCCAACCCTCGATGACCGACGCGTTGTCCTTGTAAGCGGACAGCACGCCCTGCGGCGCATGCGCATGGGTATTGCGGATCATCGCGAACAGCGATTTCTCCTGCACCACGCCATTGATGGCGAAATCGGCATTGAAGATCTTGTGGCGGCAATGCTCCGAGTTCGCCTGCGCGAACATCATCAGCTCCACATCGGTGGGATCGCGTCCCAGCCTTTCGAAGCTGGCATGCAGATAGCTGATTTCATCCGCGCTCAATGCGAGTCCCATCGCCGCGTTGGCCAGTGTCAGGTCGCCGAGCGCGCGCGATACCGAGCGCAGCGGTCGGGGTGGTTCGGTGGCAAACAGCTGCTCGACCGCATCGCCATTGCGCAGCACCGCTTCGGTCATGCGATCGTGCAGCAGTCCCGCGACGCGGTCGAGGTCTGCAGCACGCAGTGGTTCGGCGGCATCGAGGTGGAAGTTCACGCCGCGTTCAATGCGGTGCACAGGGGCCAGGTCGCACACCTGCGCAATATCGGTGGCCTTGCTCGACCACGGCGAGGTGGTGCCTGGCCTTGGCACCACCAGCAGCTGCTCTCCACGTGGCGCATCGGCCACATAGTGCGGACCGTAGGTGAGCAATGCCTGCAGCCTGGCAAGCTCAGCGGCGTCGAGCGCACGACTGACCTCCACCAGATGCATGAAACGACTGGCAACGCCGCGCACGGCCGGCACCACTGCCTGCAGCTGGGCAAGGAGCTTGCTGATCCGGAAATCGCTGTGGGCGGGTCCGCCCGGCAGTTGCAGTATCACGTCAGGACTTGCGCCCCGGATCACCCACTGGCGGCGTGAACAGCGGCGTCGGGAACTGCGTCACATTGCCCTCGTACTCGGTGATCTTGCTGGCGCCGCGCTTGCTGACTTCGTCGATCCGCAGCACCGAGTGCATGGGCAGAAAACTGCGTTTCACGCCCTCGAATTCGCTCTTGATCCGCTCTTCCGAGGGGTCGAGCAGCACACCAGCGCGCTCGCCGAAAACCAGTTCCTCGATTTCCACGAAACCGAGCATCGAGCCATGGCTGACCTTGCGCGCGTAGACCTCGTAAACCTTGCCCTGGTTCACGAACAGAATCTTGAAAATATGGTGTGATGACATAGTCTTCCGGGAATCGGCCACCGGCTAAGGCCGTGCCCCATTATAGTTCAGGTTGGTCATCGAAGGTTCCGGCGACCCATGGCGTTGCGGCTTGAAATCATCAGCAATCAGCGTCAGCAGTTAGGCTCCCGGTCCAGCATTGTGATGGGCGTTGCCGGGGGCGGCATCGGTCGTGCGCTTGACAATGACTGGGCCCTGCCGGACCCCCAGCGCTACCTTTCCGGCCACCACGCCCGCATCCATTTCCGCCAGGGCGGTTACTACCTGGAAGACACCAGCACCAACGGCGTGTTCATCAACGAATCACCCACCCCGCAGGGCCGCCGCGGCCTGTACGCGCTGTGTGAAGCCGATGTGCTGCGCATGGGCGAGTACCGCATGCAGGTCCAGATCGTCGACGAAGTTGCGCAGACCGCCCCTGGCACGAACACCATGGCGAACATGTCGGTGGTCAATGTCATGCCGCTGCGCGCCGTTGGCCAGGACACCGACGACCTGGGTGCTTCGCTGAACATCGAAGCGCTGATTCCGCCCGACGCCACGGGACCGGTGGCCAAGCTGGCTGCTGCCGGGGTCAATGGTCGCGCCGACGCGCTGAGCTCCACCCTGTCGGCACAGCAGCGCCTGACGCGACTGCGCGCGGCCGCCCGGGCACGACTGGAAGGCAATGTCACCCCGCTGGTCAATGTACACAATGGCATGCAGGCCTTCTGCCGCGGCGCCGGCATCGATCCGGCGCGAGTGCCCATGGAAAGCGAAGCGCAGAGCCTGCATCTGGCGGGCCGCCTGCTGCACGAGGCGGTCATCGGCCTGAAAGAAGTCCTGCGCGCGCAGCAGTCATTCCGCGACCACTACGGGCTGGAATCCGACAAACCGGAGGGCCGCTCGCCACTGGAACAGGGCGCGGACGAATACCTGCTGGATCTGCTCACCGGCCATGAACGGCATCAGTTCGACGCCGTGATGCAGCTGCGTGGCTATCTCACCCATGCCAGTCAGCACGAACTCGCAGTGGATCCGGCGCTGCGCAGAGCACTGGGCCAGTTCCTGGCGCATCTGTCACCGGCGCGCATGGAGTCCGCGGGTGGCAATACCAGCG
>JANPGU010000374.1:0-18571 GCA_031424095.1 Gammaproteobacteria bacterium
GCGGATTCGCCACTCAATGTCGGCAGGGCAACGCAGGCCAGCCTGCAATTCGACAACCTGGTTTCAGGCGGAGGCAAAGTGCGGCCCGCCGGCACGTTCACCTCCGCTGTAGGCATGACGCAGCTCATCGTCTGTTGCGTGGTGTTCCTGATCTGGGCATGGACGGTGCCAGGAAAGCAGCGCCTGCTGGGTCCGTGGCTGGTGCGCGCGGCGTCCGTTGCAACTGCGGCAGCACTGGCCGTGAGCGGCAGCCGCACGAGCTTCATCCATTCCTGCCTTGTCATCGCTGCCGGCGTGGCGATCGCTCCACTGCTGCGCGGAACTGCCACCAAGCTGCGCTCGATCCTGATCCCGGCCGTCATTATCGTTGCATTCGTGGCGCTGTTTCCGATCGTGCTTCCGGAAGCCTTCGAGACATTTTCCTCGCGCTGGAACGATGCCGCCGCCGTAGAGGGTGAGCGCTTCAACCTCGGTCTGCTCGGGCGTGCCCTGCATGGACTTTACGATTTCGTCCGCCTGATGGGGCAGATGCCGGTGTTCGGATACGGCGTTGGCATGGCCGGCAATGGTGCATCAGTTACCGGTGTCATGTTTGAAGGGGTGAGTATCAATCGTGTGGCGGAAGAGGACTGGTCGCGCCATGTGGTCGAGCTGGGTCCTGTGCTGGCACTGGTGTTCATCGCCTACCGGTTGAGTTTCGGCGTGTCGCTGGGACTGCAATCATTGCGCGCCGCATTGCGGGCCGCGGACTCTTTGCCGGTGCTGCTCTATGTATTCGCCGCCGTATCGCTGATCCAGGGCCAGATCACGGGCCATGGGCTCGTCAACGGGTTCGGCTGGCTGTTTGTCGGAGCATGTCTGGCGGTGACTCGCATCGCTGCCGCGCCTGCGGTGGTGATTGCCAGGGACCAGGAGCAGCCCGATGACGTGGAGCCTGTGGCGTTCCCGAATCTGATGCGTTGACTCCATGGCAGCCATGCAAACAGACATCCTGGTCGCGCACCCCTTCAAGCATCATGCGCTGAATCTTGCCGCGGGCTGTGCGCAGAGTGGCCGGAGCACCGCTTTCGCGCTGCCGTTCTACCGCCAGGGAATTGGTGCAGCGGTCGCGCGACTACCCGGCAGTATTGGGCGCAAGGCTTCGGGCTATTTCCATCCGGGTCTGCGCGATGTCAGGCTGATCCAGTCAATTGGCTGGCAGGCCCGCAAACTGCTGAGCTTCATCGGCAACCCACGCGAAATCGAAGTGCCTTACGACCGGTACGTCGCAGCACGTCTCGTAGCCGGCGAATGGCGGGCACGGGTTGTGGTCACACTGCAGGACCATATGCCGCTGACCAGCGCAGCGGCCGCGCAGACTGGGGCCATTCTCTGGAGCGACCAGATCATCAATCTGTCCGACGTGGCCAGGGCGCGCATCGCTGAACATTCAAGGCATTGTGGGGTCAGCAACGGTTTGCTCGCGTATCCGGAAGACGCCAATACGAGGATCCTCGCGAAGGCGGACATCGTCACGGTCCCATCCCGCTACACATTGGGTGGCATCCAGGATCGGCTGGGCAGCGCGGCACGGGTCCACAGCGCGCCATATGGCGTCGATGCCGGGCGCTTCGACGTCCAGCACGTCGACGACGCGGACAAGTTCACCATCGTGGCGCGCGCCAACTCGGTCAGGAAGGGTGGACATCTGCTGCTGGAAGCGCTGCTGCGGTCGCATCAGCAGTGGGCCAGGTTGATCCAGCCGCGCAGGCTGCACATTGTGTTCCTGGGCGCTTTCGAACCGGCGCTTGCGGATCTGTATTCGCGGGTGCAGCAGCTGCCAACGGTTTCCGTCCAGGACGGCAATGTACCCAATGCAGACGTACCCGCACTGTTTGCAGCCGCCGACCTGTTCCTGATGCCGACGTTGTCGGAGAGCATGTCGCTGGCATGCGTGGAAGCCATGCGCGCCGGCCTTCCCATGGTCATCACGGAGTACGCCGGCATTGACTCGTTTGTAGATGGCGAAATGGGCTTGCTCATCACTGACACGGTCGAATCCGTCGAAGCTGCAATAAGCTTCACGCTGTCCGACTCACATCGGCTCAAGCAATGGCGGGCCAATGTGCGAGAGGCCGGACAGGCATTGACCTGGGGGCGTTACGAGAAGGTCATATCCGAAGTAGCCGCCACGGCGGGACTGCAGCCATGAAAAGCATGCTGCTCGCGCTGTTGATGCTTCTGCCATGGAAGCTGAAACGTGCATTGCTGCAACGCTTTCTGCGCTACGAGCTCGATCCGACGAGCAGGATTGGCCTGGCCTGGGTGTATCCCCGACGCCTGGTGATGAAGGCCGGAGCATCCATCGGCCATCTCAATGTTGTGCGCGACCTGGACCTTCTGGAACTCGCCGAGCATGCCAGCATCGGCAGGTTGAACTGGATCAGTGCCTATCCGCTGGGAAGGCCGCCGCACTTCATGCATCTCGCGCAGCGCGCACCGGTGTTGATTGTCGGTGAGCACGCCGCCATCACCAATCGCCATATCATCGACTGTACCGAGCGCGTTCGAATCGGTCGCTTCACGACCTTTGCCGGATTCCGCTCGCAGATCCTCACGCACAGCATCGATTTGCAGGACTGTCGCCAGCATGCGATGCCGGTGGAGATTGGTGACTACTGCTTCATAGGCACGGCCTGCACGCTGCTGGGCGGAGCGGTGCTGCCACATCACAGCGTGCTCGGGGCGAACAGCCTGCTGGGCAAGCACATGGACCAACCCTACATGCTGTATGGCGGCGTGCCCGCAGTGGCCATCAAGCCAATGCCGGAAGAAGCCGGCTATTTCCAGCGAACGACGGGATTCGTTGTATGACCCACATCGCAAGCCGCACGGCACGGCCGCTGGGTGCACTCATCATGGCTCTGGTGCTGCTCAGCGCCTGTGGTGGCGTTGCAGGCGTAGCGGAAGTCCCCACACCAACGCCGCCTGCAAGCCAGCCGCCGCCGCCAGATCCGGTCACGCCACCAGTCATTCCGCCACCCGTCATTCCACCACCCGTACCGAGTCCAGCGCCGACGCCGCTATCGCCATGGTTTCAGGGCGGGATTGCTGGGAAGCGGATTGTGTTCTGGGGCAACAGCACTGTTTCCAACGCAGTGTATTTCTTCGACCAGCTCCTGGGGCATGCCGTGACCGGCGGAACGCTGCAGGGCCTTTCGCCATCACAGGTGCTGAACTATGGCAGCAATGGTGCCAGCCTCGCCGCGATGCTGAATGGGCAGGGCGCGTATCCCATCGCCAGTGTCATCGCTGCCAGCCCGGACTTGCTGGTGATCCGCGGGCCGCTGATCAACGACGTGCGCGTGGGTGCCACCACACTGGAGCAGGCCATCGCGCGGCTCGACACGGCGCTGCAGCAGATTCGCGCGGCCAGCCCGCGGACGGCCATCTTGTTGACCACGGAGAACTCGTTGCTGGATGCCGACCCTGGCGCGCAGGGCTGGGTGCAGCCCGCAACAGCCGCGCAACAGTACACAAATATCCTCCATGCGGCCGTCCTGGCTTTCGATGGACGCTACCCCAATGTCGCTGTATTCGATGTGATGGCGGCCCTGTACGGCACCACGGCGCCGCGGGTCTCGCCCTGGATGGTGGATCAGCTGCATCCAAACGAGGCCGGCCAGCGTGCGGAAGCAGAACTGATCGTGCAGGTCATTGGTGTGCCGCCGACTGCAACGACGAACTGAGACAGGAAGGCAAGCAGATGACGCAACAAATCGCCGCCGACGCCGATATTCAGCGCCGCTACTACGCTGATACGGCTCATGCATACGATGCAATGCATCTCGACGAATCGGATGAGCACTATTTCGCGCTCTGTTTCATGCTTGGCGTAGTCGACTATCTGGGGGTCCGTTCGGTACTGGACATCGGGTCAGGAACCGGCAGGGCTCTGGCCGAGATCAAAAGACAGCGCCCCGACATCAGGGTCACGGGCGTGGAGCCCGTCCGGGAGCTGCGCGAGATCGGATATGGCAAGGGGATCGGCGTCGACGAACTGATCGATGGCGATGCGCTCGCGTTGAAGTTTCGCGATGGTGAGTTCGATCTGGTGTGCGAGTTCGGTGTCCTGCACCATATCCGGACCCCGGCTCGTGCAGTGACCGAGATGCTCCGCGTCAGCAACAAGGCGGTATTCATCTCCGACTCCAACAACTTCGGGCAGGGTAGTGCGGTTGGCAGGATGGTCAAGCAGACCGTCAACACACTGGGACTGTGGCCACTGATGGATTACATCAAGACCCGCGGCAAGGGTTACACGATCTCCGAGGGCGACGGTCTCGGCTATTCGTACTCCGTGTTCAACAACTACGAACAGGTCAAGGCCCGGTGTCGAAGCGTGCATCTGCTGAACACCAAGCCGGCAGGAATCGATCCGTATCGGACGGCCTCACATGTGGCACTGCTGGGTGTGAAATAGTCGCGATCGGCGCAGGTCAGCGATTCGTCTGCGGACCCAGCCATGCCTCGAACGGAGCCGGAAAAAATGCCGTGTCATAGCGCAATTCCCGCGTGCGCGCGTTCAGGTGCAATGTCGCGGGATTCCCTACGGCGACGGCAAAGTCGGGTACGTCCGACCTGACCACGGCCCCGGCGCCAACGACTGCGCCACGGCCGATGGATACACCGGGGAGCAGTGTCGCGCCAGTGGCGATCCAGGCTCGATCTCCGATCCGTACCGGTCGACTGTATTGAGGCCAGGCAGGATCACGCAGTCGGTGACTCGCAGTGAGAATAGTCACCCGCCGGTTGATCACGACCTGTTCGCCAATGCTGATCCGCTCATGAAGCATCAATTCACTCCCTTCTCCGATGAAGGTTCCTCTTGCAATATCCAGATTGCGCAGGGGACCCTCGATACGGCAACTTTCGATGATGGCGAGTGATCCGACCAGGGCGCCGCGGCTGCGGAGACGCGCAACCCTCCACTGCAGTCCCAGCAATGCCGGCAGAGTAAGCGCCCGCTTGGCCCAGACTGTCAGCCAGCGGCGTGAGAGTAATCGCGGACGTTCGCGCCTGCGCCAGAGTTCGAGCAGCGTCTTCATGACCTTTCCAGCATCCTTGCGACAAGCCCATGGCTCGCAAGCAGAAGGACGATCTCGAACGCTCCCGATGCAGCGACCATGCCCTGCATCCCCCATTGCGCAGGCATCGCAATCGCTCCACCAACACTGGCCAGCGCTGCCAGCAGGTAGATCACGGCCAGCCGCTCATGCATGTTGGTAGCGGTGAGCATGACCTGGCCCACCTGCCACGCACAGCCTGCAAGTGCGACGAGCAGGAACAGCGCCAGCATCGCGGCGTCGAAAGGAATATGGTGATCTGTCCAGATTCCAAGCAGCCATTTCGCAGCGACGAATATCACGATGCAGGCCGCGGCACAGGCGAGCAGCGAGATCCTGGTGCCGCGGCGGTATATGCGCTGCAGCATCGGGTACTCGCCAGCGCCGAAGGCGCGGGATATTTCCGGCCACAACGCGCGGTTGAATGTGGTCAGCATCTGAACCGGGAGTCTCGACAGTGTGCGAAAGGTGTTGAATGTGGCCAGTGCCGCGGGACCGAGTGTCGTGCCCACCACCACTGACATGCCCTGCAACGTGAGTGCATTGCCAAGCGGGAATGCCAGGAATGACAGCGCCGGGCGCAGCATGCCACCCAGCTCCTGGCGGCTGGAATGCATCAGCGACCAAGGGTAAGCCGGCATTCGTTTCGCCGTCATCTGCTGCATCACCAGCATGGCGATCACCCGCGCCACGAGAAAACCGGCGGCTACAGCGAGCATCGAGCGCAGCAGCACCAGGCCAGCCAGTCCGCCCAGCCACTCGAAAAGGCGTGCGCAATTGATCAGATACACACCACGCGCGAACTCGCCGGCAGCGCGATGCACCGCATCGACCAGGGCGGAATAGATGTTGAGCAGCGCGACGAGGATCAGGATGCCCATCGTAGGGCGCGCATCCGCCGGATTGAACATTTCCAGCGGCAGCAGCCAGACCAGCACACAGGAAAGCAGCAGGCAGACGCCCGTCACGACGCCAATCATCAGCAGCGCAGTCTGGAACACCGTGCGTGATTCGTGAATCCGCTGTTGCGCATGCAGCATTACCATGCGGTTCATTGCCACCGTGCCGAGTCCGAGATCTGCCAGCGCGAGATAACCCGGCAGCGCCGACAGCAGCAACCAGCGGCCGTAGTCCTCGACGGACCAGTAGCGCAGGAAGACCGGCACCGACACCAGCTGGATGAGAATTGTGACCAGTTGGCCTGAGGTATTGGCGCCAAGGCCGGCCAAGACTCGCTGCCTGATTCCCGCCATGCGTCACATCGCCCGGTCGCGGAGGGTTTCCTCCCGCATCTTCAACACGATCATATACTCGTAGATTGACTGCAGCGTTGCATACGTCAGCCCAGCCCTGCCGTCCAGGAATCCCCGCTTGCCTACGTAAAGAATCAGGAATTTCAGCAGCGGCCGCAGCGGCAATCGATAGAACAGTTCTTTCTGGTGATAGCGCCGCTCATTGAAATCTACAGCGAAGAAGGCCTTGTGCAGGCTGAAGCCGGCGCGGTGACGGCGGTTCTCCTCGATCTGTTGCGCTTCGAGGCTACTGTACGAATTGTGGCGCGCCAGCCAATGCGTCACGCCCTTGCTGAACGGGTAGTGGTCCAGATAACCAGACAGCTCTCCGACGGGTCCATTCACCAGAGTCACAGGATTCACCAGCCGTTCGTAGCGCACAGCTTCGGGCCGGAACAGGCGGATGTAGAAGGGCGAGGCCTGCACATGTCGCAACCATGTGCGCCCGAAAAAGTCCCGGCGCTGCATGCGGAATGCGACCATGTCGCCAGGATTGCGCACGGCGTCTTCCATCGCCTTGCGCAATTCAGGCGTCACACGTTCGTCAGCATCAATGTAGAAAACCCAGGGATGGCGAAACTTGATGTTGCTCAGGCCCCAGTTCTGGTGTGCGGCCCAGTTGTCGAACCCGCGCGAAGTGATTCTTGCGCCCGCTGCATTCGCAATCTCCACCGTTTTATCAGTGCTGAGCGAATCGTAAACGTGGATGTCGTCTGACCAGCTGACGGACGCGAGGCAGCCCGGCAGGTCCTGCTGCTCGTTCTTTGTCAGGACGAGGATGGATATCAAGAGTGCGCCTCGCTCCCGGACACGACGCGACGCCGGCGTAGCCGCAGGAGTTTTGCCGGCATGCCGCCATAAACTGACCAGGCGTCCAGATTGCTGGAAGCAACCGCGCCGAGCGCCAGCACCGCTCCTTCGTTCAGCTTGACGCCGGGCAGCACTGCTGCGCGGGCGCATACCCAGGCAAACGCTCCGATGTGGATCGGCGCGCCGGTCATCGGAAAGGCGGGGTCATCAATGTCGTGGGTTGCCGCACACAGGAGGGCGCCCTGCGAGACGATGGCATGAGAGTCCAGCGTAATTGGCCAGGCGTTGTAGATGTCTGCATCGTCGGCGATGGTCGCCTGGTCACCGCAATGCAGGTTCCACGGTGCCCATATCTTCGCCCTTGGGTAGATGTGGCAGTTACGCCCCAGTTTCGCGCCGAAACAGCGCAGCAACCAGACGCGCCACGCGTGCAGCGGCCGCGGCGAGGGACGGAACAGCACTGCGCAGGTCATGCTCCACAGCCCGCGTGCAAGACGGTTCTGCAAGGTAGTCTGGGGAGAAAGGTAAGGATCCTGGCCACGCTGAAAGGCATTCATGCCGCAACCTCGCGGCCCGCGCGCTGACTCAGCCGCAGCGTTTCCAGCAGACTCTCCGCTGCTGCTACGACGTGGAAACGCTGCACGAAGCAGGACCTTGCGCACGTGCCCATCCGTTCGCGATGCGCACCGTCCAGCGACATCCAACGTGTCAACAGTTGACGCGTGCCGGCGGCAGTGTCTTCCGCTACTAGCCCCGCGCCGCAACGTTCAATCTCGCGCCAGATGTTGACCTTGTTCGAGATCAGCACTGGCAGGCCGCAGGACAGTGCCTCGGCCACGGCAATGCCGAAGTTTTCCTGGTGCGAGGGCAGCACGAAAGCCTCGGCACAGCGGAATGCGCCCCATTTCAGGTCGCCGACAAGCATGCCCGGCCAGCTCACACGCCCGGAGAGTCTTTCGTGCATGCCGCGCATGAGATCAGACTGTGCATTGCCTGCGTCGGGTCCAGCCATCATCAGATGCAGTTCCGGGTGCGCATCGGCGGCTTCGGCAAAGGCATTGACCAGCAGGTCGACACCCTTCTTCGGATGGATGCGCCCCAGGAACAGCAGCAGCCGTTTGTCGCGCAGGGCGGGAAATGCTTCCAGAAACGCTGCGCGCTGCGCAACCGCGTCGCCTTCGACCCCCGGTGTGCCGTAACCCACCACGGCCTCGTTGGCTCGGTACAGCGGAAAACTCTGCCGTGCCTGCAGCCTTTCTTCTTCGCAGGTGAACAGTACCGCCTGTGCGTCGCGCAACACGCGATATTCAGCCCAGGGCCAGTACAGCCACTTCTTCGCATGCTTGAGCGGATACTCGCGGCGGAACCAGGGATCCAGCATGCCGTGCGTGAACACGAAGTAGGGCGTCATCGACCTGCGCAGGGCTTTCCAGGTGGCATAGCTGTGGTATTGCCAGATACCGTCGACAACAACAGCGTCGTACCTGTGCGCGTGATCGGCGAGCCAGGGGCGAAGGCGAGGCGCGTAGCCGTACGTCCCCAGCCGGCGGGGCCCGAGCTCGTGGATGGGGAAGCCGGCATTGCGGTTCCACGCCGAGTCCGGTGCATCCAGTGTGACGACTTCGACCTCAATTCCAAGTCGAACGCCTGTCCTGGCGAGCTGTCGCACGCCCTCCGCCGGGCCACCGCCGCGCGGATCCATCGACGAAATGACGTGCAGGTACCTCATGTTGTTGGATTTTGTGGTCTTGGCAGGCACCGGCTACAGCACGCTGTTATATGCGTGCAATGTGATGCCGGTATTACACCGGACCGGACAAGACCTGGGCCAGGGCGGTCTCCACACAGAACTGCAACAAAATCCCGCTAGGCTGACGGACCCTTATGACCGATCCCAGCGTAACCCGAACCGAGTACGGGCTAACCCGATTGCAGTGGGCCCTGCTCGCAGTGGTCACTGCCGGGGTGCTCGCGCTGTTCCACCGCACGATTCCCCTCATTCTGGCCAACTGGGAGCGGCCGGAGTACAGCCATGGCTATCTGATTCCGGTGGTCGCGTTGCTGCTGTTGTGGCAGCGCCGCCGGGAACTGCAGCAGACCGCGTTTCATGGCAGCTGGGCTGGCGCGCTGCTGACTCTGGCAGGTATCGGTCTCTATTTTATCAGCGCGTTTGCGGCCATTACCACCCTCGATGCCTACGCACTGGTGGTCGTCATCGCGGGTCTGTTCTGGGCCTTCACCGGATGGCGGGCCTTTCGCATTGCGCTCCCGGCACTGGCATTGCTGTTGTTGATGATCAGACTCCCTTCCTTCTTCTTCAACAGTCTTTCCTCGGCGCTGCAGCTGATCTCCTCGCAGATCGGCGTTGCAGTCATCCGGCTGTTCGGCATCAGCGTGCACCTCGAGGGCAATGTGATCGACCTCGGCAGCTACCAGTTGCAGGTGGTCGAGGCCTGCAGTGGCCTGCGTTACCTCTTCCCGCTGCTGACGCTGGGAGTGATCCTGGCCTGCCTGGTGCATCTGCGACTGTGGATCCGGCTGGTGATCGTGCTCTCCACCATTCCGATCACCGTGCTGATGAACAGCTTCCGCATCGGCGTGATCGGCGTACTGGTCGAGCACTACGGCATCGCGCAGGCCGAAGGCTTCCTGCATGACTTCGAAGGCTGGATCATCTTCATGGCCTGCTTCGCGCTGCTCGGCGTGGAAACATGGTTGCTGGCGCGATTCTCCGGCGACCGCCGCCCGCTGCGCGACATCGTAGCAATCGACTGGCCGGTGCCACGCCCCGCCGGCACTTCCGTGGTTGCGCGCCGAATGGCGACGGCATTTGCGGTCGCGGGCGCATTCACTCTCGTCGCAGCCATGGGCGCGCATCTTCTGCCCGAACGAGCCGAGGTGGTGCCCGGACGCACCGACTTCACGCGCTTCCCGATGCAGGTTGGTGATTGGCAGGGACGGCGTGACCGCATCGAAAAACAGTTCCTGGATGTGCTGCAGCTCGACGACTACATCATTGCCGATTACGCCGGCGCAGCTCCCGCACCCGTGAATTTCTACGTGGCGTACTACGCCTCACAGCGCGGCAGCAACTCGGCGCATTCGCCGGCCTCCTGCTTGCCAGGCGGCGGATGGAGGATGTCGGATTTCGGTGTGCACGAAATACCCGGCGCCTCTCCCGGCGCGGCACCGGTGGCGGTGAACCGCGTGATCATCGAGCAGGGCGATCAGCGGCAGCTCGTCTACTACTGGTTCAAGCAGCGTGGCCGCAATGTCACGAATGAATACCTGGTGAAATGGTTCCTGCTCTGGGATTCGATCACGCGCAATCGCACGGATGGCGCGATGGTGCGGATGATCACGCCGCTGCCTCGCGGCGAGGATGTGCGACTGGCTGACTCGCGGCTGGCGGAATTCGCCCGCGCTGCGCTGCCTGCGCTCGCACAGTATGTGCCTGACTAGGCATCGCGCGCGCCTGTGAAGGTGTTCTTCCTGCTGGTGTTCTCCGTCGCCGTCAGCATGATGGTGATTCCGCTGGCATGGCGGCTTGCTCCGCACATTGGAATGATCGACCAGCCCGATCCGCGCAAGGTGCACAAGGTACCGGTGCCGCGGATTGGTGGCTGGGGCATCGCTGCGGGCTGTCTGACGCCACTGCTGCTGCTTGACTACGTTGATCCGCTGCCGCTGTCTTTCCTCCTCGGAACGCTGACCCTGTTCGTGTTCGGCAGCTGGGACGACGCGCGTCAGCTCGGCCATTGGCCAAAATTCGTTGGCCAGCTGCTCGCGGTCGGGATCGTGGTGTTCTGGGGTGGCCTCTATGTGACCCGCCTGCCATTCATTGACGGAGATGCGCTTTCGCCGCTGGCCGGCCAGCTGCTGACGATGTTCGCGATGGTTGGTGTGATCAATGCGATCAACCATTCCGATGGTCTGGACGGGCTCGCGGCTGGCGAGACATTGCTGAGTCTCATCGCCCTGGCCTTTCTGGGCTATGAGGCAGGCTCGGCGCTGGGACTGGAAGTGGCCCTGGTGGCGATCGGCGGCATCATCGGCTTCTTGCGCTACAACACCCATCCAGCGCGCGTATTCATGGGTGATGCAGGCAGCCAGGTGCTGGGCTTTGCACTGGCATTTCTGGTCGTCCATCTGGTACAGATGGCCAATACCGCAGTCAGTGCGGCCCTGCCGCTGTTGCTGCTCGGGCTGCCCATTGCCGATATCAATGCGGTGCTCTACCAGCGAGCCCGTGGCGGAATGAACTGGTTCAAGGCGACGCGCAACCACGTGCATCATCGACTGCTGGACCTGGGCTTTTCGCACTACCAGTCCGTGGTGTTGATTTACTCCTTTCAGGCTGTGCTCGTGACCTGTGGCGTGCTGCTGCGCTATGCATCTGACTGGGCAGTGCTGTTGCTGTACTTCAGCGCGATCGCCACGCTGTTCCTGCTGCTGCGGCTGGCCGAGCGATCGGGATGGCGGCTGGTGCCGAAGATCTGGCCGCAGCTCCACGCGTTCAGCGCATGGCTGATTCGCCTGCGTGCCAGTTCGCGCGTGCAGAGCGCCTTCGCATGGGTGATTGCGGGGTCAGTGTCGGCGTTGATGCTTATCGCTGTGCTGCGTGCCCCCAACGTGCCAAGGGACTTCGGCGTAACTGCAGCGCTGGCCGCCCTGGCTGCAATGGCAGTAGTGGTGTCGAGAGCGACCTGGCAGACACTGGCTCTGCGTGTCGCCATCTACGTGACCGTGGTCTTCGCCATCTACCTGCTGACAGCGCAGTCCGATGTTGCGAACGCATTGCCAGTGAAGATATTCGGCGCCGCCATCATCGCCCTGGCGGTGATCCTCGGTGTGTTCGTGCGCTTCGTGTCGAGTCGCCGCTTCGGCGCCACGCCAACAGACTATCTCATCGTTTTTGCAGTCATTGCGATGCTGGCGTTCGGAGTCGTAGCCGGCCGCAACAGCAGTGGAGCGACGTCGCTCGGCTTCATCACCTTCTCCATCGTGCTGTTCTATGGCTGTGAAGTGGTCATTGGTCATCTGTCACGCTGGCGTTCCGTGCTCGGCAGCGCGGCGCTGCTGGCGCTTACAGTAGTGGCAGTCAAGGGCCTCACCACAGGCATGTGACGATATCGTGACAGATTGGTTGTAACGATACGGTCAAGAAATGCGGATACGTTGCAAGGCCGCGCTGGATTCATCCACCGCGCGTCCCCTGGAGATCCGCGGTAATGAAACACGTTCGCCCCTTTGCGCTGTCCTTTGTCCTTGGCTTGTCGCTGCTGACAGCCTGTACCGGCACTGAAGGTCGCAAGCAGCGATATCTCGAGCGGGGCCAGACTTTCTTCTCAGAAGGTAATCTCGACAAGGCCCGCATCGAGTTCAGGAACGCGCTGCAGATCGATCCGAACAATGCCCAGGCACGTTACTTCGTTGGCCGCATCGCCGAGCGGGAGATCAAGCCGCGCGATGCGTTGGTGAACTATCAGGCCGCCATCGAGGCCGATCCTGAACTGATTGCCGCGCGTGGCGCGCTGGCCCGCATCTATTTTCTGGGTGGTATGCCTGACAAGGCCCGCGAAGTCATCGAGCCGGGGCTTGCGAAGGCACCCAACGACGCCCAGTTGCTCACGGTGCGAGGCGGGTTGCGCGCCCAGGACGGCGACCTGGCGGGTGCGCTTGCCGATGCAGAGGCGGCCGTGAAGGCAGATCCCAGAGATGAGGTCGCCATTGCATTCCTCGCCGCGCAGTACGGACGGCAGAACCGTCCCGACGACGCCATTGCGCTGGTCAGGAAGGCCGTCGAGCAACTGCTGTCGAGCGTCGACCTGCCGGTGATCCTGGCCGAATTGCTCTACCAGAACGGACATCGGGACGAAGCGCTGCAGCAGCTGGAGAAGGTTGCCAACGCGCACAAGACCGATCTGGTGCAGTGGCAGCGCCTCGCGCGGCTGTACCTGCTGGAAAAGAACCCCGACGGCGCCATCGCCGCGCTGCGCCAGGCAGTTGTCGCCAACCCTGGAAGCGTGGATGCGAAGCGGGGGCTGGTTGTGTTGCTGGGCAGCCAGAAGGGTGTTCCTGCCGCAATAGTAGAAATGCAGAAGTTCGTGGATGCGGATCGGAAGAATGCCGAACTCACGATTGCGCTTGGACAGTTCCTCGAGTCGGCCAGGGAGCCCGCACGGGCCGAGGCGCTTTACCGTGAAGTGATCAAGTCGGAAGGCGTGAAGACACAGGGACTCGCAGCCCGCAACCGTCTGGCTGCAATGCTGGTGCAGAAGCCGGATCTGCCTGCGGCCGAAGTGTTGATCGCAGAGGTCCTCAAGGAAAACCCCCGCGACAATGACTCGCTCGTGTTGCGCGCAGGTATCGCGATGTCGAAGCGCGAAACTACCTCGGCCATCACCGACCTGCGTGCGGTGCTGCGCGATCAGCCGGATTCGGTGCCGCTGATGCGGACACTGGCGCGTGCGCATCTGCAGGATGGCGACCAGGCACTGGCAGAGGAAGTGCTGCGCGCCGCAGTACAGGCCAATCCCGCAGACGCCATGGCGCGCTACGACCTGGCGTCTTTGCTCGCCACTTCCGGTCGTGGCAAGCAGGCATTGCCAGTGCTGGAACAGATCATCAAGGATGCACCTGACAACAGTCAGGCGCGCGAGGCATATTTCCGGTTGCAGATGTCGCTCCCGGATCTGGCCGGGGCGCGCAAGACGGCCGAGGAACTGAAGAGCCTGCACCCCGATCAGCCGAATGGTTCCCTGCTGCTTGGGTCGCTTTACGAGAGTGAACGCAAGCTGCCTGAAGCCACGCGCGAATACGAATATGCGTTGAAGCTCAGCCGCGATCCGGGCACGGCGCTGGGCGCGCTGGTGCGGGTCGATCTGCTGCAGAAGCAGCCGGCGCGCGCGATCGGTCGCATTGAAGCAGTCATTGCGCAGGCACCGGATTTCGCACCGGCACACAACCTGCTTGGTGAGGCTTATCTGGCCGCCAGCAATCCGCAGTCTGCAATCAAGGCGTTCGACACTGCCATCGGCAAGCAGCCGCTCTGGTGGGTGCCGTATCGTGGCAAGGCACTGGCGCAGATCGTCACCAAACAGCCGGATGCTGTCATTGCGACGTTGAATGAAGGTGTCACGAAGACTCGCGCTCTGGAACTCTATGCGGCCCTTGCCACTGCGCAGGAGCAGAAGGGCAGCGTGGATCAGGCCATCGCAACCTATGAAGACGCGCTGAAGCGCTATCCAAGGGCGCTGTCGGTCGCGAACAATCTTGCAATGCTGCTGGTGACACACCGCGCCGGCGACAAGGCCAGCATCGCGCGGGCAGCGCAGGTGTCCGCGCTGCTGGAAGGCTCCGAACAGCCAGCACTGGTCGACACCCTGGGCTGGGTGAAATACCACCAGGGCGCCATTCCCGAGTCGCAGGCGTTGCTGCAGAAGGCTGCGGAGCGCGCGCCGAAGTCCTCAGTGATCCTCTACCACCTTGGCATGGCGCAGTTGCGCGCCGGCGATCGTACCGGGGCGAAAAAGAATCTCGAATCCGCACTGGCGGCAAACGCGAATTTCCAGGATGCGGCGGATGCCAGGACAGCCCTGGCGTCGCTTGCGGGACCTGGTTGAGCAAGGCAGGAAGTACCCATGAAGACTCGTGAACTGAGCCGCAATTTCCTGCTTGCTCTGCTTGCCAGTGCGTTGCCTGGCCTTGCCGCAGGCGCCACCGTTGCCAGCGATGCACAGACGCTAGGCGCCAGCGCAGCGCTCAACCAGCGGCTCCCTGCTGCCTGCGGGTTTACTGTGCCCGCAGCGGGGCAGGTGCAGGTCACGCTGACCGACCTGGCCAATCCAGTGGCCTTCACCCAGCTGCGTCTGGTTGTAAGTCGCGAGGCCGACAAGGTCGCATCGCTGTCAGCGCCCGGTGTGCAGGTGTTTGCAGCGCAGGCCGGGGTGTACAAGGTGCAGGTGGTCGGCACTCCCGGCACGCCGCCGGGCGGCGGTGATGCGGCCGGCGCCTATGACGTTGTGGTGCGTGCAGTACCCGGCAATACACTGCTTGGCACCTGCCCGGGCGGCATCGTCGCGGCAACGCGCGATCCTGCGCAGTCCGACCTCAACACTACATTCCAGATTGCGCAGGCGGGCACCTATCAGGTCACCCTCAATGACCGGAGCTTTCCGGCCGCCCTGGCCAATGTCCAGCTGCTGTTGTCGCGCGAGGACAGCACCGGCACAGCCGTGATCATCGGTCCCTCGTGCGTGGTGACCTGCACACAGTCGCTGCTGGTGAATTCGCCGGGCACCTATCGACTGCTGGTGTTTGCAGCAGCCGGTTCGCCGTTGCAGGCGGGCCTTTACTCGATATCGATATCGGGAGGTCCTGGTAATGCCACGATTTACTCGGCCACGCAGCCGGTGGGTCGCCTGCCCGCGCCGACCAGCATCGCGTTGACCGCCGGCGGATATACACTTTCCAGCAGCGATGTCGCAGTGCCCGCGGCACTGGCGGAGCTGCGTGTTGTACTCACGCAGGGCGCAACCTTGCTCGGCTCCCTGGCAGCGCAGGGCTCGGTCGCCGTGACAGCCATGGCAGGCAACGCGCAGCTGTTCGTATTCACTCGCACCGGCAGTGGCGCCGGTGCTGGCGCCGGCGTGTATGCCGTCGGTCTTGCACAGGGTGTGCAGTCAATCTATCGCGACCTGCGCGTATCGCCAGAGGGATTCGACGGCGCGGTGAGCACTGGTGGCTACCGTTATGCGTTCACGGTTCCGGCCGCAGGCGACTATCGCTTGCAGCTGCGAGACCTGGCATTCCCCACCCAGTTCGCACAGCTGCGCACCGTGCTGGTACAGAACGGTGTGGTCCTGCAGAGCCTGACTGGCGTCACCACGGGCGTAACCGTGCCGCTTGCGGCGGGCCCGGCGTTCATAGCGCTGCTCGGCACGACGCCCACCGCCACGGCCAACAGCCTGCTTGGCGTGTCCCTGGCACCGCTGGTTGGCGGCATCGCATTGCTCGATCAGGCGCAGGGCATAGGTCCGCTGTTCGCGACCCGGACCGTCAACATTCCGGTGGCCGGTTCCTATGACCTGGTCGTCAACGACCTGAACTTTCCCGTTGCCTTCGCGGATCTGGCCGTGGCGGTGACGCAGGGCACGAACCTGATTGGCCAGGTGTTCGGCAGTGGCCGCGTGCGCTTCACCGCACAGGCGGGAACGCATTCCATCAATCTGCTTGCACGCCCTGATGCTACTGCGCAGTACTCCACCTGGGGATTTGCGCTGGCTGATTCACCGCCAGCGCCCACTGTCACGCTGGATGCGGCGCCGGCAAGCGTGGTCCGCGACAGCAAAGCGACGCTCACCTGGTCCAGCACCAATGCAACCTCCTGTACGGCTACGGGTGGCTGGACGGGAACGCGGGCGCTGTCGGGTACGGAAAGTTCGGCGGCATTGGCCACCGACAGCACATTCACGCTGTCCTGCACCGGTGACGGCGGAACCACCACGAAGAGCGCTACGGTTACGGTCTCCGCAGCCCCGGCTCCGGGCAGCAGTGGCGGTGGTGGCTCACTGGGTGCGAGCGGCGTGCTGCTGCTGACGACTCTGCTCTATGCCTTGCGTCGCCAGCAGCGTGGCCGTCTGGTGAAGGCCTAGGCGGCCTTCTTCCACAACCGCCGCGACGCGATTGCGGCACCCTCGACCAGTGACTTGAGCTTCAGCCAGACGATATCCGGATCCACTGGACCAAAACCCGCGAAGGTGCCGAAGCCACAGTCGGTGCCCGCGAGCACGCGATCACGTCCCACGATGTCCGCAAATGTTTCGAGCCTCTGCGCGACCAGCTCCGGGTGCTCGACGTAGTTGGTAGTGGTGCTGAGCACACCGGGCACCAGTATCTTGTCTTCAGGTATCTGCGACTTCATGTCGCGGATTACCTTCCACTCATGCGCATGCCGCGGATTCGCCGCCTCGAACAGGATGGCCTGCGGCTTCGCCTTCATCACGACGGGCAGCAGCTTTTCCATCGGCACGTCATAGGTGTGCGGCGCTTCGTAGTTGCCCCAGCACACATGCATGCGGATGCGGTCTGCGGGCACATTGCGCAGCGCATGGTTCAGCACTTCGACATGGCGCGCGGCCAGACCGATGAATTCGTCTTCGGTACGCCCCCGATACATGGTGTGCCGGCCCATGGCCATGTCTGGCGCATCGATCTGGATCAGCAGGCCGGCGGCCACCAGGCCTTCGTACTCGGCGCGCATGCCTTCGGCAACGGCTTCGAGATACGCATCCTGCGTCTTGTAGAAATCATTCGGCTGGAACAGCGCGATGGTGCCGGGCGAGGCCGTGTTGATGAAGCCTTCCAGCGGCTTCGCCGCCGCGATGGCCGCCTGCATGTTGGCGATGTCGACCTGCATGGGCCCGAGATCCTTGACGCGGATGTCGGCCACACAGCGCGGCCGGCGATATTTCGCCGTCGAGCCCAGCTTCGCCAGCTTCTCGAGCAGCCGCGGATGGTCGATCAGGTCCTGGCCGGGCTCGCGCACGGTGTCGCCATCGAAACCGGACAGCCGATCCTTGATGTACGTGGCATAGCTGATCTTGCCCATCTCGCCATCACTGCAGATATCCACACCGATCTCAACCTGCTTGCGCACGATCTCGATGGTGCATCGGCAATGATGCGCTCGCTGTTGGCGGGCAGCGGATTGTTGCCTTCATGCGCGAACAGCACATCGGTGACCGCCTGCGAACGGGGCAGGCTGCCGACATGCGTGGTCAGGATGCGGTCGGTACTACGCTTCATGGCGGAACATGTTGTTGGACCGGTGATCGCCGCCGAGCCAGCGCGCAAGTTCGCTGTGCGCATCCTTCAGGCGGATGGCATTGATCTTGTCCGCATCCTGGTGGTCGTGCGTGAACTCGCAGATCATGCCGTTGGGATCTTCGGCATAGACCGAGCGGCAGTAGCCGTGTTCCAGCACATACATCTTCGGCGCGGTGTAACCAGCAGCCACCAGGCGCTGCTCGATGCCGGCCTGCGTCTCGGCATCGACATTCAATGCAATGTGATGGAAAGGCGAGGGTGGGATCTTCGGCGAGAACAAGTTGGCATCTTCTTCGTCGGCGAACTGGAAGAACGCCAGTGCGCCGCCATCGCCAAGGCTGAAGAAGCAATGGCAGTAGGTGCGGTCCTTGCCGAACAGATGGTCCATCTCGCACCAGGTAGCCACCAGCGGCAGGCCGATGATGTCTTCATAGAAATGGCGGGTCGCCTCGAGGTCACGCGAGGTGTACGCCGTGTGGTGCAGCCGCGAGGGCAGTTTTGCGGTAATGGCCATGCTGAGGTCCTCTCGAATTC
>JANPGU010000375.1:0-4492 GCA_031424095.1 Gammaproteobacteria bacterium
GGGCCGGCCGCAGCGGCTTCGATCATCGCCGTCTCGAGATCGGCATAACCCGCCTCGTCAAACAGGCCATCCTCCATCAACCGACCGAGGATCGAGTCGTCCTCCCAGCCATCGCTGGCCGGATCGTTCTGCGCGAGGAGGGGGTATTCGCTTTCCGAGAACTCGTCCATCAGCCGGCCTGCTTGGCCCTGGTGTTCTTTTTCGCTGACTTCTTCGCCTTCACGAATGCAGCCAGCACGCCGGTGCTCTTGGTATATTCCTTCCAGTCATTCTTCGACTGCTTGATGCAGGCGGCCATGAAGTGCCGTACATCGTCGAGCGCAAGCTGCTCCACCGTCTGCTCGTCCACACCCTGCTGACGCGCGTGTTTAATGCCGTTGCGGTAGACGTCAGCGCACAGCTCGCCAATCTCTTTCGGCTGCGGAACCCGTGGGTGCGCCGGGATGGCTGCCTGCTTCGAGGACTTCGTCTTTTTGCGGGCCTTGGCCATGCTTGTCGCCTTGTACAGTTCTGGAATGAGCCGCGTATTCTACGCTCACCATGACGCGCGCCGATCCAAATACGACGGTGGATTGCCCCTGCGGCAATCCCGCCAGCTACCCGCAATGCTGCGGGCGCTGGCATGCGGGTCCGTTGCGGCTGCAGGCGCCTGATGCTGTACACCTCATGCGCTCGCGCTACAGTGCCTATGTGCTGGGGGAAATGGACTATCTGCTGGCAACCTGGCATCCGCAGACACGGCCTTCAAAGCTGGATCCCAATCCAGCCGATCTGCGCTGGCTCGGACTGGACGTGCGTCGGCACCAACAGGCGGACGACGAGCACGCCACGGTAGAGTTCGTGGCGCGCAGCAAGCAGGGTGGTCGCGTCAGTCGACTGCACGAAATCAGCCGCTTTGAACGGCTGGACGGGCGCTGGATCTACCTGGACGGCGTCAGCGCAAAGCCTCGGTGACAATCGCCTGCGCTTCCTGCTGGATGGCCTTGAGGTGCGTGGCGCTGTTCAGACTTTCAGCGTAGATCTTGTACACGTCCTCAGTGCCAGACGGACGCGCTGCGAACCAGCCGTTCTTCGTCGACACCTTCAGGCCGCCAATCGCGGCACCATTTCCCGGTGCATGCGTCTGCACGGCAGTGATCGGCTCGCCAGCCATGTGCGCCAGTTTCACCTGTTCGGCCGACAGGGCGCCGAGCTTCTTCTTCTCTGCAGGCGTAGCCGGTGCGTCGATGCGCTCGTAGAAGGATTCGCCGTGCTTTGCTGTGAGCTGTGCATACAGCTCGCCAGGATCCCGGCCGGTCTTTGCCAACATTTCTGCGGCCAGCAGTGCGGGCACCAGGCCATCCTTGTCCGTTGCCCACGCCCCGCCGTCACGGCGCAGGAACGAAGCGCCCGCACTCTCTTCGCCCACGAAGCCCAGCGACCCGTTCAGCAATCCGTCCACAAACCATTTGAATCCCACCGGCACTTCGTAGAGTCCGCGTCCCAGATCCGCCGTCACGCGGTCGATGACACTGCTGCTGACGATGGTCTTGCCCACGGCGGCATCGGCCCGCCACTGTGGCCGGTTGCGATACAGGTAGTCGATCATCACGGCCAGATAATGGTTTGGCGGCATCAGGCCCACGCTTCCCGTCACGATGCCGTGGCGGTCGTGGTCCGTATCGCAGGCCACCACGATTGGATACTTGTCGCGCAGCGCGATCAGCGAGCGCATGGCATAAGGGGAGGAGGGGTCCATGCGCACCTGGCCGTCCCAGTCCAGCGACATGAATGCAAAAGTCGGGTCTACCTTTGTGCTCAATACCGTCAGGTCGATGCCGTACTGCTCGGCGATGGGCTGCCAGAAATGCACGCCCGCGCCACCCAGCGGATCCACCGCGAAGCGAACGCCCGCCGCGCGGATGGCCGGCAGGTCGATGATGTTGGCGAGGTCCGCAACATAGGCACTCAGGTAGTCGTGCCGATGCGTCGTCGACGCGGCTTTCGCCTTCGCGAGCGTCACACGTTGCACACCCGCGAGCTGCCTCGCGAGGTAATCGTTGGCGCGCGCTTCAACCCATTGCGTGACGTCCGTATCTGCCGGTCCGCCATTCGGCGGGTTGTACTTGTAACCGCCGTTGTCCGGCGGGTTGTGTGACGGCGACATCACGAGCCCGTCCGCCAGACCGGTCTTGCGCCCGCGGTTGTAGGCCAGAATCGCGTGTGACAGCACTGGCGTCGGCGTGAACTCGTCGCCGGCCGCCAGCATCACATCCACGCCGTTTGCCGCCAGCACCTCCAGCGCGCTGTCGCCCGCGGGTGCAGACAGCGCGTGCGTATCCAGCGCCAGGAATATCGGGCCGGAAATTTCCTTGTCCCGCCGGTAGTCGCAAATCGCCTGCGTGATCGCCAACACATGCCACTCGTTGAAGCTGGACTTGAATGAGGACCCGCGGTGGCCGGACGTCCCGAACGCCACACGCTGCGTCGAATTGGCTGGATCCGGCTGCTGTTCGAAATAAGCGGACAGCAGGCTTGAGACATTCAGGAGCGGCAAGGCTGTAGCGGGTTGCCCAGCCAGCGGAGATAAAGCCATTGATTCGATTTCCTGCGTAAGCCATCCCATTGACTGCAGCCAGTGTGCCGGGGGGTGTGCTCATGGGGCAAACCGGTGGCCTGCAGACTTCGCATAATGTATATTATGTTAAATTATGCAATACTGGCCTGTAAACCACAGCAGCCACAGCACCCCGTCCAGCACACTCTCCCGCCCCTGCAATTTCGCTGGGCTTAGCGGCGGATTTCTTGACGATCTATTTCACGCTGTTCTTGTCCGCTCTCGCCAGCGCCACGCTGCTGCCAGGCCAGTCAGAAATCCTGCTTGGCACATTGCTCGTCAAGGGCTATTCACCATGGGCGCTGATCGCCGTGGCCAGCGCAGGCAATGTGCTTGGCTCCGTGCTCAACTGGCTGTTGGGACGTGGCATCGAACGCTTCCGCAACAAGCGCTGGTTCCCGGTCAAGCAGGACGAACTGAGCCGTGCGGAACGCTGGTATCAGCGCTATGGCAAATGGTCTTTGTTGTTGAGCTGGGCACCGGTTATCGGCGATCCGCTGACTGTGGTGGCCGGGATATTGCGCGAGCCATTTCTGCCATTCCTGGCGCTGGTTGCATTGGCCAAGACCCTGCGATATCTGGTAGTTGCGGCTGTCTCGGTGCAGCTCTTCACATGAGCAATCCCTGGATGAGCGGCTCAACAGGGATCAGGCAATGAGCCAGACCAAGGCGCCGGTCTCATTGTCCAGGCGCTGGTAGCGCACATGCCGGCGGGATTCGGCCGCCAGACCGCGGATCACCAGGAAGTCCGGCCAGCGCGTAACGCCCAGCAGGCGCGCGCGCGGTGCCAGCAGTTCGCCCAATTCATTGCGCCACATGCGCACCGGATCTCCCGCCAAGGCAATGATGCGCGCGCCATTCATCCGTAATCGCTGTTCCAATCCGGCAGCGAGCGGAATGTGGGGATCATGCAGCACCAGCGAAGCGCTGTCGGTGAATGCGGCACCTTCTTCTGCCGCCAGAGCGGTGCCGGCGGTCAGCGCGGCAGCCAGTGTGCAGGCACTGCCCACCAGCAACTGGCGCCGATTCGCCTGCAGCTGCAGCAGCGACTTCAAGGCTTGCCCCGGGACAGGTAATTCGCGATCCGCGCCAGGTCCGGATCACTCACCTCGCCGCGTGCAATGCGTGGCATGTTGATGATGCCGCTGCGCACCACCGTACGGACGAATGCTGCCGAGAGGTCGGTCCGCTCTTCCAGCAGACCCTTGCTGGCATCGCCAGGCCGACGCGAGAGGATGGCGACAGCCATGCCGATGGTCTGGTGGCACATGCCGCAGCGTGCAGTGAACAGTGCCTTGCCACCCGGGGACTCGGCCGACCGGGCGGCACCCGCGGCTGCCAGCAGGGCCAGAGCCAGGGGAATCGTCCACAGTCTGCGAGCCGTACTGGAATTCATGGTGGTGCTCATGTGCGCAGATGCCGATAGCGCTTGGGCCAGATGCCGCTTTTGCCAGGTGCGAGAATGCCATTCGGATCCAGCGCGTCCTTGATCGTCTCGTTGGCGCGTCGCAGTGCATTGCCATTGAAGTCGTAAGTGCCTGCAACCAGATCCATGAAGTCGATATGCGTGCGATATTCGCCGTAACGCTTTTCGGTGGCGTCGGCCACCAGTGCGCGGAAGAAACCATTCACGCGCCCCATCATGTTGGCGTCGTCCTTGTTGAACAGCACCTGGTTCACGTTGACGATGCTGCGCTCGCCCATGGCAAACGAGCCGTGATAGTCCATCCCGAACTGCTTGTAGCGATCGTAGGTACGGCGGAACTGCTCCGTCGCCGCGCGACCGTTGGCCGGCAGCACGGGCGAATAACCGATGTGGCCCCCGCGTCCGCCATGCCATGCCGCATTGGCCAGTGGAAACGTGATCGGTATGCCCGAGACGGCAGCCTGCCCTGG
>JANPGU010000376.1:0-8801 GCA_031424095.1 Gammaproteobacteria bacterium
ATATCGCGAGCGTCTGCTGCCATTGCAGCAGCGGATCGTTGAGCTTACGCAGCAGCGCCAGAACTACATGCTGGTCGGCGCGTTCGAGGTGATCGAGGCGCGGCGCCAGGAGATCGATGCCTGGCGGAGCTACGTGGGGTCACTGCGTGACTATGCAACGGCGCGCATCGCGCTGGCGCGCGGACTGGGTGGTGCCATTCCGGGCACGAGTGCAGAGGGGGAAGCTTCCATCCCCGAATTGCCCATGGTTGAACTGAATGGAGAAACAAGATGAACCTGTCGCGACGTGACATTCTGATCGGCGCCACGGCAGCTACAGTTGGAAGCGCTGCTCACGGGCAAGCTCCGAAGGATCATTCGGCGCACGCGGGCCATACCATGCCACCGGGCGAGACCATGACAATGCCGATGGCGGCCGATGCAAGCCCAGCCTCTGTGTCAGCGCGAGGCGGCTCGCTCCCCCGCCGAACTCCCATCACGACGCTGAACGGGCGAAGTCTGCCGTGGCGCGTGGTCAATGGCGTGAAGGAGTTCCACCTGATCGCTGAAGAGGTCGAGCATGAGTTTGCGCCAGGAACGAAGATCAAGGCTTGGGGTTACAACGGGTCGACGCCCGGTCCAACGATCGAGGCGATCGAGGGTGATCGCGTCCGAATCCTCGTAACCAATCGCCTGCCCGAGCAAACCACCATCCACTGGCACGGCATCCTGCTGCCTTGCGGCATGGACGGGGTTGGCGGACTGACGCAGCCGCACATCCAGCCCGGTGAGACGTGGGCCTATGAGTTCACACTCCGACAGCACGGTACGCACATGTACCACCCGCATGCCGATGAAATGGTGCAACTGGCGCAAGGGATGATGGGCCTGTTCGTTATCCATCCGAAGGATTCGAATGCGGCGCGCGTGGATCGCGACTTCGCGCTGCTGCTGCACAACTGGGCCGTGCATCCGGGCACCTACCGCCCGGACCCGGCGATCATGACGGACTTCGACCTGTGGACCTTCAACTCGAAGGTATTTCCCGCCATCGATTCACTTGTCGTGCGCACGGGGGAGCGAGTGCGAATTCGCATCGCCAATCTGTCAATGCACGAGCATCCGCTGCACCTGCATGGCTATCTGTTTCAGGTGACAGGCGGTGACGGCGGTAGATGGCCGCGCGCGGCCTGGCGAACAGAGGTCACCGAGCTGGTCGGTGTCGGCCAGACCCGCGACATCGAGTTCACGGCGAATGAACCGGGCGACTGGGCGTTTCACTGCCACAAGTCGCACCACACCATGAATGCCATGGGGCACGACATTCCCAACGTACTCGGCGTGGATCAGAAGGGCGTGGCCCAACGTCTCAACGACCTGCTGCCGGGAGGGTACATGGCGATGGGCAAGAACGGCATGGGTGAGCATCAGGACCACGCGGCGCACATGGCGGGTCCCGAGAACACGATGCCGATGATGGGTGGCATCGGCCCGTTTGGAAACCTGGAGATGGGCGGCATGTTCACGGTCGTGAAAGTGAGGGACCGCGTGCCCGCCGATTACGCCGACCCTGGCTGGTACCAACATCCTGCTGGAACCGTGGCGAGGCGTGTCGAGGCGCCGGCTGCATCCGCCGCAGAACCGGCGCACGACCATAACTGATCACGGACCGTTTCAAGAGCGACGAGACGCCCGACATCGGGCAACACAACATCAGGAGAATAGTGATGAAGATCAAGGCAATTGTAGTGGGTTCGATGCTGTTGGCCGCGAGCGTAGCCCAGGCGCACACGCATCTGCAGTCCTCTGTGCCAGCGGACAAGAGCAAGGTGGCCGCTCCGAAAGAGATCGTGCTGCATTTCAACGAGGCGGCCCGCGTTACTGCACTGACCTTGCAGCGGGGCACTTCGCCGGCAAAGGCGCTGACGCCGCTGCCCACGAAGGCGACGCAGCATGCCGCGGTGCCGGTAAAGGGCCTTGCCGCGGGGGAGTACACCGTCAACTGGCGCGTGGCGGGTGAGGATGGGCACGTCATGTCCGGCAAGTTTGCGTTCACCGTCGATCCGGCCGCGGCACCGGCGGCCGCAAAGCCCGCCATGCAGATGCCCATGCACGATCATGAGGCGATGAAGGAGAACATGGGCGCCAAGGACCAAAAGCCGGCCGCGGCGACGCCTGACGAACACAAACACTAAAGTCATGCTGCCCGATGTCATGTCTGCAGCCTTGAGAGGGCTGTCATTCGTCGCGATGGCGCAGGCGGCAGGGGCGGTGTTGTTCGTGCTGCTGTTCGGATCCGTACTTGGCATGTCCCTTCAACGGATCCGGCGGACCGCGCAGGTGGCAGTGATCTCGGGGCTGGTGCTGGTCCCCGCGCAATTCCTGCTGGAGGCTGCCCGGATGTCGGGCAGCCTCTCGGGGCTGGTTGACCGGGATCTGCAGCTGTTTGCGCTCTCTACACCGGTGGCCAAGGTAATGGTAGTTCGAATCCTCGGACTCGCCATCCTGGCAATGGCGCTGCAGATACGTAATCGATTGCGGATGCCCGCAGCAGTGGCGGGAGTGTTTCTCGTGTCTGCCTCTTTTGCGCTGGTTGGGCACACGACCATGGACACACTGAGATGGCTGCTCGGTCCTGCCATTGTCCTGCATGTTCTGATCGTTGCGTTCTGGTTCGGGTCACTGCGCCCGCTGATCCAGGTTGTGAACCAGGAATCCAGTCAGGTGGCAGCCAAAGTGGTGGAGCGATTCTCGCGGCTGGCGAGCATCACCGTGCCGCTTGTCTTTTTGGTGGGGCTACTCATGACATTTCGTCTGCTGCCCGACTGGGACGCGATATCAAGCCTGTATGGGCTGGCGTTGCTCGGCAAGGTCCTGGCGTTCGGCGTGTTAATGGGTTTGGCGGCACTTAACAAGTGGCGCCTTGGCCCAGCATTGGCAACAGGCGGCGTGACCGCAGCCAGGGAGTTCTGCGACGCCGTCGCGATCGAAGGGCTGATCATTGTCGTGGTGCTGCTCGGAACCGCGACACTCACCACGTTTCTGTCACCGGCTGGGTAGGACAAGATGCTCTTGTCGCCATCCGGCAGTTACCCGGTGCCACTGGCACTGACTACCTCAATCTTGCGCCAATGTCAGCACTGGTGCGAAGCCCCCTCCCGGCGTGCGAAAGTTGGTGGTCTGCCCCTGGTAGAGGCGAGCCGCGAACAGCAGGATCTGTCCCTGATACGCGTAGCAGCGCAGGTCCACCTTGAGCGGCGGCGCGCCGGGTGCCGCGTGCCGCTGGCTGGGCGGCACGATCGCCTGGGCTACATAGGGCTGGGAAGCCATCTGCTCCCAGGTTTTGTGAGTGAGCTTGTCGCCGCGGTAACTTGCCCGACTTCCGAAGCCGGCCGCAGGCTTGAAAAACCACTGGCGGCGGGTCGCCCACAGATGCTCGCGATTGTCGGCAGTCAACAGTTCGGTTCGAGGGACCACGCTGGCGAGGAGGGCTTGCTGTGCCGATGCCAAACCTGTGCAGGCCAGGAATGCGGTCTGGCAGAGCAGGCTCAGATTCCGCTTGTCGGCCCACAGAGCGTGCGCGCGGGGGTGCGGGCTGAGCGCCACATTCCCGTCCACATATGCCTGACGCAGCCCTTGCAGCGACGGCGCTTCCAGGGCGAAGTCAGTCAGTCGGTTATAGACAAAGCCAATGCGTTGCGCGCCGAGACGCAGCGTCCCATCAAGGTAACGCAGGTCCACCGGATCGCAGATCACCGCCCGATAGCCCCGTGTTTCCAGCGCTCGCCTGAACAGCAGGAATTCGGCGTACAGGTATTGCTGCTCGGGCCTTTCATCGACGATTGCAATCGAGGCCTCGGAGTCCAGTCCTCGCTGCAATCGCCACTCATTGATCAGGGCATGGATAGCGGCCCCCTCGACATCCACGATTGTTGCGGGTGTGCTCAGGTCCGGAATGCAGAGTCGCTGGGCCCGGGCGAGGACGGCGTTGAGCAGCAGCCCGCCGGGGTTGGTATTGATCTCTATCAGCTTCGGACCCTCCGGCCCAAGGTGAAAGTCAAAACCAAGCAGGCCTCCGGGAGAACCCGGATCGCGGCTGGCGATCGCAGGTGCCCAGGACAATGCAGCGGCTACATACGCCGGCGTGGCCACCACCTCGAACAACGCCTTCACTGCCGCCGTCATCTGCGCCACCATCTTTTGGGGCACGAAGATGGGAAGCGAAGAAAACAAGTGGGCGTGCGCATCGGTCAGTCGCACTGGCGGGCCGTCCTTGATCAGCAGGGACTCAATCTGCTCCCTGACTGCAACCGGGTCGACCGCCACGCAGAAACAATCGCGGTGCAGGGCTTCGGCCGTGGCGACGGCCACACATGCGGCGCCACAGCTCTCATCCATGACGCGGTGTACAACAGGCGGGACAGTTGGCGTCAAAGTAGAGTCACCTGCGCAGGCGGTCCAGCTGGGACGGTCTCAGCCGCCAGTAGCCTGCAAGATAGCGCGTGGGAGGTGTCGCCGGGTCTGCTTGCGTTAATTGTGCTGCGTCCGCCTGGCGCCGACGGGCGGCGGGACTTCAAAACGTGACTTCAGACCAATTCCCGCTGCATCACCAATGCGCGGCCGATGTCGCTGCCGGACCGAAGGAGGTGTTTGCGCTGCTCGATGAACATGCCCGCCTGTTTCGCCACATGCAACGACCGTCGTTGATGACTGCGGGCGGCGTGTTTCGTGTCGAGACAGACGGTCTGAAGGGAAGCGCAGTGGGGTCGGTGATTCGCATGTCTGGCACTGTACTTGGAGCGGCTCTGTCGGTTGAGGAAGTCGTGACCGAGTACCGACCGCCGGCGTCGAAGTTCTGGGAGACCGCAGGCCAGCCGCGGCTGTGGGTGGTTGGCGGCTATCGCATGGGATTCGCGCTATCGCCGCGCAGCGGCGGTTCACGGTTGACGGTATTCATCGACTATCGGCTGCCAGAGGGTGGCGTCGGGCGACTGTTCGGCCGGTTTCTGGGCGGCTCGTATGCCAGGTGGTGTACGCGCCGCGTGCTTGAAGATGCCGTCAGTTCATTTGGTGTCACACAGGAAAACGGTGGTCCCAATACAGCGGCAGCGTGGATCATGGGGGCGTGCGGCGTGTGGCTGATCGGTCTGGGCCTGTACTTCGTCTGCTTGCGTCCCGCGCTGCTGCCCGAGGATCCGCGATTCATGGGAACATCGATGGAAGCGATCGAGAGCATGGTGCCTGGGTTGAAAGGCTGGCTGCGCAACGTCTTTATCGTCATGGGTGGATTCATGGCAGCTTGCGGTGTGCTTGTCTTACATCTGGCTCGTACGGTATTCACCTTTCGTCGGAATGTTACGACGGGCGCATTCGTAGTGACCGGTCTGCTGACCGTCGCCTTGATGAGTGCGATGAATTTTGCGCTGCACTCGGACTTTCGCTGGATTCTGCTGGCACCTGTATTGTTGTGGCTTGCAGGTTCTGCCTGTCTCGTGATCAGGCGATAGAGAGCAGCCGGCTCAGGTCAGGAACAGCGCGCCCAGGCCCAGCAACGTGGCGAAGCCGATGCAGTCGGTGAATGTCGTCAGGATGACGCCGGCCGCCAGTGCGGGATCGATGTGCAGCCGGCGCAGCGTCAGCGGTACCATCACACCCACGATGGCGGAGGCCAGCAGGTTGGTGATCATCGCCGCGGCGACGATGAAGGCAATCTTCCAGGTGCCCAGCCACGCCACAGTGATGGCAGCGAGAATCATCGAGATGACCATGCCGTTCAGCGCGCCCACGCCCATTTCGCGCAGCACCAGCCAGCGCGCATCACGCCACTGCACCTGACCCAGTGCGATGGAGCGGATGATCAGCGTGACGGTCTGCGTGCCGGCGTTGCCACCCATGCCGGCGACGATCGGCATCAGCGCGGCCAGCGCAGCTACCTTCTCGATGGTGTTCTCGAAGCGTTGCACCACCAGCCCCGCCATGATGGCCGTGAGCAGGTTGATGCCCAGCCACACGATGCGGCGCCGCGTGCTGGTGAACACCGGCGCGAACACGTCTTCTTCATCGCGCAGACCGGCGCCGGCCATGACTTCATGCGCGGCCTCTTCGGTGATCACGTCCACCACATCGTCGACGGTGATGCGGCCCAGCAGCAGTCCCTGCTCATCCACCACCGGCGCGGATACGAGGTCGCGGTCGCGGAACAGCTGCGACACTTCGCTGGCTGGCACATCCGGGGCGATGCGCGGTGCATCGAGGTCAAGACTCGAGCCGACCAGATCGTCCGGGTCGCCGGTGAGCAGTCGCGTCAGCGTGACCGTGCCCAGGAAGCGGTCGCTGCGATCGACCACGAACAACCGGTCAGTGCGCATCGGCAGTTCGCCGCGCATGCGCAGATAGCGCGTCACCACCTCCAGCGACACATCCGAGCGCACACTCACCGTGTCGGTGCTCATCAGGCCGCCGGCGGTGTCTTCCGGCCAGGACAGCACGCGTGAGAGGCGTTCGCGATCCAGTTGGTCCATGTTGTGCAGCAACTGCTGCGTCACCGTCTCGGGCAGGTCGGAGAGCAGGTCGGCGAGGTCGTCGACCTCCATGCCTTCCGTGGCCGCGGCCAGTTCCTCCGGCTCCATCTCCCGGATCAGCTGCGTGCGCACGTCGTCGCTGAGCTCGACCAGCACATCGCCGTCGAGCGCAGGATCGGTCATTTCCCAAACCAGCTCGCGCCGCTTCGGCGGCAGCGATTCGAGCAGCTGCGCGATCTCGGCCGGATGCAGCGTATTGATCATGCGCTCGGCCGACCGCACGGCGCCCTCATCAAGCGCAATGCGCAATGCGGCCAGCCGCCCCGGCTTGTGCGGGCGCGTGACAGCGATCTGGTTGTCGTCCGGGGTGTCGCTCACAGGTTCGAGTAGTTCGGTCCGCTGCCGCCTTCCGGCGTGGTCCAGGTGATCACAGCGTAAGGGTCCTTGATGTCACAGGCCTTGCAGTGCACGCAGTTGGCCGCATTGATCTGCAGCCGCTTGCCACCGGCGCCATCGTCCACCATTTCATACACGCTGGCCGGACAGAAGCGCGTGCAGGGATTGCCGTATTCACTGGTACAGCGGGTGGCGCACAGCGTGGTATCGGCCACATGCAGATGCACCGGCTGCGCTTCGTTGTGGCTGGTCTGCGCAAGGAACACGGAGGCGAGCCGGTCGCGCGGCGGCAATTCACGCGGGACCCATTGCCGGTCGGGCGAATCGTATTGATCGAGGCGCTGCAGGGCCTGATTGTTGCTGTTCTGCAGCGTCCAGGGCGCCGCGCCGCCAGTCAGCGTTTCGAAGGCGCCATTGGCCATGCCCCACCACAGGCCGCGCTTGAAACCGGGCTTGATGTTGCGCACCTTGTGCAGCTCGCGCCCACCTGCTGAATCGCGCCACGCGGCATCAAATCCGGCGGCCTCACCGTGCGCCACCAGATGCTCCGCCGCGAGCATTCCGCAGCGCAGCGCCTGATGGATGCCTTTGATCTTCGGGAAGTTGAGCGTGCCCGCTGCATCGCCGATCAACAGCGCGCCCGGCATGTCGAGTTTCGGGCACGACTGCCAGCCACCCGCTGCAATGGTGCGCGCGCCGGTGGCAAGAATTTCGCCGCCATCCAGCAGCGCCCGCAGCGTCGGGTGATGCTTGAACTGCTGGAACGCTTCGAAGGGCGCAAGCCGCGGATCCTCGTAGTCGAGGCCAACCACAAATCCAACGTAAGCCTGATCATCCGGCAGGTGGTAGACGAAACTGCCGCCGTAGCTGGCATCGTCCAACGGCCAGCCCAGCGAATGCTGTACGAGGCCCCGCTGACCGCGGCCGGGCGCCAATTGCCACAGTTCCTTGAAGCCCAGCGCGAACGTCTGCGGCGATTTCCCCGCATCGAGTGCGAACTGCGCGATGAGCTGCTTGGCGAGACTGCCCCGGCACCCCTCTGCGACCAGCGTGGTCCGCGCTCGAATCTCCGGCCCTGGCGCATAGTCACTGCCAGGATTGCCAGCCGCGTCGAGACCCATGTCACCCACGCGCACGCCGGCCACCGCGCCCTCGGCATTGAACAGCGGCCCGCTGGCGGCGAACCCTGGCAAGACATCTACGCCCAGGGTTTCTGCCAGCTGGGAAAGGCCTGGCAGCAACTGGCCCAGCGACAGGATGAAGTTGCCCTGATTGTGCTGCTGGGGTGGCACGGGCAGGCGCACGCTGCCTTTCGCGGTCAGCAGCCGGAACTCATCGCGCGCAACGGGAATGCACAGTGCCGGCATGTTCTCGCGCCACTGCGGCCACAAGGCATCCAGTGGACCGGGCTCCATCACAGCGCCCGACAGCGTATGACCACCGATGCTCGCGGCCTTCTCCAGCACACAGACCGCGCGTGCGGGATCCAGCTGTTTCAGGCGGATGGCCGCCGCCAGGCCGGCCGGCCCGGCCCCGACGATCAGTACGTCGTACTCCATGACATCGCGTTCAATCATGCGCGGGGAGTTTAGCCGTCCGGCGCCAGATCCGGCTCGGGAATGAGCGCGAGGATGGACTGCCTTGCGGCCTGTCGCGTTGCCGTCACGTCGGGCTCGCTGGTCGATGCGGGTGGCGGCAATGGTGGCGCCAGCTCAATCTCGATCCGGCCGGGCCGCGGCAGCAGCGACCCGGCCGGCATTGCAGCGCGCGTACCGCGAATGGCAACGGGCGCCACCTGCAGCCGCGAGCGCGCTGCCACCATGAACGCGCCGCTGCGAAAGCGCATCAGGCCTGGTGCGTGATGAAATGTGCCTTCGGGAAAAAAGGCGAGGGCGCCGCCGGCGG